>NZ_CP087141.1:0-350513 GCF_045160025.1 Spirosoma sp. KNUC1025
GTGATGTTAAACCAGGTGTCACTGCTGGTCAACCCGCAGATACAGCCCACAAATCGGCCCTCATCCACAACCGCATAGCCGTAGCGGGTTTGAACAAAGGGCTCGACGCCATGTTCGAGGCCGTGCTCGACGAAGCCAAGGTTCATACGCTCCAGCTCGGACTGGGTGATGTCACGTTCGATGAGTTGGAGAGGCATACGACAAGTGTTTATGGCTAATTAGTCAATTCAACGATTACATCAGCAGCGCCACTGCGGGGCCGGATTGGCGGACCATGGCCTCAAAGAATTCGTTTAACCGAAGCGTTCAGCTTAAAGCATTTTGGTACCATTGATTCTGCTACATCCCAACGTCCAAGAAACATAGTTAAGCATAAGTTACTGATTTACAATATTGTATAGCTCGTCTAGTTAACTAGTAAAGTATGTAACTTGTCAATTAGTCAACTAATTGACAAGTTACAAAAGGCGTTATTATAGTTGGCTGCATCAACATTTCGACTCATTGCGCCTTCATCAAATTTTCTACCTACGCTAGCTGGCCAGTAAAGGGCGTCGGGTACGCTTCTGAATTGATCTGTAAAGATCACCCTTAAAGGCCTAGCTTACCCGATGCATTGTGCTTGCGGATGTTGCGCCGTCGATCATAGCGTTGGATCATGGTGGTGGTGCGATGTTTGGTTTGATTCATCACTTCTAAATCATCCGCTCCATTTGCCTTAGCTATAGTGACAAAACTAGCTCTAAGCGAGTGGGCGGTAAAGGGTTCACCCAGTTGTTGCTGAACCAATAAGTTCACCCACTCGTCCGAAAGACGATCACCGGTCACTCGTTCCCCTTTCCGAATCCTCACAAACAAAGGACCCGCTTCACGGTCCACAACCGCCAGCCAGGCTTGAAGAGCACCGATGGGACAATACTCTATTTCCTGAGCATAAGCCACCGCTTTTTCTTCCACTTCCCCGAATTGATTGGTTTTGGATCGGTCCAGCAGGATGACCATGCCAGCCTCGTCAATCAAAATATGATTGACGTCCAATTGAGCTAACTCACTGCGTCGAAAAGCGCCCGTGAAGCCCAGCAGCAAAATGGCCCGGTTCCGTAAACCGGTAGGTGTGTGGGGTAAGGCATCGAGCGCCTGACGAAACTGCTTGAGGGAAAAGTCAGGGGCTTGCTTCTGCCGAACGGTCTTTTTGAGCTTAAAGCCTTTCATGAAGACCTTAAACTGCTCATCGGTTGTGGGCGAGTCGACTCGGTGCTGGCGGTGAAGTTTGGCAATACTAGCCAGGTGCCGTTGAATGGTAAAGAAGGAACGCGTTCGCCCCAGGAAAGTGACGTATTCGACCAAGGCAACGGCCGACAGGGGCGTTGGCTCATAGCCGTTCTGCTGGCACCAGGCTGAATACTGTTTGAGATCCGTCATAAACGCCCGGTGTGAATTGGCCGAACCTTGCAGACCTGCGCGCAGGTATTCCCGGGCCTCCTGGTGAATCTGATCATCGACCCTTAGCGACAAGCCTTGCTCAGCAACGGGACTGATCGTTACGGTTTGGAGGGGACTGTCGGGTTGGCTCATGGGTTAGAAAGAGATAAGGGGTTCAGCGCTTAGTGTTTCGACTAATTTCGATCAAAACGTAATCGTTTCAGCAAAGATACGATTACTCGTGATAATTAAACATTATCGCGAGTAACTATTTCTATAGTTATTAAAGATGATAAATTCGTACGATTATTAATTCGGGGCATTCACTCGCCGTGGAACATGTTTCACGGCAGGCTAACAACCTGGTGAACGTTAGCGCGGCTCACTCGCCCCCGATACAATTGATCCATGGAGTAAAGTCCAGCGAATTCTCGTTTCTTCTGCCCACTGTGAGGGGCTGGATGGAATAGACACCGGCGCTAGTCGAAAAGCCGCCGTAAGCTTACCGGATCGTGTTATGTCTACTACTAATTAAGCTCATCCATTTATTCGGCACAGCAATCATTTTACAGGTTCAGACGTATTAACTAAAAATTGTATTAATGATAGAGGGAGTCAATCGACAATCGGACAGATTGATAAAACCATTATTGCATTTTTCTGATGGAGTAGTCAGCTTGAGCATTCTTTATGATCCTAACAACAGCGTGGGGTTTGGATTCACCTAGTACCGTTTTGAAAGTGATATAGATTCGTTTCAGGCCCTGTTGAATACCCCCAATTTAGGGGCTACTATGAAGTCAACAAGTTGTCATACATGATGTAAGACAGGTTTTGTTTTTGCGTATGCTACTGATTGAGTTGGACAGATATTAAAATCACCGGAAAGCGCCCTCATATTGTACATTTCCGTACCGTACTTTTTTATAAGGGTACCAGCGAAGCTTGGGCTTTCGCTTACGTTGATGCATCTGATGGGGCGTCAAATAATTCAGCGATGCATGCGGGCGAACCATATTATAAGCATTAATCGCTCGTTCCACGGCTTCTTCTGCTGCTGAAAAAGAAGAAAACCCACGAGCCAACTTACAATCATCTTTTAATGAGCGAAGTACACGTTCAGCCATCGCATTCTCGTTTGGATCACCTGATTCGGTCATGCTGATCGTTGCATTGGCTTGCCGTAAACGCTGTACATAAGCCCACGAACAATACTGAACCCCTCGATCCGAATGATGGATGAGTGGCTGACTGATATCCTTGCGAGCAGATAGAGCCATTTTTAGGGCATTTAGTGCCCCTTGGGCATGCATCGTCTTTAGTAGAGACCAACCAACGATCTTTCGCGAAAAAGCATCCATAATGGTGTACAAATAAGCATAGTTGGCACCAACAGCTATATAAGTCAAGTCGCTCACCCATAACTCGTTAATCCGAATAGGCTTCAAGTCTTTAGCCTTGTTAGGGTACTTATAGTGCGGATGGTTCGACTCTGTAGTTGCCACCTTACTAGCCTTCTTTTTAGCCAACATACCGTGCTCCTTCAAAAGCAGATGCAACCGATCTCGGCCCAGCTTTATCCGGTGCCGCAGCAAGAAGGTCTTTAGTTCACTGTGCAACTTGTGGGTGCCCATACCGGGAACTTCACGACGTATTCGTCTGACCTCCTGCAAGATAGCATCAGTCTGAAAACTTGTTCTCTCTTTTCGCCGGGTAGCCGCATACCAGGCTTGACGTACTCTGCCCGCACGGGCGGCCCCGAAACAGTCTACAAATCAACTCCATGCCCACTAAGGGGTAGCGACGAGTTAATTTTTCGGCCGCCTGGCCGCACCGGCGGACCGGCCAGGCTTATTTATGATAGGGATATTAAACCGCGCGGGCGGCCCCGTGTTCTTCCGCGATTTGAATAACGGTTTGGTAGGCTTCCGTTTGTAGGCGCAAAAACTGGTTCTCCTTTTCCATTTCGGCCAGTTTCTTCTCTAGCATTTTGACATAATCAGCATCTCGTTTCATGGCTTTACGACGATGTTTAGGATATAACAGGCGAAGTAAACGGTAACGAAAGTAATTGCGGTTAAGACGGCGCAGTTCCGTTTTTGAGATGCCCAAGGTTTCTTCCAGCTCGGAGGCCTGGACGCGTTCGGCTCGATAAGCTTCGACGACCTTCCAGCGGAATAGGTGTCGAGTATTCTTTTTATTATAGCCTAATAAATCATTAAGATAGGTATTCATACTGGATTCTGACTAAAGTTTCCAGTAGCATACGTATCTTCAAAAAGTCCAATAAACGATTTCAAATTTTACGAATTGTCACATAAAATAACCTGACTGTCAGACTAAAAGGGGTACTCCGTTCATCCATGTTTGATAAGCTTCCGTTGGGCGTTATAGCGGCTTGCAATCGCTCGTGAATGGTTTTCTTATTCCGTCAATCAGGATTAGGGGTGGTACACCCACAATCCTCCCCCGGCGCTACCCAACCACAAGTCGCCCGTTGAATCAACCGCCATCGATAAGGTTCCATAGCGATTGCCGGGTATGTCTATGGGCGATGCAGCCGGTACATCTAATTGGGTAAGAACATTTCCCCCGACCCACACTTCTTCTCCCCGCAAGGCCAGTGCCCGCAGGCCCAACGCACCCGACGGTTTGCTTAACTCGGTCCAACCACTTCCAGTAAATCGCAAGGCCGTATTCACTACCGTACCCGCCAGCAGCGTGATAACCGCATTGTTGCTGGCGACGGCGATACCATAGGGAAAGGCGGATGCATAGCTCATCTGATCTAATGGAAACGTCGTCCATTGGCCCTGATCGAATCGTTTGATTCGGCCCCGGAAGCTAAACGGCTCATGGGTGCCTACCCATAAAGCCCCCGTATGGTCGGTCGTCATACAGAGCACTAACTCCCCATCCAGTTCATCGAATACGGTCCATTTCTGAGCGGGGTTGATCGAGACAATACCTTTGGCCGTGCCCACCCAGGTCAGGTGATTAACCGGGTCATAGGCTAAACTCATCACTGCCCGGTCAGGCAAAACAGAATTTGTAGGGGTATAAGCAACCCAGCTGGTTCCATCAAACCTGGCCAGGCCTTTATTGGTCCCGACCCATAGGGTTCCATCCGGCTGCACGGTGAGGGCCTGAATGAAATTCGAGGGCAGGGCGGAATTAGCGCTGGTGAAAAGGGTCCACTGCGCTTCGTTGTAGCGGGCCAGACCATCGGCTGTGCCAATCCAGACCACGTCAGGCTGGCCAATAGCTAAGGCATTAATCTGGGGATTGGGTAAGGGCGAGTTGGCGCTGGTAAAGCGAGTCCAACCCGGTTTGGATGGGTGTATTGCGGTCTTTCGGGGTTGACAGGCGGCTAGGGCGCTCAGCCAGACGATCACAAAGACTCGTAGCGCTAGGTTGAACGGATTAATCTGCATACGTATGTAATGTCGGCTATAGGTGATTGATACTGTATTGACCATCTGGATATGACCGCCTGGTTTTTTGAGTGAATGCCCAGAAGAAGAAAACGTTCCCACGAAATCGCTTTCAGACGTACCCCTTCGGGTTTTCGACATGCGATAGGGCGATTACCGCCTTACCGGATGCCACCTGTTAGTTCATCTACTCCTGGAGCAACTCCGGTTAAGCCCTCTTTTTTGCAGGCGGCTGCCAACAGGCCCCGTGACAACAGGGCAATAACTAGTTTATTCATGGATTGTAGAGGCCCTATTTACCTGGCCTCGGCCGTTAATTGAGCACAAAACAAGGCCAGACCCATTCCCCTACCGAAACCCATCCGGCTCAACAGGCCAAACGGCTGAATGAATTGCCAAAAACAAGCCGTGAATTGGTGGGATGAATGGCTAGGGGAAGGCCCCTACACGTTGCTCATCCTAAACCCTGTCTTTTTCACGCGTCGGATGTGTGGCGGCCAACCACGCGTTCATGGGTTGAAGGCTGGGCGTTATTTGACCAGCTGGATCAGGCCCTCATCGGCTTGCTTTAAGTAGACCGCAATAAAGGTGAGCGGCTCGTGGGCCGAGTCATTGTCAAAGTGCAGGATCACTTTGTCTTTGGGTTCGTAGAATGCTTCGCCCCGTTGGATCACCCGCTTTTCTTCCCCTTCGATCTGAAACAACACGCTGCCCGAGGCCACATACCCCACCACGGGACAGGGATGCGTATGCTTGGGAGCGGTTTGGCCAACCGGCATGGTCACTTGTTTGACCTCAATTTGGGAAAGGGGCTGTTGGGTTAATAGAACCTGCAATAAGTCTTTACGAAGGAGTTGCGTCTGAGCCATGCTGGCGGAGGTAGTTATCGCTAAAAGAACCAGCGAGCTGATTCGTGCTGCCGTTGTTTTCATGGCTCAAAAGTAGGCGGCTAGGGATGGGCTTTTCCTTGATGTAGATCAAGACTTTTCAGCCGTGACAGCGTTTCGGGCCGAACGTTGAGAAAGGAGGCAATCAAATACTGGGGAAATTGCTGTTCAATCAGCGGATAGGTAGCCACCAGCTTAGCGTAGCGCTGAGCGGCCGTTTCGGTCGTTAAGGACGTTGTTTTGAGGCATTTTCGAATGAAGAGCACCTCACTGATGTATTTGAAGAATTTGACCCAATCCAGCGATTGATCAATAGCGCTATAGGTCGGGTAGGAAATCGCATATAAGGTAGTAGAACTATAGGCCTGAATACTGCCCGGTGAGGGGCACCGGGTGAGAAAGCTACGGTAGGAAGCCACAAATGAACCCGGTAAAAAGAAATCATCCACGGATTGCTGACCGTCCTGGGTGTGGGTGGAGGAAAACAACGACCCTTCGGTGACCAGACCAATGAAGTTGGCCACTTTTCCCTGCTGAATAAAGTAATCCTGTTTGGCCAGCTGAATGGTTACGACTCTGCTATAGAATTCATCTATAAACGCTGGCGATAAGTCCAGTTGGCGGGAAAGCTGCTCAATGAGGGCCATAGCGTAGGTTGTTTGCCGTCGATGGCTAGTGTGTATGCACCGTAAAATTAAGCCTTCTGCTTCTTAGCTAAAACTAGAATGTTCCGTTAGGGTAGCATGATTTATGACTACCCCATTTTAAAGTATAATCCAAGGCATAAAATAACACTCTGCCAACGTAAAGACTACTTAAAATTCTCGAGCATTTTTATAAGTCTAATTGTATTTTTCTTATAATCCGTTAAAAGAAGGAAAACCTTGCTGGTACGATTTCTGGCCTAAAAAGTATAACCGTTTAATTGGGTATGACAGGCACGAGCTCTATCACAAACTTTATGTGGTAACAGCCCTAATAATTGTGTATCTTCAACGCTCACAACCTGCTTGCTGAATCGAAACTGGATTGCTTACATTCACGTCCACGACGTGAGAAAGACACTATTGTATCATGAAGTTTGGCTACGCCCGGGTCTCCACCGCAACGGCGGCCCGGCCAAGATCAAAATCTGGCGCTTCAACTAGATGCCCTTAAAGCAGCTGGCTGCTAAGAGATATATCAGGAAAAGGCCAGTGGCTCTAAAGCGGAACGGCCCGAATTGAGCAATCTCCTGGAAATTATCCGGGAAGGCGATACGCTCATGATTTAGAAGCTGGATCGGCTGGGGCGAAATTTAAATCATCTAATCGAGATTGTCACGCTGCTCGAACAGCACCATATTGGCTTAGTTAGCCTAAACGATCTAATTGATACGACTACGGCTCAGGGTCGACTCGTTTTTCGCATTTTCGCAAGTCTGGCCGAGTTTGATCGCACCGGCGAACCGGCGGGAAGTGATTCGGGAGCGTACCCTGGCGGGTTTAGCCTCCGCCCGTCGACGGGGTCAATTACTCGGTCATCGTAAAGGGCTTACCAAAGTGGGGGAACAAAAAAATCCGCATCGCTGAAAGTCTTTATAAAGAGAACAAATTCTCGGTGGAACAAATCGCTCGGGAATTACACATCTCAAAAACAACTTTATATAAATACCTTCGCCAACGAGGGGTTGAAATTGGGCCCTCAATTCAACATCCAGTCGCCACAACATAAATCCGTCAACAGTACCCTATATTACAGTTAATGGATGAGCGTAAATGATATGTAAAATGGGATAAAGGCTGCTCGATCTTTATTCTCGGACCGCACAGAGGAGGAAAGGGTAAAATACGGGTACTACTTGTCACAAATGTAGAGGACCATTCTAGCCATGTGACAAAGCAAAGCTAATTTAATCGCCACTGATTTTCCTAACGTGGAATCTGCCAGGTTGACAGTTCGACAAGAATTTTTGTGAAATGAAGCAAAAATGGGTTAAGATCAAGAGGGTCATTTAACCTCTCTATATAGGAAACACAAAAAAGCCCTGAGTAGTCAGGGCTCAAAAACATCACTCGCATCAGAGGCCTACCTGGGCTTTCGGCCTCTTGGCTTACTAGTGTAAGGTACTTTGACAGCCGCTGCTTCAGGAGTTACTTTTAGTTCAAAGGCGGTTGTGTTTTCATACTCGAAAAGTCGAATCATAAAATCGTATTTCGTTAAAACGAAATCAACCCTACTTTTCTTCAAGATATAGGGTAAGGCCAAAGTATAACTTTTAACCGCTTTTTCGAAGGTAAATGTTTTCTCCTCTGTACTGTGTGGTACTAAATACAGCGATTTTGCTTTGCGCTTACCCTCGTCCATGCCTACTTTGAAGGACGCTTGGTCGAGATCGACACCTATATGAGCCACTGTCTTGGCGGGCAAAACGAGTTTTCCGGCCATAGAAATGTAACCGGTTAAAATTACCTTAGCTGGTTTAGTGGCTTTTTCAGCCTTTGCCGCAGGATGTTGGTTTTCAGTGGGCAAAAAAAATGGATGCTAATTGATTTCATTCACTTGGTTTTAAGACTTTTACAAGAAAACAAAGGTAGGCAATGAAGACAAACCTCGAGTTCATGCAGAACGACTTAGTCAGGCTTATTAACCCAAAGGCGGCTCAAGAGTTAGAAGCCGCTAATGCTGATATTGACTGGCCTGTACCGGTGATCAGTCAATATGGCCAGCGGGTACATTGCTGGAACAGTCAACGGCGTGAATTTACCATCACCCTCAGTGCGACCGAGATTAAGAAAGTTGATTGATCAAACAGGTTCCCTGACACGTGGGTTGGGATAGCGGTTAAAAGGCGTTAAATACTGCTATATCCCCTTCCCAAAAAAAACCTATCTGCAAATGCTTTCAAGCATTAATAGCAAGCGGCAGAAAACTTCTCTGCTCACGATAATCGTTCATTTGGCTAAGCAATTAACTGGACGAAAAACGCCTGTCCAGATATTGTATTTTTGCTATGTCTAATGTAGGTTATAATTTCTAATCTCCATTCTTGTAAATAGAACAATTCTTGGCTAGTAGCATCTACTTAAACGCTTGTAAAGTGACCCAATTAGTGCCACAATCCTCAACCAAGTAAATGCCTGGGTACTTGTGGAAAGTACCCAGGCATTTACTTGATTGTCGAGGCTTTAAACGCTTCGGCCTTGAATCAACCGAAAAATAATGGCGATGACGGCAATGACTAACAGAATGTGGATGAGTCCGCTTGTCGCTATCCCAGCGCCCAAAACCCCTAAGAAGCCTAATAGCCAAATAATAATCAGCACCACGGCGATTGTATACAAAAGGTTACCCATACGGATGGAGGTTTATAGTGAAAGGATTTATAGTGAAAGGAGATGTATTTACATCTATAACTCGGCAAGCTCAAGTATGTTACAAAACTCAAAAGCAAGCCATCATTTGCCTCCATCCAGTGCCCGCCAGCTGCTGACTACTGATGACCACTGGCTCACATTGTACGAACATTCGCTCCTGCTTCAAGGTTGGTTTGTGACCGACTAGGCTTTTCTAGTCGGTTCACGCAGCAAAACCAAACAAGTGCCATGATGAGCCAAACCGACAATAGGAGCTTAAACAGCTCCTCCTCTACCGAATCATCCACGATGATGACAGCCATTTTTACCGATCGAGACGCGGCCGAAGCCGCTTATGACTCGCTCTTATCGCATGGCTTTTCAAAAGATGAGGTGAACATTGTCATGACGGATGAAACCCGTAAACAGCATTTTGACAAGAGTGACACTGAAGATTCAGCCTTAGCGGATAAAACACTGGAAGGAGCGGGTAAAGGCTCCGCTATTGGGGGTACGCTGGGCGCGGTGGCGGCAGCGATAGCGGCCATTGGCACGACGCTGGCGTTGCCGGGTTTAGGCTTACTGATTGCGGGACCGCTGGCGGCAGGCTTAGCCGGTGCAGGAGCGGGTGGGCTGGCCGGTGGTTTAATTGGAGCTTTAGTAAATTCGGGTATTCCCGAAGAAACGGCGAAAGCGTATGAATCGGGTCTGAAGAGCGGGGGTATTGTCGTGGGGGTACACCCACGGGATGAAGCCGATAAACTGTATCTGACTCAGCAGGGCTTTCATTGAGTTGAACTGGACAACTAGGGGTCGTTTAACAGACGTTTAGCGTGGCTAGATTTTATTAACAAAAGACAGGAGACACTCAGCAGTGAGTGTCTCCTGTCTTTTGTTGTGGTGTCAATACCTAATTATTTTGAATGAATGGTTGCCACCCTCTTAGTTGTTCCAAAGGATTGTAATCAGTGAAGTAAAGACTTTTTTCTGTTGACGTGACGGTAGAGTTGATATAGACTCCAACTTAGGCACAGCCCACCTAAGATCAGGAGTGGTACCTTTGAGTGAGTTAGTAACTTTTCAAGCAGCCCAGCTACCAGCTCAACAAGGCTGCCCCCAGCTAGCCCCACCGCTACCGCCCGTAGTAGGGCACCAAGTGCGTTGAGTCCGACAAACACTAGAACCGAAAGCGGCATGAATACCAAACGCACTGCCAACCTGTTTGGCGACTTGATGACCCAGGAGCTGGGCTATGAGAAATTCTCACCTACGGGGGCGACGTGGGCAGCGAGGTTACCGAACAACTGGCGCTCTACCATACCGACTCCTTGCTGGGCATTCACCTGACGGATATTCCCTACCATCACATTATTACAACTGACGAAGAAAAACTGAGTAAAGCCAAGAAAGACTACAAGCAGGCGGTAACCCAGTGGCAGCAAGCCGAAGGGGCCTATAACGCCATTCAAAGCACTAAACCCCAGACGCTGGCTTACAGACTGAACGACTCACCGGTGGGGCTGCCTGGCAACTGGAAAAATTTTACCCCTGGAGCGATTGCGACGGCGATTTGGAAAGCTGCTTTATCAAGGATGAGTTGCTGACCAACATCACCATTTACTGGGTTACGCAAACGAACAATTCATCAGCCCGTCGATACCAGGAAGCGATGAAAGATATGCTGCAGGAGATGTTCAACCCACTTAAAAAACTGAATCCGTTTGACAAAACCGGAACTAAGGCTGACGTACCGACGGGGGTTGCTCAATTACGAACCGATCTGCTGCCCCCGCAGGCATTTGCCGATAAGTTCTACGTCTTACGCCAATCGAATATGCTGCCTAAAGGGGGTCATTTTGCCGCTATGGAGCAGCCAGCACTACTAGCTAAAGCCATACAACAGTCAGTGGCCGGTTTACAGTCGGTGGAATAATAGTACGTGACGCTCCTTTTTTGTTTGCAACGAAACTTATCCGTTCCGTTGCAAACAAAAAGACATCCATCAACTTGTGAATAGAATGGCTAACTATGAGCCAATGGCCAACCTAAATCTGCCCAAAAAATAGTATTTAACTGCTAAATTAGAACTGACTATATCTCCCCTCCCCTTTTCAATATTTTGTACTTTTCATAGTGATCGTTCAGAAAAGGCAAGGAGGACGTATCAACTCCCAACGGGGACTAGCTATTCTCCACTGAACCGTGCATCGGCTCTATGATGATTTACCTTCAGGAGATACCCTAAAGAAAGGATTCGCTGCGCCTTAAACTGATAAGCTAGCTATCTGTTCCAGACGATAAAATGCGATTAGTAAAGAAGCGATTTAGTGAAGGAAAATCGCTGAACTAATAGCTGCACGATAGCAATCTATAGAGTGATAAGATTATGGTCAAAAAATTGATGCTTCAATAGCAGATTACTACGATGGACTTACTACCCCTATTGGTGAGAATCTATCCATTCCTCAGCCTGAGCGCCCTAAGTTTGATAGCCGCTAGCCGTGCTAAAACCGCTTACAGATAGGAGGGGCTCCATTGATTAATGAAAACGACTGTTGGGATGTAAACATTTATCCCAGTAGTCCAAAATCGAGCGCAACTGTTCTTGTAAACCCGCGAAGGTGCGTTCTTTTTTAAAGTACCCCTGAATGGTCATCTGATACGCCGTATTGACCAAGTCCGGGTCGGCTGCCGTCGTTAAAAAAACGAAGGGGATACATTTCAGTTTCAGGTACTCATTCAGATCAATCAGCTGACGAAGTTCAATGCCGTTCATAGCCGGCATGTTGACATCGCTTAAAATCACCAAGGGGGCTTCGGGGGCAGCGACTAAATACTCAATTGCCTCAACGCCATTGCTAAAAAAGACAACCGGATTTACATGGGCTAAACGTTTAAGGGCTTCTTGGATGAAGAGCTGATCATCCTCATCATCTTCAATCACCACAATGGGTGCTTTACTTGTCATAAGATATAGGTCAAACGTAATTACTCTCTTGACCCGATGCGAGCAATAGCCAGCTATCGGTCCTGGGAGGGTATAGCTCACAAATATACCAAAATATAGGTGGGCTGAATGGTCGCCGAAGGATGTGCTTCTCACCGGTTCGGGAGAGCGCGTCCTTCAGAGCAACTAGCTTACGCCAGAAAGGCCCATTTTAGCCAAGCGCTATTCCCCAAAATAGATAAGTTGAGTCAGGCATTGAAAATAACCCTGTTAGCTACGGCTTGATCAAATCGAATGATACATGGCCCCCAACGTGTTTACGCTGCCAACAAACCAACTGGGTGAACGTCTTACACATCCGGCAATGACTGACTTGGATTGGGGACAACCCCTAAATCAGGGCTTTTACCATCAAACCGGTAAAGGGTAATTATCTCAGTAAGGGGGAGGTATACATGACCCTGGGACATATGGCTCAAAACCAGGTACAAGGTGGGCGCATAGGACCACAAAAGTGGGTAAAAAAGTCACCGCTCCTGGTCATTAACGACGGATAGTTTTCTTAATAAATTATTGATTAACAGTTAGTTGATAATAACTTCTTCAGTTGGCATGATTTGCGCCTATCATAAGACGGACGGGTTTTAATCTTCAGTTGTTCACTGCCTTTGGCGCAGTTTTACTATAGATCGATTTCGTTTCACTCAACGTTAGAAAAAAGAGAAAAACTTGGAAAGCTTGGTATTGAACCGGGCTTTTATTTTACCCTACCTTTATTCACCAAGAAGCTATGAACGAGCATCCCATCATCTTTATTGACGCCGATGACGATGATCATGATATGTTTAAACAGGTCTTGTCGGAGTTGGCCCTACCTCATGCTGTTCTCGTTTTTGCCAGTGGCCAAACCGCCTTGGATTACTTGAAGACGACACCGGATATTCCCTTTTTAATTATTTCTGAAATGAGTATGCCGGGCATGAGTGGACTGGAGCTTCGACAACAAATTGATCGGGACCCAGGCCTGCGCAAAAAGTGTATACCCTTCGTATTCATGACCCATCCCGTGGAAGAACAGGCGGTCGAGGAAGCCTATGAATTAACCATTCAAGGCTTATTTGAAAAGAAGGCCACTTACGCTGCCTGGAAAGCACAGTTAGCGGCCATTATTGCCTACTGGACGGAGTGCCATCATCCCAAACGCGTCACCCAGTAAGTGAGCGTATGTTTGTGAACAGGGTGGTAGTAACGATCAATAAAGCTTATTTTCCAACCTTAGATAATTTGTACTTTTCATAGTGTCTGTTCATTAAAGGCAATCTTTTCGTCAACGCTTTCTGCTACTAATAACAAGAGTCAAGCTATCTTCCTGAGCAATAAGTAGCGTCCAGTTGGCCAAATGTTTTCGTGAACAAAATCATAAAATTTTATAATTACACTTATTGGCGACTCATCAAGCAGCACCACTCCAAAAATAGAATTAGACAGAATAGTACATTTCTAATAGGACTCAATTGTCAAAGAACGCTTCGCTAAACAGATAGGGAGCAACTTGCCAGTTAAATCGAACTATGTGCATTTCTATGAATAGGTAGCCTAGAGGATTACGATTAGTACCCAATAAGTGTCAGCAACGGCTGCCCGGACACAAACTCAACTCCTACTGCGAAAATTATACGTTGATTCATGAGATGGCAATTTAAGACTATTGCTATAATCCGAGATTTAGAAACAGTGGGATTTATTCCTGTCCTGTAAAAACGGGCGATTATAGAAACGGCTTGTTTTACAAGCTGTCAACTAGTAGCTGTAGCATACGGCCCATATAGTCCTACACTAATGTTACAGTTCCGACTTCTCCACAATGATTCCTTTACCAGTGCCTGATCCATAAAACAGGCCATAGTCGGGCTTTATTCCATACTGTGTTTTTAATTGTTGGTGCAACTCAGCGGATTGAGGTATCCCGTTCACAACCAGTTCGCTGTCGCTGAGGCCAAACCCATCGACTGCTGATGGGTTCGCCACAATATTGTGTTGAACCAAGGCCGCAATAACGCCCCGAACGCGTTGCTGATCAACTGAAATGTCAGCCGCATCCGGTATTTTTTTAGCTCCTTTCTTGTCCAGCTTTTCAGGCTGATTACTCAGTTGGCGTTTAGCAAACTTGCGCTGTTGAGCTGCTTTTTGCCACTGGCTTTGTTGTTGCCGTTCTACTTCGGCCGACGCTATGTCTTTGTTGATGGCATCGTGTTTCAACTGGCGTTTCTCCTTCACGGCTGCATCGATTTGCTGAAGGAGTAGTTGATACTGGTTCAACTCAGTTTCAGTAATGGGAGTGCCGTTTATTGCCAATTCAACGAGCTGGCTGTTCGCGACTTTTAAGTGAAATGTTGTACCGGCGGCATCGCGGGCCATCATCTCCCGATTGGCCATATCCTCATTGGTCGTTACAAACACAATGCTGGTAAATTCTCTGCTTGTAAGGGCAGGCTGCAATGGCTTTTCTGGGGTGAACGGTATCGTATCAACAGAGGGCTTTACACTATTGACAAACGGTTTTTTGAACTGGGTTGCTGCTTTATTTCGGACCGATACAGGCTGCTTAACAACAGCCAAGGCTACTTTAGGATGGGCAACTCGTTGTGGGCCAGTCTCTTTTTTTGAGGGCGGCAATAGGGAGAACGCCGAAAAAACGAGGAGACCAAGTAACAACGCCATTTCTTCGACCAGACTTAGTCTCTTGTTTTCCTCGGTCACCATTCGCTTTAGCCGATTAACGAGCTTATGACTTCCCAAACCCATAACCAGCGCCAAATCGGTGTGGGAATTTAACTGAAAGGCCAGCAGCGCTTCGACGTAGTGGCTTTTGTCTGTGCTGTTGGCCAGTACAATATCATCGCAGCAGGCTTCGCGCTCGTCCCGGATCAGTGATGACAGCCACAGTAAGCCGGGGTTGAAAAAGAAAACCGTTTCGACCAGGCATTGCAGAATATTAACCAGGTAGTCACGACGCCAGATGTGGGCCAGTTCATGCCACAAAATGGTCTCTATTTGTTCCGGCGAGAGTTGAAAAAACAAACCTACCGGCACCAAAATAACGGGTTTGAACAGCCCAACGGTTACCGGTACACGGACTAGCGCAGACTGTAATAACCGAACCGATTGGTTAATACCCAACGCCTGCCGGAATGTATTCAGCTTAGTTTGCCAGGGTTGCTCAACGGCCAGAACCCTTCGGTTGCGAATCCGGTGAACGTAATAGAGCCCACTGACCAGTTTCAGGCTTTTGAACAGGAAAAAGACCAGCCAACTAGCGAATATCCAGCCCGACTCGTAATTGACAAAGGCAATCAGATGGATGGGCCAGGCAAAACCGTCGGAACTAGCCTGGCTTTGGTAAAACGCAGCGTTCCCTAACCCAACCGACTCAATGGGCAGACGGCCAGTGGAAGGCTGTAGATTGACAGCCGTCAGTTGCTGGTAAACGACAAACGCCATCAGCAACACAAAGGCCAGCAAGGTGGTGCTCAGCAGTTGATAGCGTACCGCTGAGCTTGCTTTATGGGTGGTCAGCATCACCCCGCCCGTAACAAGGGCGGTAAACAGCCCAATCCAAAGCGAATGAATCAGAGTCCAGCAGATTGCCTGAATGACCTGATTAGAAAACCAAAGCGTTGAGAGCGAAGCGTCCATGGTGATTTATGGTTTTTGATCTAGTTTTTTAATCAGTTTCTGTATGGTCTTTATATCGTCGGGCGACAGCTTTTTACTGCCCACCAGTTGCATCATTAGATTACTCGCCGACCCGTTAAACAGCGTATCCACCACCCGGTCAAGCAGCAGGCTTTTGGTTTTAGACTCCTCAACGACTGCCCGGTAAATGTGCTTCATTTGGCTTTCATCCTTCGTCAAAAAACCCTTCTCGACCATAATCTGCATCAGCTTTAAGGTCGACATGTAAATCACTTTCCGGATGTGCTGATTCAGGTGATCGTTCACAAAACGAGCCGTCGATGGGCCAAACTCCCACAGAATTTGAAGAATCTCCAACTCCGATTTGGTTGGCTCGCCAGGTACGTCGTTTTCTTGCGTTGTTTCGGTCATGATGCAAACCTAAGAAAGTTTTCTTAAAAAACATAAGAATTATTTCTTATGTTCAAAAAGAAGTGTTAGTCTTGCCTTCGCCTTGGGGAATGAAGGGCATAAACATAAGAAAGTTTTCTTATGTGCTTTAGCAAAATAAATTTTAGTATTCAGTCTGTCAATTCTTAAAACCAGTAAACATCATGCTCAGAACCAGCTTATTACCACCAACGCTCTCCTTTTTGTTGTTCCTGTTCGGTCACCTCTGTTTTGCTCAACGGCCCGAAATAGCTCGTATTGACTCGTTTGTTACGGCTTTAGCCCATCACCAGTTGTTTAATGGAAGCATCCTGGGGCTGAGCGGGGACAGGTTGTCTACCAGCGATCTGTGGGTTATGCAGATACCCGTCGGCAAATTCACAATGCCGATACGATTCCGTTCAATCTGGCCTCGTTATCAAAGCCATTTACCGCCATTGCCGTGTTGCAGTTGGTCGAGCAGAATAAAGTAAAGCTGAACGATCCATTGATGGCTTACCTGCCCGACTTTGCTTACCCGGCCGTTACCATTCGCCATTTATTGACGCACACATCGGGCCTACCCATACTGGAGCGTCAGGAGGATGCCTACATCAGTGCTCATCCCGACGAACTGATCACCAACCAAACAGCTTATAAGCACCTGATTGAGCAAAAGAAGCCACTACTTGCCCAACCCGGCGATACCTGGCGTTACAACAACGTGAACTACCTGCTACTGTCAATGCTGGTTGAAACGGTGAGCCGACAATCGTTTGCCGGGTACATGAAACAGTACGTTTTTAAACCGGCTGGTATGCTTACTACATACGTTCGTGAGCCAGGCATGCCCAACACGACCCGCTACACGCGCCCGGCCATGTATTTTACACGAAAGCTGAACGTCGATTCGCTGGATCACAAGCAGTTTTACACCTACTACCAGTTGGGTAGCACCACCGGTTCGAACAACGTCATCAGCACAATACAGGATTTATGGCGGTTTAGTCAGGTGTTGTTCTCCGGAAAATTGATCGGGAATGAATTGATGGCCCTTGCGTTTGCCCCCGTGACCCTAAATAATGGTAAGGCCTACCGTCAGGGCAGCAGTAGCCGGTCGTATGGCCTGGGTTGGACGGTTTATAACAGCAAACCGGAGCCGGTAAACAACTTCGTTTTCCATGACGGACACATTCCAGGGCTGACTACTTTTCTGCACCACAACCTCACCAAAGACCAATCGATCATTTTCTACGATAATATGGACAACAACCCCATACAGGTTATGATATCGGTATCGAATCTGCTGAATGGACAGCCTGCCCTTGCTATTGAGAAGCGGCAGTCACTGGTACGAGTATACGGAGGGGCACTGGTTGCCAAAGGAGTTGATCATGCCATCAGTACATTCAACGAGCTGAAAGACGATACCACCCATTATTACCTAGACGAGCTGGAAATGAACCGCCTTGGATTCGACCTGATGAAAGCCCCAATGGCTAACCACAATGAGCTTTGCCTGGAGGTTTTCAAGCTAAACACCCTGCTGAATCCCAAAAGCGGTAATACCTACGATAGCTACGCTATGGCGCTGGCTCAAGCCAACCGAAAGGAGGAAGCCATTGCCATGTACCGAAAATCTATTGCTCTATGGCCTGCAAATGAGGATGGTAAAAAGGCCCTTCAAAACTTATTAGAACGGTAAGCAAGTAAGCTATGCCGCTCAAAACACAGACTATTTAGTGCTTTAACATGGGCAGTAAACGCATTCTTTAGAATCACTCTATTTTAACCAGACTCAAATCTACTATCTGTCAAAATTAGTTAGTAGCATGCGCTCTCGTTTACTACTAACTGATTTTGACAGATAGTAAAATACCATTAACTCCTAAAACGCTCTTACATGAAACGATAGACTCTTCATCCAGCTGCTTCAAGACATAGGCGTTTCGTGAACCGGTGAACTGGCAAAGAAGCAAAGGCAAATAGTGTCAGATGATGCCGTATCTCACCAGATTGATGTACATTCGAGAAAGAACTGCTTTTCAACCACCTATCGGACGATGTTCATTCCGTTCTATCCGCCTAAACCCCATCTGGCCGGCTTTATAAAAGGCTATCAGATTGTTTACGCCCAGACGCCCGCAGGCTTACCCTTGCCAAGCCATCCGTTTCCGCCCCACGCCGTACAAAACCTGTCTTTCTATCCCCGTGATCCCATTGAGGTCTTTCATTACGGAACCCATCAGACAACTACCTCGCCTAGTGGCCTGATTGTTGGACCACAGGTGTCGCGGGTTGACCTGACAATGGGGCGAGACCTGTTAATCGTGGCCACGTTCTTTCAACCCGGTGGCCTACACCGGTTATTGGGTATACCGATGAGTGAGTTGCTGGATCAGGAACTAGATGCTTCCCAACTTTGGAACGCCCAGATTTGGCAAGTCGATCAACAACTGCGAGAGACGACCAACTAAAGTCAGATGCAGCAGATTGTCGAAGCGTTTTTGATCCGCAG
Organism: Spirosoma sp. KNUC1025; assembly: GCF_045160025.1. Classification (GTDB taxonomy): domain Bacteria; phylum Bacteroidota; class Bacteroidia; order Cytophagales; family Spirosomataceae; genus Spirosoma. Next base: position 18,648 of record NZ_CP087141.1, read on the forward strand.
ATTGGGGTAAAAACAGGTCCAGAAGCACTCTATTGATGACGCATTCCGCCTTTTGGAATAGCCAACTCTCCTATATCGCTGGACTTTCTGGCCAGTCAGGCCTGCTTAAGCCCCCGACAATTGGAGCGTAAATTCTATGAACGATTGGGGCTAAGTCCCAAAACGTTTACTCGCCAAGTGCGATTTAGTAGGTCTATTCGTCAGAAAGAACAACAACCTGAGGTAGACTGGCTGGAGGTAGCTGTCAGTTGTGGCTACTATGATCTTTCCCACATGCGTCGGGACTTTACCGAGTTTGCGGGGTCTACCCCAACCCTGCTCTTACAAGAAGAAACCCAGTCGATAGTCCGGCCATACACGTCTCATAATTTTTAGCGACGAAGATGTCGTTTTGTACCCCTGTTGACTGTGAATAGCCCGTAGGTTTGTGCTCATTAAACCGCGATCTACTATGAAAACATTCCTGTATGGGGCGCTCCTGCTCCTGCTGTTTACACCCATCTATGGCCAGCCCAAAGCATTCGGATTAACGGACTTGGATCAAAAAAAGAAGGGCGACCAACAAGCCATTGAACGCCAGATGGATGCCTCCTTCACTAGTTGGAACCATCATGATTTTAGTGACATGAACAAGTACATCGCACCGGCTTGTGATTTTGTCACTATTGTGGGGATGCATTGGAAGGGTCGAGCCGACATCCAGTACGCCCACCAGGTCTTTCATAAGATCAGTTTTGGCGATATACCTTTAGCGAAGCGGGCTGTATCGATTCGCTTCGTTACCCCCGATGTGGCGATTGCTCATGTGCTGATGCACGTAATGAAGGCCTACACTGCCCCCGACGGGTCGAAGGCCGGCGACAATGATGCCTCGGCTACGTTTGTTTTTATTAAACGCAGTGGTGTCTGGCTGGTGGAGGCTGTAGAAAATGTGGTTGTGAATGAAGGCGCGCAAGCGGGAAACCCCATTACTATAAGAAATCAATCCAAAAAATAGCCAGTCGCCGACTAACCACAACTTCATCTGACAGATACAGAACGCCCACAATTTTATAGTCTCAAAATACGCTCCCGCCTGAGACGAAGAGAGCTTTGAGATTTGCCTCAGCCAACCTAGTTATATCCCCGCAAAGCGATCCATCAGGCTGTGCCACCACAACCACTGACCCGCCATGTTCATCGTTAGGTGTAAGAGTAAAAACAGCCCGAAGGCCAACGGATAAGCGGGCTGTAACTTACCCATTAGTCTATCGTCAAGTAGCAACAGCACACATATCGCTTCAATAGCGACGAAGCTGCCATTGAGCGTTTTTGCGAAACTATCAAACCAGGGAATGAAAAATAACAGGCGGGTAATGGCGGGCGGCAGGATGATGAGCACGGTACAAACCATATAGCGGGCATGGAGGGCCAATCGGCGTCCATGCCATAAACTCAATCCTAGAAACAAAGTAAATAAAAGCAAGGAGGCAGCATCAATAAAGGACAGTTGATAAACCGCGCCGGGTGGGTACTCATCGGCGGCCTTGAGCATCAGCTGCATCATCTTGACTCCGCCAATCAGCAGGGCAGGCACCAGCACAATCGTGCCGATCCAACCCAGTTTTCGATGCCAGGCTAATTGCCCACGCTGATACAAAATAGGTTGTAGAATCAGCAAGCCCATCCATAATCCGGCGGATGCCCCATGCAGATGATGGTAGAGGTCAGTCTGCAGGAGCCGGGAAAAATAAGAGCGGGAAAAGCCCAGCCAGGTGATGACGACAGCCGCCCCAAAATACCAGGGGGCATTGGGATAAAGCAGCGTTTGTTTGCGGGTAGTTGATTTGACGGGGTCTGGGTTAGGCGCTTTCAATTTAGGTAGCAGTCTATGGGAGGGCTTTTTCCAGTAAGATATCAATAAAATCATTCCAGATTAAAGATATTGGTTCTTTACGACAGCTCACTAAACAAGCGTAGCTTCATGGTGAAACAACGTACAGGACAACTTTTGGTTTCTGGGTTGTAGCGTAGCCAATTTGTATTGGCCAGCAATTGGCTTTGGTCCTTTAAGAAGTAAATGACAAAACGAAGCGGGCTTGTTATCAAGCAATCTATCATCGACTAAAACTCAAAATAGGCTCCTTCTCAGTAAGAACGGACGAAAAATGATCATGCCGCTAACGCCGTTTATCGCGCTCCAAGCTATTCTTTATAGGAGCGCTACACATTCCACCGAAATTAAAATGCCAGCCGGAAAGGGCATCACCTGAGGTGTGCTACGGGCTGGGGGATTAACCGGGAAAAACTCCGCATACACGTTGTTGATAACACTAAAATCGTTGCCTGCTACCATAAAGATGGTCGTCTTCACCACGTTGCTTAAGTCACTTCCCGCAGCTTCCAAAATGAGTTTGATATTTAGAAAACATTGTCGGGTTTGTTGCTCAAAATCATTGCTAATGACTTGGCCCGAGCTAAGATCTAAACCAGGCGTTCCCGATAAAAAAATAAAGTTGTCCGCCAGCACTGCCTGGGGAAACACTTGGCTCATCTGTGGAGCTTTCGTGGTGTTAAAATTTCGTCTTTCTGCCATTTTTTTGTGAATTAGCCATTGAGGTTACTCCTACCTCGCTGATTGGTGGAGTTTGAACACAAAAATAGACGACGCCTACTTTCTACTACCGGTGCTGAGGCAAATCATGAAAGTCGTTTTCGCCTGTTGGGAAGTAAAGTACGAAAAGGAAATTAGTCTGTTAACAAGCAGGCAGTCTTTAGCTGGATCTCATTTAACCCTCCCTACAGTGAGAAAAATGGGCCTTCATACGTCTACTTCTTAATTGGGCCTTTTTATTTTAATAACTGTCGACTGCTGTTGGTAACATACGTTAGGGCACATAGAAAGCCGCTCGCTGGTCCAATCGCTGTTTAACCAGCGAGTTCTTCATGGGTTCGAATCGGGCCAGTTCGATGTTATCTTTCGTGACGACCACATAAACGGCTGATTCAACCGGGTAGTGAGGTGCTAGATCGTCACCAGTTCGGCGATGTCCTCAGACCAGGCTGTCATCCCGTACAAGGAGGGAAAGGGTGTTTGCATAAGCTTCCGATACACGTCCGGGGCCAGACTGATCGGCATCGGCTGACCGCTTCGGAAACGGGTCTTTTCCAGCAGCGAATCAAGGTATCGATCATCAGGCACGTTCATCGTGCGCCAAACATGGTTGGTGAACGGTGTCGATTCAACGAGTGCCTGTCTATCTGAAGAACGTGGGGTGATGTTCATGACGGCATCAACGACGTGCGTAGCCTCATGGAGCAGCACGTAAAGGATGGCATCCAGGTTGCCCCCTTCGGCACGCACGGCATAACTGGAATCCGATGTCTGTTTGAAGCAGGTATTCTCTTTCCAGGATGCCCATTCGGAGATGGTCTCATTCAGCAAGCCCGCCCGAAACGTAATATAGAACCTTTTGGGCCCGTCTCCTGAATCAACGGGCGAAGTCAACGCCGTGTTCGGCATGTTATCCATGAAGCTGATGCTTTGCAGATGCTGCCTCAATAGTCGCTGATGTAACGAGGGCAACTGGGTAAAAGCCCTGCGCACCTTTTCTTTTTGAACGGGCGTCAGCTTGTGGTCAACGGGCTTCATGCCGGCCTCCCGGAACATGGTGAAGACGCTCTCAGGGGCTATTCGAATCCGTTGAGCAGGATCATTTTCGTAGGTGGCGTCCACCTTTTGCGCCAACGTAAGCCCTGAAAACAAGAGCGTTATCAACGCTAAAGTTGCCCTGGAAAAACCGATTTTCCAATCATTGTGTCGTCGTTCGTTAAGCTTGTAGGGTATTGTAGGGCGCTTCGTCATTAAGCATACCGCTTCCCGGAGCAATTTAGCCGAATTTCTGCGGGAAGCGTTTACCCTGAAATCTGTAAGGAGCGGATGAATGGCCCATCCAGTTCAAGGTGGTAGTACATACCAGCCGGGCTTCCAGGGAACGTGCCGCTTACTTCGACGGTCAGCTCGGCCTTTGATCCGGTTTGTTGGAAATCGAGTGGTGTTAGCTGCATTTGGCATTTTTCGGTCGCCTGCTGTATCCACTGCTGAATCTCGTCTCTACCTGAATAGGACGATCCTTCGTCGGAAACGGTGGCTATTGTTGCAAAGTAGGCAGCAAATGCGGTGCTGTCTAGCTCGTTCTGTGCCTTATTGAGGCCTTCTATGTTGTCAGGGAATTTGATGGGTATACAGTTTATGGTTGAGTAAACTGGTCTTACGGCACATGTGGAAAATACCGGCCTATAGGGTGGGGATGGTGCCGCCGTCGATAACAAAGTCGGTGCCGGTAAGATAAGCCGCCCGGGGTGAAACCAGGAAGCCTACCAGCTCAGCCACCTCCTGCGGCCAGGCGGGTCTGCCGAATGGAATACCGCCAAGGGCATCCATGACCCCTTGAGCCGCCTGTTCAACGGTGCTGTTTGAGCTCTCGGCGATACGCTCCATCATTTGGGCCGATGCCGTCGTCATAATCCAACCCGGCGATACGGTGAGCACGCGCACTCCTTTCGGGGCCACTTCATTCGACAGGCTTTTGCTGTAATTGACCAGGGCCGCTTTCGCAGCGGCATACGGTAGTGTGGAGTCATACAGGGGCAATTTTGCCTGGATGGACGCGATGTGGACAATGACCCCTTGCCCGCGCTTGATCATGCCCGGCAATAACCCTCGGTCCAATCGCACGGGGGCCAGCAGATTCGTCTGAAACGAGGACTCCCAATCCTCATTAGACAACGCGGCAAACCCACCACCCGGCGTTTCTGAGCCACCCATATTATTAACCAGGATGTCCAGATAGCCGAATGTATTGAGTATTTCGTCGATCACTTTCTGGGTTCCGTCCGGTTTGCTTAAATCGGCAGCGATGAAATGGATGCCATTCGGTTGGTCTTCCGGCTTGTTTCGGGCGGCAATGATCACCGTGGCACCCGCTGTCAACAGGCGATCGGCGAATGCCTTACCCGTCCCTTTACTACCTCCGGTAACTAATGCTAGTTTGCCCGCCAGTTCGTTTTTAAAAGTAACCTCCATACCGCTGTTGCTTTGTTTAGGACAAATTTCGGGCGTATGACAGGCGCTGACAAGTACGGACTTACGAATCAGATAGGGATAAATTTATCCCTATTGAGCTGCTCAGCGCACCTGGTTATATTTGTCGTATGTACGAACGGAAAACATTGCCCGAGTTGAATTGCGGGCTCGACCTGATTGGCGAAGTACTGTACGGAAAATGGAAGATGCGGCTATTGTGGTTTATCCACGAAGGCTTTCAACGCCCCAGCGAGCTCCAGCGAAAAATTCCAGGTGCTTCCCGGCGCGTGCTGAACGTACAGTTGAAGGAGTTGGAAAGCCACGAATTGGTGGGGAAAGTAATTTACCCGGTTGTCCCACCCAAAGTGGAGTATTATCTCACCGATTTTGGTAAATCACTCATTCCCGTTATTGGTGCCATCGGGCAGTGGGGCGATCAGCATGAGGAACGTTTGCGGACGCTCATTCTGAAGTACATCAACCCGTAGCCACGATGATGGCTACCCTAGCCGGTTTCCAATTGCTTTCGTTCACACTTCACCCGAGAGGATTTTCTTTCGGTGTAACTCACCCCAGCTACGCAGTGATTCGATGACCTCGCCAAGGGTTTGACTATGCGGTGTCAACGTGTACGTGACTTTGACGGGATAGGTATCGTACACCCTTCGTTTGACTAACCCGTTTACCTCCATATCCCGTAACTCTTTGGAGAGCATTCGGTCAGTAATACCATGCACTTCTTTGGAAATTTCGCCAAACCGCTTTTCCCCGAAGGTGAGGGCCACAATAATAGGCAACTTCCATTTGCCATTCAGTACATCCAGCGCATCTCGAATGGGCCGCAATGTACTGATACATTCCTCGTGCTTTAGATCTATCGTTTCCATTTTCTGTAGAAGTCCTAGTTGCTTGTATAAAAGCTTTGTTACACTTACTATACTGGAGTATAGGGCTATACTATGGTATAGTACTTACAAAAGTATAGTTGAAAGTGTAAATTTGCATCATCAATGGTGAGCAAATTTTGCCGCCATAGTAAAAAACAGGGACATGAATCTTCATCGAAAACTCGTCAAAACATATACACCTCCTACTCAACAGGGGTTTTTAGGACCTGGTCATTTAGCCAGACCAGTTATTCAGGTCGACTTCACTCAAAGTGACCCGTTCATTCTATTGATGGATGATCGACTCGACAAGCAAGATGATCAGCCAGTGGGCGGTCCGCATCCGCATGCCGGCTTTGAAACCGTATCCTTGCTTCTGGAAGGCAGCATAGGCGACGAAGCTCACCAGATGAAGGGGGGTGACCTACAGCTCATGACGGCGGGGAGTGGTATCGTCCATACCGAAACCATCGAAGGGAAAGCGTCGATGCGCCTGTTACAGTTATGGCTGAATCTACCTAAGAAAGATCGCTGGGCAAAGCCACGGGTACAGGATATACCTTTGGAGAAAGTGCCAACGTCAACCCATAACGGCACAACTATACAGGTCTACAGTGGCTCTCTGGCGGGACTAACGTCACCCATTCAGAATTATACACCGCTTATTATTGCTGATATCCATTTGCAGCCCGGTACAACCACGGTGCAACACCTTCCGGCATCCTTCACCACGTTCCTGTATGTGCTTGAAGGGAGTCTACATTTGGGCGACGATGCCAGTGAGCTCCACCGTGATCAGGTGGGCTGGCTGGATAGACACGCCGAGGAAACACTGAGCGAACTCAGGCTGACAAGTGGGGAAACGGGAGCCCGGGTTATTCTCTACGCCGGAAAACCGCAAGGCGATGCCATCGTGTCGCATGGCCCTTTCATTGGCGATACACAAGAGGACATTCGACGGCTCTACCAGGAATACAGGCAGGGCAAAATGCACCACATCGCCACCGTAGCGGCTTCGCAACGGATTCTCTGGTAAGGCCAGCAACGGGTTCTCCATTGACCATGGCTTTGCTGGCTGCATGGCCATCACACATGCTTAGACAATACAAATCAATAATTTTTAGTCACATGTCAACTACTAAATGGGTTCTTGACCCCACGCACAGCGAATTAGGCTTCAAGATCAGACATCTAATGATCAGTAATGTCTCAGGTTCTTTCCAACAGTTTCAGGTAGAGGCTGAAACCCAGGATGACGACTTTGCTACTGCTCAAATACGGGCTACCGTCGAGATTGCTTCCATTCATACCAACAATGAGCAACGCGACCACCACCTGCGTAATTCCGATTTTTTCGAAGCAGAAACCTATCCCCAGTTAAACTTCCAATCGACAAAAGTTGAGAAGATATCCGATGACACCTTTACTGTTTATGGGGATTTAATGATGAAAGGCGTTAGCAAACCGGTCAAATTAGCGGTTGAATACAGTGGCGTGACGAAAGACCCATGGGGTGGCGTTCGGGCGGGCTATACCATCAGCGGGAAAATCAACCGTAGTGATTGGGGGATTACCTTCAATGGTGTACTGGAAACAGGCGGGGTAGCCCTGGGCGAAGAAGTAAAGATTAACAGCGAAATTCAACTGGTCAAACAGCTTGAACCTGTAGCTGCCTAACCATAGGTATAGTAGTAAGCAGCCTTTTAAAAACGTTTGCCACCATCTAGCAGGGGTTATAAAAGGCTGCTAAGTCGTTTTCCGATGAAAAAACAGAAACTAAGAGTTGGTCTGGCTGGCTTGCAGGCCGGTAGAAGTTGGGCGGCTGTTGCCCATCTACCGGCGCTCCATGAATTGTCCGACCACTATGAGATCGTGGGTGTTGTCAACTCCAGTCTGGAAAGTTCACAAGCGGCAGCCGAGGCATGCGCTATTCCGCGCGCTTTCGGCAGTATTGACGAGATGGCCGCATCGGAAGATATTGACCTAGTTGTCGTGACGGTTCGCGTACCACTGCATTATGAGGCCGTAAAGAGCATTCTCTCGCATGGGAAGCATGTTTATTGTGAGTGGCCGCTTGGTCGCACTCTAGCCGAGGCTGAAGAGCTGACCGCTATGGCCCGCGAGCGTTCAGTCGTGGCGGTGGCGGGAACGCAGGCCCGGGTTTCTCCGGCGATCCGTACGCTCTCCGAGCTAATCAAAACGAATTCGATCGGTTCGATTGTATCCAGCAGCATCCACGGCTGGGCCACCCCTGGGGGCTACGATCAGCGATACAAAAAACGAGGAATATTTACGAAAGCAAGCCAGTGGTGCTGACCTGCTGACCATTCCATTCGCGCACACGCTTGCTGCTGCCTGCGATGTGCTGGGCAGTATCCGTCAATTATCCGCCAACGCTCACACGCGTTATCCACGGGTAAAGGTGCTCGATACAGGTAGGTATATTGAGGCTGACGCGCCTGATTATATCTCGGTTATAGCCAGCCTGACCAACGGTGCCCCTCTTTCCATAGAGTATACAGGTGGGCATCCGGTTTATGGAGACGCTTTTCGTTGGCAAATTGAGGGAACAACGGGGCAATTGGTTGTTACAGCCTCCACCGGACATACCCAGCTAGCGAATCTCGCCATTACGCGTTATTCTCCCTCCAGACAGGAGCCAGACCTAATTGAGATAGCTGGTATGGACCATTTTGGGCCACATACCAACGTCAAAGAAATCTACCGAAGGCTGGCTAGCGATATACTAAACGGAACCCATTCTGCTCCCTCGTTTGAGGAGGCTATTTCTCTGCACAAGTTGATCGAAGACATTCGCCTTTCCTCCCGGACTGGACAACGGATAAGCCCGGCAACCCCAACTGGAAGTCTGCCCGATCTATTGGCATGACTGCGCCGGGGCTTATCATCCGATTGACAACCCAATCAAGTACAGAAAAGATCGATCACGAGTAACGATGTGTATAGTATATACAACTAATTGAATTGGACAGATAGTAAAATCATTGTCTCTCCAAACGCTCCCACTTGAGATGAAGGAATACGCATGTATCTACTTCTTTATTCGGGCGCGTGGCTTCAATTCATACTCATGATAAAGGTAAAAAGTAAAGCTATAAACTCAGCTCGTAAAACAACTCGTTTGACCTTGTTCCATCGGGCCAACCTCGTTCAAGTACGTGAGTAAACTTGAACCCAGCTCGTTGATTGGCGGCTTTCTAAACCAAATTTGTATCCCGATGAGAGACGATTGCTTCTGAATAACCATGCTGTTTAGCCTACTCCATACGAGCAGCATAGAAAAGTTTAGATAAGCCTTGCCCCCGGTGTTGTTTCTGAATATAGGAAGCTATTAAGACGACCGTTTTAGGGAATTCAGTTTGTTGAGTGATAGCCGATAGGCCAACATAGTCTCCATTGGGCACAAACAGCCCAAAATAGGCCTTGTTAGCTACGCTTTCTTGCCAGCAGCTATCCAGCAGTCGTGCGTTTTCTTCTAATGAGCTATCAAACAATGTTTGGCTCCAGCCTGAGTGCTTCGAGTCGAATGCGTTTGAAGGTCATCCAATCCTGTTGCTCAAACTGGAAAAGCGAGTAAATACTTTTCCCCAACTTGGTATCACGCATATAACTAGGGGTAACTTGTTGACCGGGAATTTACCTGCCGGTGAGCAAAGTAAGGTAAAAACTAATTGTTTTTGGAAGCAGGGCATCCGTTCTCACAATTTGCTCCCACTGGAGACGAAGGAATTTTTTATGTGAACGTCAATAACGAAGTAAATAGCTCGCTCTACTACCCAATACAGGATAACGCCGATGAGTGACACTAAACGGTCTACCGTTCACCGAACAGCAAGATCATCCAACAGGTAGTGTTCCTTAAAAAGTAGCAGGTCCAGTAACTGGTGTAATCAGTAGGGTTGACGAATCCCTGCATTATAGCAAAATGCCGTCGGTGGGTTGTTGGGCTTTGGGCAGGTTCGCTTCCCCAAGCCATTCTTTTCCCTCTATTTCGATCGTCTGGCAAAGCGCACTCATGGGCACGTCGTTAATCCCGCCCTCGAAGGGATTCTCTGTGTAATCGCCTACCTGTTCCAGCGTAACAAAGATCCAGGACAGTAAGACCGAGGTCGGAATGCTCAACCAGCCCAGTTCACCGACCAAACCAAAGGGAATCAGCCCCACAAAAATCCAGACGAACACCTTGGTAAAAAAGGCATACTGACGGGGTAAGGGCGTGTTTTTGATCCGTTCACACTGGCCCTGTAACTGAGTGAATTCAGCCAGGATGGTTTCAAACTGTATCTGCCGAAATAACGAACTCTCCAGCGAATCACCCAGTTTGGCATAAGCCATTGACTGCAGATTCAGCAGGCAGTTTGGTTTATTGGTCGCCTGCTGGAGGATGGTTAACTCATCCTCCGACAACAAGGGGCTCAGTTGCGTCCAGCAAGCTGCATTCGTCAATTCTTCCCGGCGCAGATTCATTCGCAAGACGTGGGCAAACGCAGTTTGTCGATACACGAACGATTGATGCAGCTCCAAACGATTTCCTTCCCTCTCCCGATGGGCTACTGGCGGTAGATAGACAGAAAGGAGTTGGCGGGAAAAAATCCGACTTTGGTTGACAAGGCCACCCCAGGCAGTAAGGGCCTCCCAAAAGCGCTCATACGCGGAGTTATTGCGAAAGCCAAGCGTAATGGCCACGGCTGTACCCATGGTCCCATAGGGCAGGAAAGACAGCCCTATGGGAATCATCAAGTGCGTATGCACGTAATAGACTCCCATTGCCAGTATACTGAACAACAGGAGAGTACGCCAGGCAAACTGGATGATAATTCAAAATGAAATGTGTTTTTGAACGTACATCTGACTAGGCGATAAGTAATATCAACGCGCAACCTGACTCCTGACGACTGATGGTTAAGCAGGATCTGGTTTTGTCCAGTCGCCAGTTAACCTTGTATAGTGTTTCATCTCCTGGATACTGGTAAAAAAAGGTTTGACCAACCTAAAAAACAGCCCAAACTCCTCGCTTTTGCGGAATCCATTCAGGTGTTCATCCATTGATGTCCAGTGAATGATGACGATGTAATTGGCCGCTTCCTCAACCCCGTGCAGGATCTGATAGCTCCGGCAATAGGGGGAGGCCTGCAAGTGACTGGCGGCCTGGGCATAGTCCTGCTCGAAAGCGAGCTGCTGATCAGCCGCAATAGTGTACCGTATAATTTCAACTGAATCGGAGAGGGCGTTTTTCATAGCTGAGAGGCGTTTACGACTTGCTTTTGTTTACTTTGCAACAAGTATACCGGGTGTCAACTTGCCAGGCAAGGACTATCATGGATGATAGTAGCTGAACTGGGTAACCGCTTCGTTCAGAATCAATTGGTTGAGAGACAAACTTTTTTCGATGAGACTAAAAAATAAGGAGTATCTGTTCCTGCACCGGGAAAAAGAGTTCAACTGTCCCATGGATTTAACGATGGACTACCTGGCGGGCCGGTGGAAAACGGTCGTCTTGTGGTACCTGATTAAGGAGAAAAAGCGCTTCAGCGAACTGACTCGGTTGATCCCCAACATAACCGAGAAGATGCTCTCGCTTCAGTTGCGGCAACTGGAGGCCGATGGGTTGATCTGGCGGCAGGTACACGCTGAGGTGCCGCCCCGGGTGGAGTATGGCCTAACCGAAGCGGGTCAGACACTGATTCCCATTTTGAAAGCTATGTCAAGCTGGGGCCTTAAACAAGCGGTTAAACAAGAGATACCCCCTGCCTCTTGTACGACAGCATCTTCGGCTTTCGACCAGTAAGAAACAGCCCTGTATTCTACACCCGAACTTGACTCGACGAAGACGGCCTGGCTAAATCTCAATCGCTAACTGCCTATTCAATTTAAACATGAACTAGTATTTTACCGTTAAATCAGCGACAGAATATATCTACTACTTATTTTGCACTTTTCTTAGTGATCGTTCAAAAAAGGCGACCTTTTCGTGAACACTTTCAGGCATAAGAGCTGAACGTTATGCTATCCCTATAGTCATGAAAGGCGTTCATTTGGCCAAGGGTTTTCCTGAACGTTTTTCAAATGAGCCCCAAATGCCCATACCTAATTATCTTTCAAGTATGTATACAGGTCACTTTCAACTGGCTCTGGCCTTTAGCCTTTACCTGAACGGATGTGTCGGGTTAGCGTAAAGGAGCTATTCTAAGACATTCAGGGGGCTAAAGGCCTAGCTCTCTTTTTACATTACAAAAAAACACTAGTGAGCAGGATACGTCCCAAATTGAGGGGTTAATCCCGATGTGATCAAATCAAAAAGGGGCATCTTAATGTTCTTAAACCGAATCGTATATATGAATACTTGGTGGCTTTAGCGCAATCCCCTCCGCGGCTGGGTAAGCGGTCAGCGTTAGGTTGTCAATTTTATAGCCTGGCTTCAAGTCACATTGCCCACTTTTGGGTTGTATTATAACCCATAAACTAACCCCCTTTATGATTAAACAACGAATCTGCTTTACCGGAGGCTCAGGAAAAGCCGGGAAGCATGTTATTGCCTACCTGCTTGACCAGGGTCATACCGTGATGAATGTGGACCTGACTCCCCTGCACCACCCAGGCGTCACCAACTTGATGGCCGATATTACGGATTCCGGTCAAATCTTCAATGCCTTAAGTGGGTATGCCAGCTTCAACGAACTGGAGCCTGGTACGGGCGTCCCCCATTTTGATGCGGTCGTTCATTTTGCCGCTGTGCCCCGCATCCTGCTCAAACCCGATAACGAAACGTTTCGGATCAATACGATGGGTACCTACAATGTGATTGAAGCCGCCGTTAAACTGGGCATTCCAAAAGTTATTATTGCTTCCTCTGAGACCACCTATGGTATCTGCTTTTCCGATGGTCAAACTAACCCCAAAACCTTGCCGCTGGAAGAGGACTATGACGTCGATCCCATGGACAGCTACGGCTTATCCAAAGTGGTCAATGAGCAAACGGCCCGCAGCTTTCAGCGCCGATCAGGGCTGGACATCTATGCCCTTCGGATCGGTAATGTGATCGAACCCCACGAATACGCCAAGCTGTTTCCCTACTATCTGACTCACCCGGAAGTCCGTCGCCGGAACGCCTTCTGTTATATCGATGCGCGGGACTTAGGCCAGATTGTGGATTTATGTTTGCAAAACGATGGGCTAGGCTATCAAGTGTTCAATGCCGGTAACGACCACAATGGAGCTCTTCTTTCCAGTAAAGAACTGGTCGAACGATTCTTCCCGGCGTAGCGCTTCATCGGGAGTTGGGGGAGCATGAAGCCTTATTTTCTAATCGCAAGATTCGGGACGTGCTGGGCTTCAAAGAGCAACATAATTGGCGAAAGTACGTACCAGCAGGGGAATAAGGTGCCATTGGATATCATATCTAGCCCAACGGTGAGCCTACGCCTATGTCAGCTCAATTGAGCTTATTGACAGTTCCCTATAGCAGAGGTTAGGTGCTGGCAAGCTTAACCTGTATTCACAATCATGGGTTGGTTTGGAGAGGAATAGTCGTTGAGCAAATGAGTAAGGTGTGTTAAGTCATGTCAATGACCAGCAACAGAGGTAGGTAATAAAACCAGGCTTTCTGGCCTATACGCTGGTTAGCGGTAGTCTGGTAACGTAGCTTTTCATAACAGCTCTAAACCTATTTAGCAGAGCGTTAGCGAATCCAGTACTTCATGAAGAAAACCCACGAGTTCAAAGTCGATGACTTGGTAACGCTAATTGACCCGACGATTGCTCAGGAGTTAGTTGCGGCTAACGGTGAGATTGACTGGCCTGTCCCGGTGATCAGTCAATATGGTCAGCGGGTACACTGCTGGAACAGTCAACGGCGTGAATTTACCATCACCCTCAGTTCGACTGAGATTAAGAAAGTAAATTGATCAGGTAGTTGCTACACGAACGGTTAGAATGGGAGAAAAATCAACTAGAATAGTTACGGTCCCATAACGACCGTAAAGGATATGTAAAATTCAGAAATTTCAGTTTAGGCTTAATTTCTATGCCTCGTCGATGGAAGAGATGTATAGGTAAGTCAAGAGCATAACGTGCGTCATGGCTTTGTTACGTCAAATCGTTCATATATTAGTTGACTGACAGCTTGGCAGCGAAGAGTGATTTGTAGCAGGTTACGCTAAACGAGTTACAAATTGTAAAACTTTAGGTAGTGGCTACTTCAGCCAAACCAAAAAGACTAGCTTGCCGGTATGAATAGAGATAAACAACCTATCCCTCCAGATGCGGATGAAGAACTGGACGATCCCTATGTACACACGGTTTCAACGGAGGAGTTCGTCGAAACCGTAGAGCAGGCCAGTCTAGAGACGAAGGAGGACGTAGTAATTCCCAACCAGGACTAGCTATTCGCTACTCAACCGTGCGTGAAATTTGTGTTGAAGTATCTTCAGGATATCTACTGAAGAAAGGACTAGGTGCGCCTTATACTATTAGGCTAACTATCGGTATAGGCTATAAGGTGCGGTCCGTTGAAAAGGCGTTTTCGTGAACGACTTAATCAAAACTATAAATTGTATTTATTCGAGAATTGGCTTACAGATTTTTATCTAAACTTGAATGTTCGTAAATGGTACATTTAGACTATAGCCTCGGCTGGTTTCGCAGCCCTGGTCTCAAAAAATACCCCGTTAACCGTAACAGACATAGTAGATGCCTGCTTGATCAGAAGTGACCTTATCTTTTCCTGCCAAACGAGAGAAATAGCCCCACCAACAGCACCCCAACACCTAATCCAATCAAGACGTTTCCTGTAACCTCAGACGGTTTTGCTGTAGGAAGACGGTGGGATTGTGGTTCATAGCGGCCATTCGTTACGGCTAGAATCAGGGCAATCGTTTCAGCAGGCACATCTAATTGCGGAACGTGACCACAATTTGAAAACCAGTGTAGCTGAGCATCAGGAAACAGCTTCAGAGCCAACTTAGACTGATTGGGCGGACAAATTCGATCCTGTCGACCCCAGCCAATAACCAGATTCGGGATAGAGCCAACAGGTGCCCCCTGCTGCGGGGTGCCATGGGCCAGACTATCCAGCAGCTTGGTAAAGCTGGGAGTCGGTAAAAACGCCCGAAATTCATTCAGGGCTACCCCAGCCGGGATCGTCCAGGGATGAGCCGAAAATTGAGCGAACAGCACTGTTCGGCTCAGGGGATTGCTGACCAAGGGTGGTAAGATGGGTTGGATGAGCTTGGATAGTTGTGCCGATAGTCGAACCGAGTGGTAGAAATAGGCGACCTGCCAGCCTTGCCAGAATCCACCTGGATCCAGCGATACCACCGAACCGACCACTTGGCCCCGCCGGGCAAGCTCGAGCACTAGCCGCGCTCCCATTGAATTTCCCACTGCATCGATGCCCAGCAGTTGGTGCTGGGTCAAAAAGTCGGTTACCGCATCCGCCAGAGTAGGAATGGATACCTCTCCCAGTAGAGCCGGGGATTGACCGAAACCCGGCAAATCCAGGGCAATCACATCCCGCTGGGTGGCCAACTCATCGATAATGAGATCCCAGACTTGTAGGGAACTCCCTAGGCCATGGAGCAATAACAGGGGTTTACCGGTCCCACGCCGGACATAGTTCATGGTCATACGTATGAGTCAGTAGGTCTACAGGCTGCACTGAACAACCTAGCGTACTATGAACGGCTGCCGGTGCATATAGTTTAGAGTAGGTGAAGTGGCAATAGGGTAGCGGGACTTACTACCTTGAGCAAAATCATACTATCCTGCAACGTTAACCGTCAACCATACATACCGTTGAGCCTAAGGGATGAAGCGCGGTTAGCGGCTGTTTTAAAGTTCTTCGTGAAAAGTCAGTTCAACTTCGTCATCCGTCAGCGAAGTAGCCACTCCGCTCCCCTACTTTTGTCGTATACTCTCACTCCTCTACCAACGCCAATGTTTCTAGGTCATTTTGGGGTCGCCTTTGCCACGAAGCCCCTTCAACCCCGTGTCTCCTTAGGGACCCTGTTCCTGGCGACTCAACTCGCCGATCTACTCTGGCCAACCTTGTTACTGGTGGGCGTAGAGCGAGTCCAGATACGCCCCGGTCTGATGGCGGCTTCCCCCTTTGACTTCATCTATTACCCCTTCTCCCACAGCCTCCTAGCCCAACTACTACTGGGCTTGCTGCTGGGCACTACGTATGGCCTCATCCAGCGTAATTGGCCAAGCGCGTTGCTGGTGGGCTTAGTCGAGTCGTACCCTCTCACTGGTTGCTAGACCTGGTGGTTCACCGTCCCGATCTACCGCTCTACCTGGGATTATCACCCAAAGTTGGACTAGGCCTGTGGAACAGCTTACCCGCTACGGTAGCCCTGGAAGTAGGCTAGCTCGCCCTGGGTCTGTGGCAGTATGTTCGCGCTACCCGAGCTCGAAACCGTACTGGCCGCTTTGGGCTCTGGGGGCTGGTTGTGTTTCTAGTAGTGGTCTACTTAGGGGCGGCCTTTGGCCCACCGCCGACCGACGTATCGGCCTTAGCCTGGAGTGGTCAAGCCCTCTGGCTGACCGTAGGGCTGGGCTATTGGGTCGATGCGAATCGAGCGCCAGCCGAGCCCATCGGCTAATTCAGTAGAGAACGTATGCTGGGGATTGACTGGGACTGCTGTTAACGGAGTGGACAACAATCCTAAAGGGAGCATTCTCGAAAAGTGCCAATAGTGTGACAGGTATAGGATGCCCGTAAGGGCATTTTATTTGTCTGAATTTGTCCCTTTACATTCGTTCGTCAACTGGTGAACAGGGTTGCTAACTACGAGCCAACAGCCAATCAAAATTGGCCCTATAAATTGTATTTTACTGATAAAACAGAAACAATAGTACCCTCCCCTTCCTTTTCAATATTTTGTACTTTTCGTAATGTCCGTTCATAAAAGGCAAGCATTATGTGAATACTTTCAGGCACTGATAGCCAGAGTCAGACTATTTCTCCAATCAACAAATAGCGTCCAGGTGGCCAAGGGTTTTCATGAACGAAAATGGCTGATCCGGTATTTGCACTGGAGCAATAAATATCGTTGGGTTAATTGTTGAAACTTTTACTATCCATGTGGTACATTACCTAGATTACATTTACTGCCTTTTATTGAAATCTACTGTAACGATCTTAAGGTAGTGTCCAGAAAAGGTAGCAAATCCAGTTAGTCGTTCATAGCCTGCAACAGACAAGGACTGTACGGAAAGAAAATCTACTTGTTTAAACAATTCGCTTAAACAAGTGTTACTACAACAGAACGAATACCAGTTTTACGTATACGTTCCTGTCGCCTGGTTGCCCAGTTGGGATCACTTCCTCCGGACGGACCGCTCCTGCCGGACGTAGAGATTATTCCTGCTCAACCATGATATCTCCTGCAAAATCAGAGTCAGCTCCGCTAGGCCAACTCGCTTCCTTTCTGGCCGCCCGGCGGCCAGCGCTGCTGGCCAACTGGCGAACCGCTTGTGAGACCGATCCGGACCTGAGAAGCGTCAACGGCTTAAGCCGGGACGAGTTTACCAACCAAGTCCCATTCATGCTCGATGTGCTCCAGCAGCAGTTGCTGCATCATCACGAGGAAGCCCAGGTGGACCGGTTAGCCGCGGAGCATGGCCTGCTTCGCTGGCACAAGGGTTACGTCTTGGCCGAATTATTGGCCGAGATGCACTATTTAGGCCAGAGTATGCTGGCTGAACTAGGGGCCTTCTGGCAACTCTACCCCTCAACCAATTGCCCAATGATCACCCAAGCCTATGAGCACTTCTTTGCGTTTGCCAATCAAATCAATACCGGCAGTGTGAGCCAGTTTACCGACTTACTACGTACAGCGGCAGCCAGCCGGGTCAACGTACTGGAAAAAGCCCTGGCCGAACTCCAGGCACTCAGCCAGCAACGCCTGGAGATCCTGCGCCATTCCTCCCATGACCTCAGGGGTAGCTTTGGGACCATTCAGGGAGCTGCTTCTCTATTGGAACTGGTGATCGATTCTCAGCAGGAGCGTAAACAGATGCTGGACATGTTGCTGCGGAACCTGACGACATGTCGCTCGCTGGTTACCCAGTTGATGGACCTGGCCCGTTTAGAGGCCGGACAGGAAGCCCTGCACATTCAGCCCCTCGATGCGGGTCAGTTGTTGACCAATCTCGTGGCGAGCTACCAGTTCCTGGCCACCGAGCGGGGCCTTTTACTCAAAGCGGACGGGCCGGCCAGCTTGCCGGTCGTGTGTGACCCCCTTGCGCTTCAGCGCATTATTCAGAACCTGGTGCTCAACGCGCTCAAGCATACGCCTACGGGCTGGGTGTCGGTTAGCTGGAGTCGAGAGACTGAGACGCGCTGGATGGTCAGCGTGCAGGATTCGGGACCGGGCCTGCCTACCGCGACTCAGGCAGGTTCGCCCCCTCACCGGAGTGTTCCCACCACCGAAACTACTGCAACCTATGATTTCGCGGATGCTCAGCAAGTGGATACTACCCATTCCTCCCGCTCCGGGTTTGCCCACCAGGGGGAAGGCGTGGGCTTATCCATCGTCAAGGGCTTGTGTGAACTACTGCGGGCTAGTCTGGAGATCGACAGCCAGCCAGGCATAGGCACCGTGTTTCGGATACGGCTGTCCATTCAGAAGCAGCTTTGAAGGCCACCGCTGCCCTCCCATGGAGGTGACCTTCAAACCCCATAGGGATCGCCCTTTCTGTTTCTTCCAGCCCAACGGCACGGTTCATTTTTTTTAGTTGCGACCATACTCTCACTTTTTCAATTGGATTTTAACTTTATTGTTAAACAAAAGTAGTGTCCAGACGAGTCGACGGTTTGACAACGGTGGGTGAATCTCACGCTACGTAAATCGTTACCAGGACTTGCCAGTACAGCCCAGACGATGCTGATAGCGGTGGTTATCAGAACAACAACGCACGACCACACCGCAGAAGGACCCTTCTACGGTATGGCGACAAGGTGAATGGGCTTGTCCACAGCAGACACTAGCTGTCTGTTAACTAAAGCTACAATGGTCTGTTGTTGCTCAGTCTAAAGGGAAAAACGATACAGGTCTTGTTTGACGGGCTTGCCCGATACACACGACACGCCCTGCTGCTAATCCAAACGCTTCGCTCGATAAGCGTAGGTCTTTTCCCTGAAGAATCAATTGATGTTGCGCCTTTTTAACCTACCGCTCAGGTAGGTATCTAAACCCGTACTTGCCGCGGCTGGACCCGTTTTGCCAATAGGGCAAGCGCTTAAGCTAGCGTCAAGGCGGCATGACAGCTTGAGGTCTTCAGTAGAGTAGTTCAATCACCTTTAACGACAGGAAGCTATGTTAGCAATGAATTTTCGCGGTCCCCGCCAAATCAGGCTGGACCGGAATAAGCCCGAGCCGGACATCAAGCATCCCTATGATGCCATAGTCCGGGTCACCCGATCCCTGATTTGCGGCTCAGACCTGCACCTGTATCACGGTCGTGTGCCCGATACCCGGGTGGGCATGACCTTTGGCCATGAGTTTACCGGCGTCGTAGAAGCCATAGGTTCGGGTGTGCAAAAACTGAACGTGGGTGATCACGTGCTCGTGCCGTTTAACGTTGCCTGCGGCACCTGTCCCCATTGTAAACAGGAACTCTACGGCAACTGCAATGAGTCCAATCCACAAGCCACAGCCGTCGGCGGCTTTTTTGGCTATGCGCACACTGGCGGTGGCTATGACGGCGGACAGGCCGAATACGTTCGGGTACCCTACGCTGATGTGAGCCCCACCCTGATCCCTGCCGGCATGGACCTGGAAAACGCCGTCTTGCTAACCGATGTGGTGCCTACGGGTTACCAGGCTGCCGAGCAGGGCGGCATCCAAAAAGGCGATACGGTGGTAGTGTTTGGGGCCGGCCCGGTGGGGCTGATGGCAGCCCGCTTTGCCTGGTTTTTCGGAGCTACACGGGTCATTGTGATCGACCACGTCGACTACCGGCTGGAGTTTGCCCGCAAGTTTGCCTTTGCGGAGGCTTACAACTACCGGGACATGAAAGACCCGGTGTTGTTCGTAAAAAAAGCCACCGATTATTTTGGTGCGGATGTCTGTATTGATGCGGTGGGCTGCGATGCTTCAGGCAGTGCCCTGCAAGACATTACCGGCAAAGGGCTACTCCTGCAGGCTGGCAGTGCCACCGCCCTGCACTGGGCGATTAACTCCGTTAAAAAAGGCGGTATAGTTTCCATCATCGGCGTATATGGTCCTCCCTGGAACCTGGCACCCATTGGCAGTTTGATGAACAAAGGGATTACCGTACGGGCCAATCAAGCCTCGGTCAAACGGCTACTGCCCAAGCTGATTGATCACATCATGAGTGGCCGAATCAATCCAAAGGAAATGATTACCCACCGGATACCGCTGGAAGACGTGTCCGATGCCTACCGCATGTTTTCCAGTAAGCTCGACCACATTATCAAACCCTTACTCGTTCCGCCACGCGCCAATGCGGCTTAACCCCTTATCTTATGCAAACCGAATTAGAAGCCACAATAGACGAATTTCAGGACCGCACGATTGCGGACCGAAACCTAAAAAAACGTACCAAAGACATCCCCGGCTGGGGCATGGATGCCGATCCAGAAAATGACCCTACTTACCCCATGAAGCATTGGAACGGTGCGGACCACGAGCGGCTCAATTATGAAAAAGCCCCCCAGCAGCCCATCGACATCGAGGTCCTGCATTCGGTGGAGCGACCAGGCGTTATTCGGGTCTTTGGTACGTCATCACCGCCTACGGGCTTAAGTGGGGCTATCCGTCGCTATGCCTATCAGTATAGCGAAGCGACGGCTACGCACTGGATGACGCTGATATTGGCCGACCGGATCAATGCCATTGAGGGCAAGCTAACGGACTTAACGCACGGCATTCTGCCCAACCCCTGGATTGAACGCGGCTGGCGAGTTGAATGGAAGTATAACCGTCCTGCTTTTATCCGAAAGGCAGCGACGACGGGCTTGCTGATCACGGCCGGCCTGCTGCTGCTGAAACGAAAAAACAAGGGTAAGTAGGTGTTAGTAAGCGGGGAGCCTTGATTGTATCAACCCAAATGTTGGTAGTAACTGAACAACGTTTGGGTTGATCCGTTTTTGATGCCTTCTATTACAAAGCAGAGTGGATTTTAAACCCGTCTTATGCACAATCATCGGCCAACCGACCGGCTTGAATATTTTAGCGACGCTGTCCTAGCTATTGCAGCAACATTACTAGCTACCGAACTGCCCAAACCAGAGACTGATACAGGTTTGCTGCAAGCCATAGCCAACCAATGGCCACATTATGCTGCATTCGCTGCTTCCTTCCTGTTTATATGCATTGCCTGGTCCAACCATCACAACATGTTTATTTATTTAAAGCAGACGGACCAGTACCTGCTTAGTCTAAATAGTTTGTTTTTAATCTTCGTTACACTTCAGTCGTTTACCACCGGCCTGCTGGCACGGCATGTAGGCAAACCAGACGAGCAAACGGCAGCATTAATCTATCATGCGACATTGGTGCTGATGACTTTTTTTATAACTGCACCTGGTGGTACGCCATTAAAAAGCCCGAACTGTTAGAAGACGGTACCGATAGAAGGCTCATTCGTCTGTTAACCAAGGAATATGCCATTGCCCCTGCGCTGCACCTGGTTGCCTTACTCATTTGTTTATGGAGTGTACCCTTTAGTATTGTGCCTGTTTTGCTGGTATACATCTATTTTGCCATGCCACGGGCAAGTGAGAAAAAGGCAAAAAGTAAGTAAGAAAAAGCAGGGGTAGGAACGTAGTTGAATCTTATTTATTGGCAACCTATTTAAAATTAACGATCATGAGTACACGCAGCATTCAACTTGAAGAAGTGTTTTCAGACGATACCTACCAGTTAACCGGTGTGGCGATCGCAAAAGACGGTCGTTTGTTTAGCTGTTATCCGTTATGGCCCGGACCACACCGGTACAGTGTTGTCGAAATCTTCCCCAATAACGGGGTGAAACCGTATCCGGACGAACAGTGGAACAGCTGGCAGGAAGGGGACAATGGAAAAAATAAATGGGTTTGTGTGCAGGCCGTGTATGTTGATGATGAGAACAACCTGTGGGTGGTGGACCCGGCCTGCCCGAACATGGAACAGGTGTATGACACTAGTTTCAAGCTGGTCAAGTTCAACTTGACTACTGATAGCATAGAAGAAGTCTACCGGTTTGAGGGCGTACTAAGCAACAAAAGCTATATCAACGATGTGCGGGTCGATACCCAGAGAAACGTAGCGTATTTAACGAACTCCAATGAAGGTGGAATTGTGGTGGTTAATCTGGAAACAGGAACAATCCGGGAAGTATTGCGCCATCATTCCTCGGTGATACACGACCCTTCCTTTACCCTGATCGTGGACGGGAAAGAATTTAGAAAGCAGGGTCAGCCGGTACACCTTCAATCCGATGGCATTGCCTTAACACCGGATGGCGAATGGCTGTATTACAAACCGCTCACTGATAACAAACTCTACCGCATACGCACGGACTTTTTGCGGAACGAAGCAGTGACGGAAGATCAACGGGAGGCTGCGGTAGAAGATTTGGGACGGTTTGCGGTTACGGACGGGATGATCGTTGATAAAAACGGTAACCTGTACCTGGGCGATTACCAGCACTACAAAATGTTCCGAATAACGCCTGCGTTTAAGCTTGAAGATGTGGTGTCCGATGATAGGCTGATATGGCCGGATAGTTATTCCATTTCGACGGATGATTATTTATACATCAGTTGCTCTCAGATTAATAAGCAACCCGATTACAATGAAGGCGAAAACAAACGAACCACACCGTATGCCATTTACCGGATGAAGTTGCCAGATGCCTAAAAGCGGCCTTCTTCCAAGCCCTAGATTGAAAGGGGCTGGAGAGCTGAATGGAAGCCCACTTAAAAAGGGTTTGTGCAACAGGCCGCTATCACCGCCCCAGTTATAATTGGGGTTATCTGGAGGATGAACCGAAAAAGACCTCGAAAGGTAAACGCTTGACGTATGACTGTGTAGCGATGGCATATTCTGGACAAGAAGTACGAAGGCAAACAAACCTTATTGGATTTGTTACCTTTTACTGGACAATACGTTAGGAGTGTTTACTATACTTATACTGTCCAGCAAAAGCAAGCAAGTTTATTCCCGCGGTTAACGAAAAAGCGCACGCGTTGATATTGTATAGCAACCTCTCCAAGTATATTCTTTTCCCATGGCTCGACGATCAAATGCCAACGACCAGGACGATCAAGCAGCATCCGGATATGTCCGCGTGCGGGGGGCACGTGAGCACAACCTCAAAAATATCGACGTCTCAATACCCCGCAATCAGCTGGTGGTTTTCAGTGGTGTCTCCGGCTCGGGCAAGTCGTCCCTGGCCTTCGGCACCCTCTATGCCGAAGCACAGCGACGGTATCTTGAATCGGTTTCCCCGTATGCCAGACGACTGATCGATCAGGTCGGCGTGCCGGATGTCGATGCCATTGACGGCCTGCCGCCCGCCGTCGCCCTGCAGCAGCAACGCGGCACGCCCAATGCCCGCTCGACGGTAGGTAGTCTGACGACCCTCTCGAGCCTGGTGCGCATGCTCTACTCACGCGTGGGTACATACCCCCCCGCCAGACGATGCTCTATGCCGAAGATTTTTCCTTCAACACCCCGCAAGGGGCTTGTCCCCGCTGTCAGGGTATGGGTAGGGTGCATACCATGACGGAAGAATCGATGGTTCCGGATCCGTCTCTGACCATCCGCCAGCGGGCCATTGCCGCCTGGCCCACGGCCTGGGGCGGTCAGAACCTGCGCGACATTCTAGTCTCGCTGGGTTATGACATCGATATGCCCTGGAAAGACCTGCCCAAAACCGATCGGCTGTGGATTCTCTTTACGGACGAGCAGCCGACGGTTCCCGTCTATGCAGGCCTCACCCCAACCGAAACGCGTCAGGCTCAGCGACTAAAGATGGAACCCAGCTATCAGGGAACCTTCAGCAGCGCCAGACGAAACCTGGAGCACACGCTGGCCAATACGGACAGTGCAGCCATGCGCAAACGCGTGTTGCAGTTTATGATCAGTAGCCCCTGCCCGGTATGCAAGGGTAAACGCTTAAAGCCCGAGGCACTTTCGGTTACCTTCGCCGGCTACGACATCGCCGATCTCTCGCACCTCTCTCTGGACCAACTGGCAGCCGTTATCAGGCCGGCCGCGAAGGGCGAGTTTGCCTCCGACATAAATCCGTCACCGTCGCTGGTGAGTCGCCAGGCGGCAAAAGCTGCGCTGGATAGGCGCCAGCAGGCAGGTGGCTCAGCGCACAAGGGCGCCCCCGATGTGCGCCGTACGGATGAGCTCTCGCTTGAAAAGCGCATCGCTGCCGAGCGCCTGTGCAGTGATCTTCTGGATCGCCTGACAACACTCATCGAGCTTGGCCTTGGTTACCTGTCGCTTGACCGCAGCACACCCACCTGCTCATCCGGTGAGTTGCAGCGGCTACGGCTGGCCACTCAACTCTCCTCCCAGCTCTTTGGGGTCATCTATGTGCTGGACGAGCCAACGGCTGGGCTGCACCCGGCCGATGGCCACGCGCTCTTCGACGCACTGGACAGGCTCAAAGCGTCGGGCAACTCGCTTTTCGTCGTCGAACACGACGTTGAGCTGATGCGCCGTGCCGATTGGCTCGTTGATGTTGGCCCTGAAGCGGGCAGCGCGGGCGGACGTATTCTCTACAGTGGGGAACCACAAGGACTCAGGCAGATCAGCGAGTCCCGCACCAGGCCCTACCTTTTTGAGGAAACAGCCCGGCTGGCGTCCCCCAACCGTCGCCCTACAGGCTGGCTAGGCCTGGAAAGAGTCCGACGAAATAATCTCAAGGGCGTTCATGTTTCATTTCCGCTGGGTTGCTTTACCGCCGTAACCGGTGTCTCGGGGTCGGGCAAATCCAGCCTGGTGAGCCAGTCTCTGCTGGATCTGGTGGCAGCGCATCTGGGCATGAGACGGGAAGAGGCTGAGGAAGATACGCTGGAGGATGCCCCTGCAGAAAAAACCATCGGTCGATTGTGGGGCAATATCGATGCCATACAGCGACTTGTTGAGGTGGATCAAAAACCAATCGGACGAACACCACGCTCCAACCTGGCCACCTATACCGGGCTTTTTGATCATGTCAGAAAACTCTTTGCCGCCACGCCGGAGGCCCGTATGAGACACTTCGATGCCGGCCGCTTTTCCTTCAACGTCGCCAAAGGGCGGTGCCCAACCTGTGAGGGAGAAGGCCAGGTCAGCATCGAGCTGCTGTTCATGCCAAGCGTGTATGCCCCCTGTCCGACCTGTCATGGAACACGCTATAACGAAAAGACGCTGGCGATTACCTGGAACGGCAAATCCATTGCGGATGTGCTCGGCATGACAGTTGACGAAGCTTGCCTGTTTTTTGCCCAGGAAGCGTTGGTGTTGCGATCCCTCGACACGCTGAAGGATATTGGCCTGGGTTATCTCAAACTTGGGCAAAGCGCAACCGAGCTTTCCGGTGGTGAGGCCCAGCGCATTAAGCTTTCCACCGAACTGCAACGTACACAACGGGGCACCACCCTCTACGTGCTGGACGAGCCGACTACAGGCCTACATCCGCGTGATGTCGACCGTCTTCTTGTTCAGCTGAACCGGCTGGTTGATGCGGGCAATACCGTTATTGTCGTCGAGCATGATATGCGTACGGTCGCCCAGTGTGATTGGGTTATCGACGTGGGACCCGGAGCCGGGAATCACGGCGGCACGATCGTTGCGGCAGGAACACCCGCCGAGATCGCCACGTGTGAGGCAAGCCGCACGGCTCCTTTTTTGGCGAACAGCCTGAAGCCAGAGCTAAGTCCTCCCTAATCAACGCAACAACAAGTCGTATTACAAACCTTTAGACGCATATATCATGGAAAAACTGTCATTACTGGCTCGTGTTCAAGCAAAACCTGGCCAAGAAGCTACTGTCGAGAACTTTCTGAAAGAAGCGCTGGCCATGGCTCAACAGGAAGCGGGCACCATTCGTTGGTATGCCTTCAAGATCAATGAGAATACGTTTGGCATTTTCGACACATTTGCCACTGAAGACGACCGGCAAGCCCACCTGAGCGGTGAAATTGCGAAGGCGTTGATGGCAAATGCTGACACGCTACTAAGTGTGCACCCTGTGATCGAACACCTTGAATTACTTGCCATTAAGTAACTTTTGTAACCGGGTAGTGATTTTCGTTTTTTGGCAATTAACGTATGAAAGTCGCTACCCGGTTATAAATCAAGCGACATTTGTTGTATCCTTAAAATACCCTCTTATCGTGGGACATTTATGGAGTGTTTTAAAGGGCAATTTGTTTTTCCTGTTTGTTCTTGCAATTGTTTATCAACTGGTGACTAGGGGTGCTAACTACAAGCCGGTAGCTGACATAAATCTGATTTAAAAATGGTATTTTACCGCTAAATTAAAATTAACAATACCTTCCACTTCTATTATCAAAGTTTTGTACTTTCCATAGTGACTGTCCATAAAAGGCAACCTTTTCGTGAACGTTTTCAGGCATGAACGACAGCTAATCAATCATATCAGTCATTTATGGTCGACACGCTCTTCTAAAGAGCTTAGTGGTATCCTTCTTTTGGTATGGATTTGTAATCGAATAATTCGGTAACTTCAACGCCTACAACCTGCTTGATGAATCGAAAATAGATCGTTCACATTCTCGTCAGACTTGATTTAGATACGGTTATATCATGAAGCTAGGATACGCCCAAGTCTCCACCGCAACGGCGGCCCGGCCAAGATCAAAACCTGGCGCTTCAACTTGATGCCCTTAAAACAGCGGGTTGCTCGAAAATCTTCCAGGAGAAAGCTAGTGGGTCAAAAACCGAACGGACCGAATTGAACAGGTTACTCGAAATTATTCGGGAGGGGGATACACTGATGATTTGGAAGCTGGATCGACTGGGCCGTTCCTTGAATCACTTGATCGAGATTGTCACTCAGCTCGAAGAGCAACACGTTGGGTTAGTCAGTTTAAACGATCCAATTGATACCACGACAGCTCAAGGTCGGCTCGTTTTTCGCATCTTCGCCAGTCTAGCTGAGTTTGATCGCACCGGCGAACCGGCGGGAGGTCATTCGGGAACGGTCACTGGCGGGTTTGGCCTCTGACCGTCGACGGGGTCAACTCTTAGGCCGTCGTAAAGGGTTAACCAAAGTCGGTGAACAGAAAGCCCGCCTTGGTGAAAGCCTCTATAAAGAAGACAAGTATTCCGTCGAACAAATCGCCCGCGAGCTACACATCTCCAAGACTACTTTATACAAGTATCTCCGCCAGCGAGGGGTTGAAATAGGTCCTTCAGCTAAAAACCCAATTGCCACAAGGTAGAAAATTGTAGCTGTAAGCTATTTGACATTTATTAAAGGGAGTTCCAAATGAGGTTACGATTTTTGTGTTTAGAGCGCTGCAATCATAGAAACAGTGCTCCTTTGTCGTCAATCGTCGGCAAGCTGACGAGTAAGAACCTATTGCTATTAATATAGCGTGATGCTGATATTGCTGGCATTATCTGTCAACCCTTGCTTAAGGAAGCTTACTTTCTAGTCAACTTGTCATTGTCAACTAGTATCGCCTGTCAACGGGTACTAAGCACCTAAATAACAGGTCAACTAAATACGCAAAATTTGCGTTTCTTTGCTGGGTCGTTACGATACTAAAAAGTAATTAGAAAGAATCTGAAGTGCCCATAGACTACATAAACACAGCAAATTGCTATGGCAACCAAAACAAAACGTCTGGTGGATCTGGCTCAGAAGCTAATGCGAGACAAAAAGCAGTTAGAGGCCTATTACCAAAGTGGCGATGAGTCTAGAAAACCAGACGGCATTAAGTTCGTCAAACCCTTCTCCTTACCCGCTAAGCGAGACTGAAACAGGCCTTGCTTTTACAACCGAACGAGGGGCTGTCTACCACGTGGACTTTACGTCCGATTCCGATTATCTTCCTGACACTCCTTTTGCGGATTCGGTGTATTCATTCTCCATCCTACCAGTAGTTGGATCTGGCTCCTTTGACCGAAAAGATCTCCGTATCGAGCCAACGATCATTCAGGTATTACAGATATTCTTTGCATGCGCGCCAAAGGCGGTATTGCTTTACGTGTGTAGTACAGAAAACGATCAGGAGCGGGTCAGAAGCCGCTTATTTGGCCAATGGTTCTCCCGCCATCAAGAAGGCTTTGACAAGTTCGATTTCCATTACCCTAGCCAACGCTTATATATGTCGGCTATCGTTCGGCGATATCTCCCGGAGAGTTGGCGCGTCGAGTTAGCGATTTTACAGGCAGTTGAACAGCATAAATAACTTACCTGCACACGACCATTTTATGCGTCAAGCCACGTTGTTTTATCTGATTGGCCCCTCTGGAGCGGGCAAAGATGCGTTGCTGGCGTATACTCGTGAGCAGTTGAGGGGTTCAGAAAACATTTTATTTAGTCATCGGTATATCACTCGGCCCAGCCAGGCGGGAGGAGAGAATCATATTGCTTTGACGCAAGCTGAGTTTGACCAACGACAGCAACGGGGTTTGTTCGCCCTAAGTTGGCAAAGCCATCAGTATGCGTACGGGATTGGGGTTGAAATTGACGCCTGGTTGCTAACTGGCGCTCATGTGGTGATCAACGGATCTCGGGAATACTTACCCCAGGCCAGTCAGCGGTATCCGCAAATGAAGGTCATCTTACTGGAAGTAAATACGGATATTATACGCCAACGCTTAGTGGAACGAGGTCGGGAAACGGCACAGGAAATTGAGGCTCGCATCGCCCATAACCAGCAACTTCCACCCGTTGAGCATCCCCACCTGTATGTGCTCAATAATGACTCCTCTCTAGCCGAAGCAGGCGTTAAACTGATGGCTTTACTAAAAGGCGGAGATTGATTTATAGGATTCTGTAGCCCATGTCATCAGGTAGCCAAAATCGTCCAAATAAACGGTGTATAGGTTCAAAAAGCTGATCGATTAAACTGAACGGGTTTATTGAACGCAAAAAGGGCCGTTTCCAGCCCTTCCCTCGTACCCAGCCACCGTTCAGAAAAACGTCGGTTAACTTCTAGTAGAAAATGGTTTGCATTTGCGCAGAATCAGCTGGTTTTTAGCTGGACATAGCAGCAAAAGCCCGATCATAGATTTCGTGAATGAGTGCCGATTTGGCATCGTTGTACTCAGACATATACTTAAAATCCTGACTGGCCAACATTTTTTTGAGTTGGCTATAGCGCAACCGATCGTCAGTGTTGGCCCGTAACCAATCACGAAATAGCAAGTGTCGTTGCGCTTCTACACTACTAAGTGTCTATACATGTAGATTAATATCAGTACCCGGCCCTTTTAGCATTCGATGTTGTTGCCAATCTGGCTCACGAATGACTAATTGATAACCGGCCGCTTCCAGAAGGGGAAGATAACTCGGTTCGTCGGCCGATTCGGCCACACTTAAATCAATGTCAATAATAGGTTTAGCTGCCAGGTACTGCCGTTGAGCCGATATGATCGAGGGCCAAAATGGTAGAGCCTAGAATCTGGCGGATACATTTAGCTTCCTGATGAAATAAATCTGGCCAATTGGGCTGATAATCAACAATTTGAATAGGCTGTGTTAATTGAGGCATTTCCCCAATAAAAGCCGACCGACTTTGACTTTCACTAAGACGTTGAAAAGGTTGGTGAAGCGGATGCATTTTTGGTAAAATTAAATTAGCAACTCAAACTTATAAAAAGCATCTAAAAGTGCCCAGAAAGAAAGTCTACATAGGGAGGTAGCAGGCCCGTCTGATTCAGCAAATTTCAAGGGTAGAGGAATCTACTAAAATTTTGTCTTCACACAGATCCAGCTTCGGCTGTCGGA
The DNA here is from genome assembly GCF_045160025.1 of Spirosoma sp. KNUC1025. Lineage (GTDB taxonomy): Bacteria > Bacteroidota > Bacteroidia > Cytophagales > Spirosomataceae > Spirosoma. The sequence goes on from NZ_CP087141.1 coordinate 48,555, forward strand.
TTTATTCTATTTCGACAAATGATGACCAGCTAGGTTTGCCCCGCCAAAAAAGAGCCGTGAACTGCTCTCTATTGAATTTTCTTTCTGTTACTATTAATTTCTTAATTATGAACGTATTTTCTTTGGAGGCCGCTGGCCTTGTGTTATTAAGTTTTACGGCAACTGCGCAGGTCCGCCTTGGTGTAATCGGTAGTGGGCAACTGGCTAATCAAAAATATACCGTGAATGCCTATTCCACCAACGGGAATGCTAAGATAGGCTTCCGGGCCGGTATCATGCTCGATGCCCCTGTAGCCGACCGCTTATCTATACAGGCTCAACTGGTCTACTCGACAAAGGGAACAAAGCTAAACGAAGCCAACACGGGTTTGAGTGCCACCGAAACAACCCTAGCCTTCAACTACCTTGAATTGCCACTTCAGTTAACGTACGGATTTAGCGCTGGCACTGGTCGGGTTGCTGTGGGCGCTGGTCCTTACGTCGGCTATGCATTAAATGGAAAAATAACGGACAACGCAGGTGGGCAGATTAACAGTGAATCACTTGAGTTTGGGTCTGGTGCAGACCAATTGAAACGGCTTGATATCGGCCTGTACCTATCGGCGGGTTACGAATTGGCGTCGGGACCGCTGCTTGCGATTTACTACGCGCCTGGTCTCTACAACATGGCCAATTCGAGCGCCGGAAGTATCCGAAATAATACGTTAGGGCTTTCAATAGGCTTTTTGTTCGGTGGAAAATGAATGGACGAATTGGCTCGGGTGAACGCACAAGTTTACTGTCACGTTAAAAGATAAAGGGTTATTAATCAGCCGATGGTCACGTAAATGGGCATCGGCTGATTATAGGAAACAAGTTTCAAGTTATTGCTATGCACTATCAGATCATTCGACCACCTGAGGTATTGAGCGAGTACATCCGGTACTTCTGGACAATGGATTATGATGGTACTCACCAGCCCCCTAAACTGATTAAAATTTTGGCGGACCCTTGCCCCAGGCTTGTCTTTCAACATCTGAGTGGTAATACGGCTATCGCCAAGGGTGACGGCAGTGCGTTACCAACTACCTTTCTTAGGGGTGTCAACAGTAAAGTATTTATCCACCACGTCACCGCTTCATTCAGTGTTACCGGAGTTAGTTTTCAGCCGCATGCCATAAAAACTATTTTTAGGGTAGATGCCGTCGAGCTTGCTGACGCTTACCATGACCTGCAAGACTTTGCCCCGAACGAACTACAGGACCGGTTGCTCTATGCAGAAAATCACCAGGAAAGAGTCAATATCCTGATCAATTTCTTTCTGAAAAAACTTAATCAGCACACGGACAGCCATATGCCATTTTACAAAGGCATTAGTCAGGTTAAAAACGGCAACGTTGACACCCGTGTGCAGGAACTACTTCGGTATTACTCCCTATCGGAAAGGAGTTTGGAACGCCGATTTAAACAGTCCATCGGAGTAAGTCCAAAACTGTTTTTACGGATCAATCGGTTCGAGCGTGCCTTAAAACATCTTAAAGATCGGAACCCTACCCGATTAACTGAATTGAGTTACCTGCTCAATTACGCGGATCAATCTCATTTCTCGCGTGACTTCAGAGAATTTTCCGGACTGACACCCAATGAATATTTGCGTCAGCAAAAACTAATTGAAGAATCGTCATCTTTCATGAGTGACCAATAGTTAAACTCGAATCCTCGCATCAGTCTACGTGTAATGGGCATACATTCGGCTTACTTTCCCCTGATCATTGAAAAACATGACTTCGATGGCTTTTTTGTTCATCACCGATTCATAATAAAGGGCAACCGAATTTATTCCTGTGGTCACCTCCAGCAGCTTAAAATGTAGATCAGGAATGTTATTCAGCGCTTTCTGCCAGTAAGCGCCAACGGCTTCTTTGCCAACCAATGACTCCTGATTACCACCCGCAGCCAGCTTGATCATTGGCGTAAAAATCTCAATATCATCCGCATAGTGCGCTAATATAGCCGTCAGATCGTGGGCATTCCAGGAGGCAATCCACTCGTCTGCAAATGCATGATAGTCCATACGCTAATTTTTCTAAGCTAAAAATTGACTCCTACTCTGGTTATTGATCGCTAAATTTCTTTTCTCATTATTGTGTTTTGCGCATCAAATTGATGGTTTACAAATCACATTTTTTCAACAAGCCGTATGGCGTTGGTATTTCTTGTTTTTGTATGCCCAACTAGTGCTTTTACCCCTAATTCCTGCTTCGCAATTTCTATCAAAAAGTTAAATGCCGCCTGCATATACCCCTTTCCCCAATATGCAGGAACCAGCGACCCTCCTACAGCAATTTCCTTATTTTGTTTGTCCCAATGGTGTAAGGCGCAGTCGCCAATACATACGTTTGGTTTTTCGGTTGATCGTATGGTAAAAATATAGTCGCAGAGAGCACTAATTCGCTCCGTAAATTCAGTTGGAGTTTCATTCAGTAAAAACGGGCTTTCGTCAACGTTTACAGTCAGTGTCGGATGCGCATACAGTTGATAGAAAAAATCAGCATCATCAACTGTCAGGAGTTGAAGTATAACTTTATCGTTGGATAACATGTCAAAAATTCCTTTTAAATTGTTTTCTCGTGGGGGTATGCTATGTTCGTTTCCAGTTATTCCTACAGTTACTAACTGGCATCAATTAAATCCCCCTTGTTCAAGGCAAGCAATAAGGTAAGAGCTATATTTAAGGATTCCCTAAAACTTCGACGACTAACTGAGTGTCCAGGTACTCGACTAATTCAACTAATTTTCCATCGGCAAACTTGCAAACGCAGCAGTAGGCATTGTTGTAGGGTTTGCCCGACTTTGTGTTGACTTTGCCCTGGCATTCGACAACCACAAAATCCCCTTCCGCAATAAATCGGTATGCTGTATTGGTATACGCATCGGCAAATTTTTCGAAGAGCGGTTTCATTAAATGCTTTCGAACGATCTCTTTGCCTCGATACTCCCCAGACCAGGCTGTTGTGCCCATCATTTTCCAGCAGAAATCATCAGCCATCAACTCGCCAAACGGGAGCCGATTGCCTTTTGACAGCTCACTCATTACAAATTGCATCTTTGCCTTGTTTTGCTCTGTTTTAGGTTCATTCATAGTGGCTTTATTTTAGTTAATCGCACCTGAATCAGGCTTATTTTTTAGGTAGCTGCTCGCTACAGGCAATACCCTACCGCTTAGCGGAACCAAAACGATACCCCAGATGAAGGGTAGGAAAAACAGACCATGTCGACTGGCTATAAACCTGATTTTGTTGAACAAGCGAAGAAGCACTTGGGGTATACAGTAACGCAATCCATGGAACTACATATAAGCCTCGGTAATGAGCGGTCGATTGGCCAAACATAAATCGATAGCCGCTACGAATACCCACCACAAAACCACTCAATAAGGTCGACTCAGTGGCCGGCTTAAGGCTGATTTTATCGGTTCCGTAGTCGGATTGAACGCCAAAAAACAATCCCCGTTCCGGTTTCAGGAGGTAGTCTGCTTTTAGGCCAACCCCCGAACTAAACACAGAGAAGTTTTGATTTGTAGAAGCAAACGAAGGCTGCTTAATACCAAAAGTACCGACATCGATTCGCCAGCGATTGATCATATAGCCGACATGAATGGAATAGCCACTGAAGATGAAGGCCATGGGATCAGCCTCAACTTCAATTCGTTTCATTTTTTCCAGGGGTTGCCCGTTGAGCTTAAAACTCATTATTGTCAGAAGGCCAATAAGAATAAAGCAAAGCCACTGTCTTGCAGAGTTGTCCATACGTTGAGTGTTTACAGCTCGCAAAAGTAGTGCGGCTGCTAGTGGGCAAATAGAACAAAACCGACAGTTCTGTTCAGAAAGCCACCGACCTACCCGATACCTGTTCGGTTATAGCCATCCATAAGCTCTATTCATAACCAGCGTAAAACCGTCTGTCAAGCTTTTCTTGATTCGTAGGCCGTTGGGGTGAATATTTACCCAGTAAACCGGGGCAAGCAACTCCCTTACCTATGCAGTATTGTCACTATCAGCCCCCCGCCTATCTCAGTGCGTATGTTCGCTGTTTCTGGACGATGGAAAGCCCTATGGCCAACCGGACTCCCCAAAGCTTTGGCCCACTGGTAGATGGTTGTCCGGGCCTTCTGTTTCAGCGGGCCGATGAAGGGCGTTTCTATGATCAGGACGGCACACCCATGCCTGAATTGTTCGCCTATGGGCAAACCATAAAGCGTACGGCTATTTATATGCTTGGCCGGTTCAGGACGGTGGGTGTTTGCTTGCAGCCTCATTCGCTGCCTTCGCTTTTCGGGTTGAATGCCCGTGAACTGACAGATGGGTGTTTAGACATAAAACTCATATCGCCCGGCTTGATTGATCAATTAGTGCATACCCCGTCGGTTTCAGGCCAGATTGAGCTTCTTTCTGGTTTTCTTATCAGACAGATCAGGCAAATGAACCATCCGATCGACGAGCTAACGACCCATGTGCTGACCCAACTCATTGCGTCGAAAGGAACTATTTTTCTGCCCGATTTACAGCGTTCACTCCGAATCACCGAGCGAAGCCTGGAGCGTAAATTCGCGCATCAGGTGGGGATTCCGCCCCAATTATTTGCCCGTCTGTGCCGATTCCAGGCTTCGCTTACCCAGTTAAACGAAGGGAGCCTGACGAAACTTTCGGATATTGCTTACGAAAACGGTTATGCGGACCAATCCCATTTTATTCGTTCTTTCAGAGAATTTACCGGCTTTACACCGTCACAGTACCAACAACAGGCCTATCATACCCTCAATGAACTCCCTTCCCTAATCAGCTAAATCACAGCTTGTCGGTTTTGTTCTATCCTGCGGTTTGGCGGCCAGCTACTTTTGCCCGAAAACAAATTCACAATCTAAAAAGCAAAAGGATGGCGCAGGACAAAATAAAGACACTGGTTTTAGGCGGTACCGGAAAAACGGGCAGCCGGATCGTTCAGCAATTAACGAACCGGGGCTTAGCTGTTCGTGTAGGGTCTCGGTCTGCCGAGATACCCTTCGATTGGTTGGATCAATCCACATGGATACCTGTCTTACAGGACATAAAAGCCGTCTACATCGCCTACCAACCAGATCTGGCGGTTCCTGGAGCGGTTGAGGCCATCCGTGACTTTACCCAGATTGCCGTTAACCATGGCGTACAGCAACTTGTACTCTTATCAGGACGGGGTGAACCTGAAGCACAGGAATGCGAGCAGGCGGTTATGCAATCCGGAGTCGACTGGACAATTTTACGGTCTAGCTGGTTTTGTCAAAACTTTAGTGAGGGCTATTTGCTGGAGCCCATACAGGCCGGCTATGTGGCCCTGCCGGTAGCCGATATTGGTGAACCGTTCATTGACATCGATGATATTGCCGATGTCGCCGTTGCCGCCCTGACCCAATCAGGACACACGGGGAAGATCTATGAGTTGACGGGGCCTCGCCTGTTGACGTTTGCCCAGGCCATTGACGAAATTGCCCGTGCTACGGGTCGATCCATTCACTATGAGCAGGTACCCATCGAGGTGTATAATGCTATGCTGGCCGAGTACGGTGTTCCGCAAGAAGCCATTACCCTGACGACCTACTTATTTACGGAAGTGATGGATGGTCGTAACAGTCTGTTAGCTACCGGTATCGAACAGGCATTAGGCCGAAAGCCTACCGACTTTTCCGCTTTTGTTCAGAAGGCGATTGCCCTGGGAATGTGGACTGAACCGATAGTCAGCGAAGAAGCGGGTTCAACTCACTCTTCGGAAACCGTGAATCCATAGAAAAACCTACCAGTCTGCCCACTGCCCCACGAACCGTGGGCAGACTAGGAACAACCTGCTGCTCATGCACACGATTATACTAGGCGTAACCGCTACGGCAACCGCACTGATGGGTGGGCTTTTTTATGCCTTCTCCTGGGCCGTAATGCCCGGCTTAAAACGCTTGCCCGATGCAAGCTATATCCTGGCCATGCAATCCATCAACCGGGCTATTCAAAACCCCGTATTTTTTGCTGCCTTTTTGGGAGCAGCATTTTTGCTTCCTCTCAGCACGTATCTGGACTATTCGCCTACAAAACCCCTTTCAGTCCGCTTTTGGCTGTTGCTGGCGGCTTCTGGCGTCTATATCGTTGGGGTCATCGGGGTCACAATAGGCGGCAATGTTCCGCTCAATGAAACCCTGGACGCTTTTGATGTACAGGCTGCGTCCGTGTCAGACGTGTTGAATCACCGCCGGGCTTTTGAGCTTCCCTGGAGTCAATTGCACATGGTCCGTACCGGGGCATCGTTCCTGACCGTTCTGCTCGTAGTGGCCGCTTGTCTCCGTCCGGAAAACCACTAAGCCGTACACGTGTTTATAGATTTACCATCTGTTTAAAGCCGAATAGCAAAAGGCGTATACATTAACTTTTGACACAATCAACTGACTATCATGCGTAAACTGATTTATGACGTAGCAGCCTCTTTAGATAGCTTCATTGCCCATAGCAATGGGTCTATCGAAGGCTTTCAGGCAGAAGGCGATTTTGTCAGCGATTTTCTGGAACGTATCCATACGTATGACGCTGTTTTGATGGGCCGCAAAACCTACGAGTGGGGATTTGCCCTGGGTATGCAGCCCGGAGAACCCGCATACACGCAGATTAATCCTCAGCTAAAAAATTACATTTTCTCCTCGTCCATGCACTTTGAGAATGGACCTTTGATCCAATTGGTCACAGAAGAAGCTCCCAACTTCGTTCGGGGTTTAAAAACTCAGCCAGGCAATCCCATCTGGCTTTGTGGCGGGGTGAGTTAGCTGGCAAATTGCTGGACGCCCATTTAATCGATGAGTTAGTCGTCAAACTGAATCCAGTCGTATTGGGTGAAGGCATCCGTCTGTTCGGATCAAGCCAGACTAAAGTTGGGCTAATCCGAACAGACAATAAGCCTTATGAAAACGGCCTGGTTCTACTGACGTACCAGATTCAGTACTTGACTTAACGTTAGCCTTTCCGTATCGGCTATCGCTTGCCCTTTCTAGCATTGTCAATGATGAGGTTGGTCAACTGGTCCGTTAAGGACTCCGGTAGGTCGTGCCCCATTCCGTTGATCAACTGAAAGACGGCTCCCGGTACGCTGGTGGCCACATCGCGACCAGCCTCAACGGCGACAATGGGGTCTTCACTCCCATGAATTACTAACGTGGGTACCTTAATTGTTTTGAGCTGCTCCTGCCGTCCCGCAAAGAAACCCGCCAGGGAGGCCGCTCCTTGTCGGTGTAAGCCTTCCGGGTAATAGGCCCGCTGAACCGCCTGCTGGACACGTCTCTGTGCCTGGAATTCGGTTAAGGGATACATAGGGCCTGCCAGGATTTTCATGGATTGCACTTCCCGCTTGATGTAAGCCGCCGTATCGGCGGCAGTTCCCGGTGGGGGATCTGCCCGGCAAGTTCTGGCTTTGCCACCAAAGGAAAAGTAGGCTTACCCCCACCGGCCATGATACTGGTCAGCGACAGCGTGTGCTCAGGATACAGATAAGCAACCCGCTGGGCAATCATGCCGCCCATGGACACGCCAACAATGTGCGCGTCTTTAATACCCAGTGCGTCTAGCAGGCCCACAGCGTCAGCGGCCATGTCATCGAGTGTGTAGGGTAAAGGAGGTCTCTTTTTTCCGCTAATGCTTTACCGATGGCCGCCCAATCAGGTAGTCCAAGCTGGTCAAACTTCGTGGAAAGGCCCACGTCCCGGTTATCGAACCGAATGACCCGATAGCCCCGGCTGACTAACTGCTGACAAAATCCAGTCGGCCAGCCAGTGAGCTGCATATTCGTACCGGCAATTAGTAAAATGGCCGGGGCCTTGTACGACCCCTGACTTTCGTAAGCAATCGTTACGTTGCCGACGTTTACCTGCCCCTTCTCTACGTTCGGATTAATTTGCGCTACGCACCGACAGGCAACCAGAGTGCTTATGAAAAAAATGAATCCGACAATTCGTTGATGACTACTGCTCATGTGGTTGTTTTTGACGATTGACTGACAAATATATTGAGCCATGATTGGCGAGAATAGAACAAATCCGACAGTACCAATCAGGCAGCTATCGCCTTGAAGCCATGTCGAAACCCTGAATGGTAGCTAATCCTACACCCAGTCAACAGGAATCTTATGGTTATTCTACTACGCTTGCCGCTCAAAATCGCCTCTATACTGTTGCCAGTCCAGTTTCAGCTTGTCCCAAATAAAACGAGCCGCCAGTCCTGGATATGGGCTGACGGCTCAATAGGTTGTAGCTCAGACCGGCTGTTCAAATGGCCTTCAGTTACTTAGCTGTCGTTATAATCCCCGGACGTAGACGTGGACCGCCAACCCGGTCAGGCTACATTAGCGCACTAATACCTCATCGATAAAGCCATATTCCCTGGCTTCTTCGGCTTTCATCCAATAGTCACGGTCGGCCCGGCGTTCGAGTTCTTCGGCTGACTGACCGCTATGAAGGGCCATGATTTCGTACAACTCTGTTCTAAGTTTGACTATTTCGCGGGCGGTAATTTCAATGTCCACCGATTGGCCCTGTGCCCCACCGTGCGGCTGGTGAATCATAACCCGGGCGTGGGGAAGAGCCGACCGTTTACCGGCCGCACCGGCGCATAACAAGACTGCCCCGAACGATAAGGCGATGCCGGTGCAGATAGTCGCTACGTCGGGCCGGATGTACTGCATGGTGTCGTAAATGCCCAACCCAGCGTACACCGAACCACCAGGACTGTTGATGTACATCAGGATGTCTTTTTTGGTGTCGGCCGACTCGAGGAACAGCAACTGCGCGATGATGACATTAGCCATGTTGTCGTCGACGGCCGCGCCCATAAACACAATCCGATCCGCCATCAGGCGCGAGAAAACATCAACCTCCCGGAAGTTCATCGGGCGTTCTTCAATGACCGACCGGGTCATGTTGTCGACCTGGTGTAGGTACCGATCGACCGTAAGGCCATTCATATGCTGATGATGCACGGCGAACCGGCGGAACTCGCTACGGCTAAACTCAGGGTAATACATAAGGCAGGAAACTAACTAGAAGATGAAAAATTGATTCGTGAAAAGACCGTCGATTTAGGGCAATATGAAGCCAGATGGCTCGTAAAAAGTCATTATGGTATATCAAAACGGTTGGGTGATTATTCGGGGCGTTATCCGAACAAGCGGACGTGGATGGCTTCTAACTCGGCGCGGAGCTGCCGACGACCATACATACGCAGCACCTTATACGCCCGTTGCTGTCTGGCTAGCTTTTGCTGCAATTCCTGATCCCACAGCAAGCGAACTTCTACGTCGAGTTGCTGGTCTTCGGGTAAAGTGCCTTTGTGGTAGTCCTCCAGCAGTTGCACTTCATCTAACAAAGGACGCATGGGCTTTATAATTTGAATTGGTCGATGGACAGGTGACTTACAGCTTTGCGCAGCCGCTCCAGGCACTTAAATTTCTGCACCGTCGCGGAGCGTACGCTTCGGTAACCGTGCTGTTCAGCGATCTGCTCTAACTGCTGCCCGAAGTAATAAAAGTTAACCAGAAGCGATCGACAGGTTTCACCCAATTGCTCGACGAAGGTCACTAATGTTACGGCTGGTTGCTCATCATCTATCGTTACTTCTTCGCCAACTTCATCGATTGCCGCATCCGATAACCCTGTTTTGCGGGCTCGCTTGCTCAACTCCTGCCGCCAGAGATTCTTGCAAATGCCCATCAGGTAGGTACTCACCGATGACGTTAGGGTCAGTTGGCCGTCAATTGCCTTCTCGTAATAGGTGATGATTGCTTCCTGAAAGATATCCTTAGCATCCTCGTCGGTGCCCCTATTTTCCTTCACATAATGCCGCACCATTGGATACGTTTTCGCATAGATTCGTTCCAGCGTTCGCTCCCGGTCGGTCAGCAGGGCTGCGTCCATTGACAGGCTTTGTGTTGACATCATACGCTTTTTATGGTTTATCGGAATTATGCACAACTATCACCCAAGGTAAAGAAAAAATTTCCCAACGTAGCCAGATCGAATCTGGCTACGTTGAAGCGCGTAACCCAATTCATAGACTCTACCTCTTCTGGAAGAAAGAGACTTGTGCCAGCCCTTTTCCTGAATTAAACCGTTCAAGAAAACGTCCGATTATTTGGTCGTGAACCTTTCTGGTTGAACCATTCATCCAGCTAAACTCTGTAAGCAAATCAAGTCCGGGCCGCCGGAAATTTGCACTGTTTGTTTGGTTATGCCCTACATTTGACCGGATTGGACCAATCCCTAACGGTTAATGAGGCTCATCGTCGACGCCCGGTTTGAAGATACCGACATAGCCAGTGCCCATAGCTGGGTGAAGGACTTTGAATCTGCCTTCGAAGAACTAAACCGGCTGGTGCAGCAGCACTGGACGCTGACCAGTGCCCTGCTGGTCGATGAAGGCCGCAGCCTGATCCTGCCCATCGAAGGCATCGACGGCACGCCCCTGGCCGGCGAGTTGCTGGCCAGGGAAGCCGAGTGGAACCTGCTGCTCACCCCACCCCCCGGAGCACCCGAGGATTTTCAGACCTGGAACCAGCAGCTCGACGCCCACTACGCCAGCTTGCTGACGGTTATGCAACAGTTGCTGACTGATCTGGCCATCCACCGCCTGACGGCCCTGCGGCTTGAGGGCCAGGGGCTGACCGAAAGCCAGCTGAATCAGTACGCCACCTACCTGGGCCAATACAGCCGGCTGCAGCGGCAGTTCGCTTCGGACCGTATGGCCTGTCAGCGGGCCGCCAAAGGCCCGCAAAACCCCTAGCGCGGGAGCAGACAGGGGAACTTTCCGGGGGAGGATGGGCCTTCTGAGAAGAAACGATTAGCTGTGTATACTACCCACCAGCCGCCCGCTTCCCCGGAGAGTTTCCCCCAGAACGGAGCCCTTTATCACCGCCAGACGGCCGTGTACTCGTTGGTGGCGACTTAAAACCATAGGTCCGAGCGGCCCACCTACGTCGATCTTGCCAGCGTTGTCGCTGATATTCAAACCGATGTACAGATTGATCTGACGACGCTGACCAGCGCCGGTTTATGAACCCGTAATCTTTCAATGTCAACTACCTAGGGTGAAATCGATTTCCGAATTATTTATACATACATAACGGTTAACCGCCTGATCTTCGTTTCGTACAAAATCTGAAAGTAAACGCATAACTACGTAGTTATTAATAAGTTATATTCCATAAAATCCGGTAAAAACATAGATTCACGAGGTTTTTGGACGGTTTTTGAAAAAATATTCTGATTATCAGTCATATGTACTACAAAATACGGCGTTATTTGCCGACTAATTTTGAGGAAATAGCTTGGATTTTATATGGCTTTGATGCTATTACGAGGTTTTTGTAAGGTTTTGGCAAGTTTAACTATCAGTTATTTATGCAAAAGTTAACCCTGAAAGACATTCTCTGATGAGTGTCAGTACGGGTTTAAAATCCTAGCCATCTAATTCGTCTGATTTTGATGAGCCTTATTTGAGAATACATTAGTAGCAGTCTGACTGTCCTTCTTTGAGAAGATAGGGCACAGATAAGGTCGTTGGTTCAACGATTTATTAAATGAGGGGTGGGCATTATTGAAAAGTGGCTTTAAAGGCGTCTAAACTGCCAAACTCCCGCTGATTGATGAAATTATCGTACATGATTAATTGGACGGTGCAACTGGGTATCATCAAGTAGGCACTGACCCGATCCAAGCCTTTATAAGGCAACATTGTATTGCCAGTCAGGCCGGTAAGCTCTTTAAGTAGTGCAAAAGTGGGCTCAATCGAAGGCTTTCGGCGACGGTAAGTGATCTTGCCCGCCCAAGAACCAGCCATATCATTATAGTATTGCTTAAAATGGCTCATTCGCGGGCCTACTTTGAAAAGGCAGGGGGTAGTAACCAAAATAGAAAAGCGATCGTGGATGGCTTGTAAAAAAACGAACCGCAAAATACCCACTGTCGGCAACCACGACCCCTAGTCGCTCCTGTAAAGGAGTAATTAAGCACTCTAAGAGTCGGTAGTCTTTAGTAGATGCTGTCGTAACCGTAGCCATTAAACGAAAGCGATAGCGATTACAGATCAGGTGGAGACTATAGCTAAACCGCCAACCGTGATACTCACTTTTGGCCCAGGATGCCTCCGTGTCAATACTGGAATGGGGCATCACCTTGAGGAGCATGTGTTTTTTGTGCCACAGGCCACCTAATGCTCGAAATACACTTTTGTCGGCAAAGCTACAGGCGTAGCCGAAAGAGTGATGGTTGTGTTGCTGACACTGCTGAGCAATAGCGGGCATGAGTTGTTGAATCAGGACCGGCAGCGCTAGAAAGCGTCGGCGAATAGTCTTACGGTCAGGGGGCTGCTGCCAGTTCAGTAACCCATAATTGGCTTTGGCCCAACGATGCATGGCGGCAAAGGGGTGAATTCGTTTGAGGAGCATGAGCATAAAAAAGAGCACTATGATATACTCGAATAGGTCTGAGGTTTTCCTCGTTTTGGGCGTTTATCCATTGGCTCTTGCCAACAGGTATTTAAGAAGTCAGACAAATACAGTAATTTGGCATGCATGGAACCGCGGCTGTCATTGGATTGATTTGGTCGTCAACCCGTTAACATTCGCCGGTTCCTATTTATGCCCACCCTCAGTTATTAAATACGGTGTTTTGCTTTCCAGCGTTCATACTTGCCTCGTAGCAAATTAACTGAATTCATCCCCCCGCGCTTCTGACCAAAAAACTCCAGAAACAAACTGGATTTGGATGATTTCTCAAGGGCGGCTATTCGGATAAACGCACAAGTGGCGCGTTACTCCCCACACCGTTTATCCCCACCAGCCGCCGAGCCTGCCTCCAAGGCTAGTATAAGCATTTCGGCCATCGGCAGCTCCTGGTCCTGAGCTTCAACGACCGCCTGCATGATGGTAGCTAATACATCTTGATTGGCCAATGTGTTACACTGGATGGAAATACCAGTAGCCGTTCCAGTGTAGGTACTTGGCTGGGCTAGTTGGTGTAAGGTAACCACCGCCTACTGTTGCTATTCAGGCGAAAAGATGGATCTAGCAAGGCTTGGATAATCTCCTGAGGTGAATGACCAGCCTGAATCATGCGGGCTCCTTTTCAATTGGCGTCGGCATTACTTATGGCCTGAACAATGATAGCACCCTGACCAGAAATGATTTTACCAATGTCACTACAGTTGTAGGTACAGGAGGCACCCGCAATGCCGATTTCACCTATTTTGGGATTAATGAGGATGATCGACCAGGTCACCCAGGAATAAGTTGGTGCTAAAAGCAACGACAAACTGAGGAAAAAGTATTTCATAAAAAACCAGCTGGATCACTCATTCACCGATGCAATTTATGAATGACAAGTTGCCTGTGTAAACTCTCGTATAGTTTCAGCCTTGCCAGTCTCATTTTTGGAAACGTTTGTTGACATTAATCAACAGATGGTTAGGATTGACATGTCGACGACACTTGGATAAGCAACGATTTAGTTACTCATTAGTTGCTTCCATTCGTATTGATCGTTCGAGGCATGATTTCGTTTCGCCAGTTCAGTTAGCATCGCCTTTAGTTGAGCCCCAGCCAACCACTGCCCAGTGACGAAGACATCCGAAATTTTTCGGGCATTCGTGACGGCTTCGAGCGGATTGGCCTTCAGTAAAACCAGGTCAGCCAGTTACCCCACCTCTATGGTGCCCACTTCACGGTCCATACCCAGCCAGGTAGCCGGTTACCGGGCAGCAGAAGCTAAGACTTCTTCCGGCATGTGCCGGGGTGTGTTTAACCGGTAATTTATGGGCATTAATCAATACCCGACCGCCTGTTGTAGTCGTGTCGATTCGTATTCGCCCCGGCTGGTATCATACTGACTGACTTAACAGCGAATGAACTGGCCCACCCGTATGGCGCATTATGTTAGCTGCTACTTCCTGAATGCTATTCAGGTTTAAGGGTTCCCGTTGATTCGCCAAAGTCAGTACTTGTTTGAGGGCATATTGGTGATCCGTAATCCGCAGCTAATCAGACAAGGATTTACTTGATATTTTATTTCCTGTATGAAGAAGTGACTGAACTTCGGCAAGCGTTAATGCTCCCCCTTCAATCCCCATTGAACAACACGTGTGTATACTCTCCAGCGCACTGTCTGTTTTATTCGCCGTTACGTATAGAAACCGCTCCTGTATTTGAGGCAGCCTAAGACTTGTGTTCATTGAGATTGCAGACAAAAATTTGAAGCAGAACAAAATAATCATCAGTGCCATAGAACCATTCCCTGGCAGGGGATCGGCTTTTATAACCTGATTTACTGCATCTTAAAGCCTGAAGATAATTCTCGGCTAGGATAAAACAGGACGAATGAAAGAACCTCTCCCCTATTCTTATATTCTTTAGAAACTCTGATAAGCGTTTCCTCATTGTCGAACCGGGCTATTCACTATGGCTATAAGTCCAGGCTACACCTGGTAAGGCCGTGACTCGGATTGAACAGATGGTTTTTAGACGTTTGATCAACGAATTTAACCGGTTTGTTTTTGGTATCCGCTTTAATTTATCAGCAAATACCCCAAAGTGACAGCCTGTCACTTTGGGGTATTCGTATTGTCCATTTCTTTGTATCACTTCTAAATATAACCGGTCTTTCCTCCTCTTACAAGCAAAGTGACAAGCTGTCACTTTGCTTGTAAGAGGGTTAATAACTCATTGGTTTTCAGCAGTAGTCTTTCGCATGTTTTACGGGAAAGCGTTCCAGAAGCAAGTTCCCGAATCGCAATTTCAAGTTTTTTTACTGGGTCCTCTCCTACTGCTTTACGGCTTGTTTTCACAAGCAGGTTTCCTTCATCAGCTACTGCGTCAGACTCAACCAAATCTGTTTTAGCCATCGCTTCAATGGCTGATCGAGCGACCTTTTTTTTGCCCGTGAGTATTTGCTGTTTTTGCTCAGGGTTTAATTTATCCAGACCAGCGGCAAAATCGCCATCCCGCTTAATCGTCCGACTGCTTACACCATATTCTTTGCCCAATGCAACGGAAGCATTAACTATAGAATTAGTTGAAAATTTATTACCGCCCCTCATTGTCTTTTGCTGTAGATACCGCAGTCCCCGCAAGTACGCTATTTGCTCAGGAGAAAGATTACGTCTTCCCAACTGGAAGTCGATCATGTAATCCTTTGCTTCTTCCAGGCTAGTAAATCGAAGCAGGTTAATTCGGTAATCCAATTTATGTTCCTGACTAATTTGGTATCGATTATGACCGTCGATAAGCACGTAAACCGGCCGGTTTTCCTCGTCGAGGTGTAAAACGGTTGAGCTCGTCTCCCAAACAGTCAGCGGGTCTTTTACTCCGTGTTTGAGAATGTTTTGCTGTAATTGCCGGTATTCCTCATCTGCCAGGGGCGGAATTAAATCTCGTAGCTGGTCAAGTATTTGAATCTGACTCTTGATATTTTCTTCGGTCGATAAAAGAGATGTCGGCAGCGAAGAGGTCTTCTCCCGCATCGAACTCATAAAGTCCTTTTTCATATCAGATAGTCATTATTTCAGTGGCAAGATGTTGATACTGTTGCCAGGAGACCGATTTATTCGAATAGGTGTACAGATCTTCCTTGGCAACCTGGGATTGTTTAATGACGGTGGACACCTCAATAATCGCTTCGTAGATGGGAAAATTTCGGTAAGTATCCCGAATATGAGCCATCATGCTTTTATGAATACTCTGATTCTTATGCACCATTGTAAACACAATTCCTTTCACCGATAAGGTAGGATTAATGTATTTGCGGACCTCTGCAATTCGGTTGAACAGGCTTTCCACACCATGATAGGCGCTGGCCTCCGGTTGAATTGGCACCACACAGTAATTTGATGCCACTAGCGAACAGGTTGTACAAATTCCCAGGCTGGGTGGGCAATCGATAAGGATATAGTCAAACTTGTCCCGTTCGTCTTCCAGCTTTAAAGCCAACCGGCGATCAGCACCAATCGAATTGGCTAATTCCGATTCCCGGTACGCCATGCGTATATCGGAAGGAGAAAGAAATAAACTCGGGGAAATCTCGATCATAGGCAGGTCTGTCCCCGTCAGTAAGGCATCGACAACTTGTTCGTCCGGACTGTGGATACCAAAACACTGGGATAAATTTCCCTGTGAATCCATATCAACCAGTAGCACCCGGTTTCCCAGTAAACTTAGGGCTTTACCCACGTTGATGGTTGTGGTGGTTTTACCAACGCCACCCTTGTGATTCACAATGGAAATCACTTTTGCTTTATCGAAAAGAGCTTCAGAATAACCATACTTTCGTACAGCTTCGTCTAAAGCTGGCAAGTGTTTCGCCGGTATGTCTTTCTGATCAGACAGGGCTTTGTGCAGCGTCTTCGCGGGAATACCCGCATCCTTTTCAATCTGAGATAGATTTAAGGCAGGTTTGGAACGCAGGAACCGTACCAGTTTTTCCTGGTTAATCATGGATCAAGGATAAATTTTTATCTTTCGTAAATGTATAAAGAACTTCTTTTATCCAAGATAAACTATTCACTTTTTCTTTTTAGGTATGTTTTCTTAACTGTCAGTTAAAGCTTAAGCCATTACTTTTGTTATCGCCGTGTTCACATCCACATTACGCAGATAAGCCATCGTCAGGTCTGCTGGCGAAACATCCTGAAAAGAACCTGAATAGACGGGACACCACCGGGTGGTTCCGAATAAGGCAAATAATAGCTATATTTTTTTGATCACCAGGGCGTGCTAACAGGTAGCGACATTATGTTTTATTGGCAATTGTATGCGATGAGTCGCTGTTGACTACCGATCAGCCTTGGACGTAAATTTCCCTATAAGGCCGGGCGAAGGCAGCAAAGCTTAACCTACCCGAATATGTATCAAAATGAAAGCCAACTTGTGTTAGGGAAGATTCCCTAACCTCTTCAGCTGAGTTGGGGACTCAGGCGGGGCGGCATTCGAAGCTTGGCTCTGGACTCCAGTCGATCCTCAATGTATATCCTGTACTAAAAGCTTTACAAATTAGGGAGAAACTAGTCTGGTTATATCAGCGATGTATATTGCTCACTCCGTTACGTACATTATTTTATAAACGTCTTAGGTAACTGTAAATCAAGCCACCGGAGTATAGACAAGTACTTCTTTTCCATCAACTACATCCATGTCGTACTCCTGCTGCTGTAACATCCAGTCCAGATAGGCCTCAAATGTTTCATGCGATGCCAGGCCTTTGGACTGTAGCGTCAGGAATTGTTCATTGAGTAGCTCAATCTGAATAATTTCAATAGGCTGTGGTTTGACTACAGGCTTGGGTGCATGATAGACTGGCTGATCAGCTTGCCAGACAACAAATTCAGCTTTTAACTGATCGGTCATCAAGGCTTTGTACATAGCCCCGGCGGGTGATTTGATTCGACCTTTCTTTTTGGCCTCCTGGTAATATTGGATGACAAAGCGCAGATACTCCTCTGACAAGAGTCCCTGTTGGTAGCGTGCTTTTATTTCATTCAGGGATTTTAGACTAATGCCAATTTCGGTCAGCGTCTGCTGGGTTCCTTCCGGGAGCTTTATATCATCCTGAGTGATAACGGCCGGTCGAAGTAGATAGAAAGCAACGCGCTAACCGCTCTTCCTTCTTTTAGTTGCTTGTATTCAAAGGCCATATCCGTCTGACTCAACTCCTGCTTGGCAATGTCTAGGACAAAGCGTTTAAAGTCGGCGAAATTCTGGTACCGTTGCTCTAGATTTAAGGTCTTTTTTAAGGCGACTAGCTCCAGCTTTATGGTATCATGGTGAAAAGCCGCCGATTTAAGGAGCCAATAAAGCCGGTAGGAATAAAAACTCCGAAAACCAAGCAGTGTCTGGATTTCGGCAACCGTGAAATTCCCCTGGAGTTCCAGCAGGTAAGGCTTGACAAAATTATTAAACTGGGCAATCAGGTAACCAGAGCCTTCTTTATAACGGCACGTAGCCATCAGGGGATTACTAATAATTTCCCGGCGCCCCGTTTCATCCCGGGTTTCGACATGAATAACCCGGCTGGCAAGCCGAACGACCGCTTCCCGTACCTGGGAGTAAGACTTCCCTCCCACCTTCTCATCCGGATATAGCTCAGATACGGGAATTCGACACAGTACAAAATCCTTATCCTTTCGGTCAATGCGTCCCAGCAGGCATACAAATAGCCGTGATTCCAGTAGGGACATATCATACCTGGCCCGAATTAAATCATTGTGCTGGGCCACCATGCTATCCTGTCGAATCTGGCGCGTCGTTGCGCGCCGATCAGCTTCCAAAAATTCGGAATCGTTGCTGAATAGTTCCGTTTGGGAAATGGAAGTACTTGTCGATTTAGCCATGCAACAAGGGTCTTTTTACAAAGCTAAAAAAGAGACTTAGTTCACAAGCTTTCTTGCAGACACAGCAGTAGCCGACCTTAGAAAACCAGGGTATGGTCCGGTTTGGTTGAACTGCGAGTAAAAACCCGTCAATACGTTAAGTTTGGATATAGCCAGATCAACAAAAGCGTTAAAAGTCTTGAAAAACGAACTTATTCCCGGTCTGTTAACGGTACTTTTCTCGCAATTCAGCCTCGACGCCTGCTAAAAGCTTTATTTTGGATCCGTTTCCACTCATTTTAACGGTACTTCCCTCGTAATTCGATTAACTTGTTCCGGATTGACGGGAATCCACTCGCAATACAGCTGCAGTTCGGTATAGACGAGATACTGACCTTAACTCGCTGGTTGATTACCCAATAACCCCAGGCCCGTAGCGTTTCCGAAGCTAAATATTTCCCATGGTCGTGGTCAACCTAGTATTATTGGCTACTTCATACACAAAGAGCGCCCGTTAACGGTACTTTCCTCGTAAATACGGTAGTTCACTCATAGTTAACGGTAGATTCCTCGCACAAGCGGTAGATTCCTCGCAATTGACGGTAGATTCCTCGCAGATAAACGGTAGATTCCTCGCAATTGACGGTAGATTCCTCGCAGATAAACGGTAGATTCCTCGCAATTGACGGTACTTTCCTCATATTTACCCTCTTTAAATTACTGACTTTCAATAGGTTACGTCGAGCTTAATAATTAATATAGTAAATAAAATTAATGCCGGCCTAATTTTACTAATAGCCAGGTTGGTTTAACTTTTTTCTTAAAAAAAGGACGCTTTAGCGACTTTCCATTTGCCAATAGCTATGAATTATAAAATCTTCCGGGACGGTACTTTCCTCGCAATTAGACGGTCTAACTAGGCGTAATTGCTACGTAACTCTAAGCGTAATTAGCAATTTGTGGTCAGGATAACTTCAAAAACCAGATTGACCAGTACAGATACGCTGGTATGGAGCCGACAGTAAGCGGCTCTGGCCGGGGAGTCAACCAACTAAGACTGATTCGGTTCACAGGGCTATTTTAACCTCAGCGGGCAACCAGGTTCTGAACGATAAACAACCAGACGTCCTATCGCATATCTTGAAGAACGTCAGGGGGTGAACGGAAATCTTTTCCGGTTAGCTGATCTATATCTTCCTGACACGCTTCTTAACGAGGTATGAGTGCATAAAGGGTATACAACCGATCCGGAATGTAATGGCCTAACTTTTCATACACCGGCTATAGTTGGCGAAAACTTTTTTACCCTATTGTGTCGCAACAGATCACTCAGTCTATTAGCTACACACTTAAACTAAAGCTTGTCTAAATAATCAATTGATTATTTAGACAATTGATCAAAATATAGTCGATAAGCTTCTATGCTGATTTGCCGCATGGATTTCCCGGACTCGGCAGCATGTACTTTCAGCCGCTTAGCGAGATCGGCGGGGCCCCAAAACCCGCTGATCTTAACGTCGGCTTCTTCAGCAGATTTAGGTTTTTCAACGGGGCGCACTTCCTGAACAGGCGTTACGACGTTCGGTAGCTGTTTGATAAGGTCGCCCATTTTAGGACGGTCTTGTTTTGCCATTACTGTAACTGATTTAAAATGTCGGTTGCTAAATTCTGAATTTCATCTTTGGCTTTCTCATCGTCACTTTCAAAAACGCCTGCCGTCAGGGGTGATCGCGCATAACTCACGCGCTGGTGAATCATTGTGGGCAATACGGGCAAATCATATTCCTGTAAAGCTTCTTTTACCTCCGCGGTCAGACTCGTACGGGGCATCACCATGTTAAGGACAATGCCCGCTTTCAAATTCGGACGTCTCTTCATCGATTCCCGCAACAGCGCAATGGTAGCACGAATCGCCATTAGATCAAGGACAGCTGTTTTGGTTGGTACGAGTACGTAGTCAGATATGGCGAACAGGTCTGGTAGCCGACTGGTCAGGTAAGGCGGAGTGTCGATCACCAGTAAGTCATAGCCGCTCAGCTTACCTTCCAGTACGGTTTCGGGTGAAACAAGATCGATGCCCATTACGAGCCTGCCCAGGTTATTGATACTGCCCTGCAAATCGGTGTCGGTTACGGCGACGCGGGCACTGTCGGCAAAGCAGTAGGCTAAGTTAAGGGCCAGAGTCGTTTTGCCAACTCCCCCTTTCTGATGAGCAATAGTCAGAATTTTCATGAATCAAACATAGTGTTTATTTAAATATTTGTGCAAATATATTTTTGATCATTTTATTAAATGTATAAAAAATCAACACTTACCACAATACACTTTATATATAAAGGGTTATATTCGGTTCATGACGACTACGTTTCTACAAATATTGTCGATGAGTTCAGGTTTCCCCTGCTGTCATGTGAATCGAAGATGGTAAGCAAACGAGTAAAGGAAGAGGGCCAAACAAACGGGTAGCAACCGTTACTTATTTAGAACGTAGCTGTTACTGGATCTGAAAGTACCTGAGAATTCAAAACAGCCGGAAAGCAAATCAGAGAGTGACCAGACGAACAGGATTTTGTGTTGGATAGGGTATAGGAACCCTTTAAGTTGACATCCGACCGAATCTTTGGGATACCGGCATCCGGTGCTGGGCCAGCCTCATACGTTGAAACGGATTGGTTGGAAAATGATAGATAAGTCCGATCGCTATCTGCCTGCAGTAACACGTCCAAAACCAAACAGAGCAGGCACAGGCTAGGCCTGGGATCTGAACATCGATAGGGGAGGGGGGACCCGGAACTCGTTCCAATCCGGTTGTGTGCGTATTGGGCAAAGGATTTAAAAATAGATAAGTAAACGGTTTACAATATGCCTGGTCGAAGAATGCCAGTCTTTTCGTAGGGAATGATTTGCGTTCTCAGCTGATAGTCCATAAGAGATCGTCACTATAGCTTACCAACTAAATATATAGTTATGAGTAAGTCGATTGACGATTAGACAGATTGAAAGTGGTTAGGCCTTAAACCGACATTTATAGCACTTTAAGCTTGATACTGAAAATTATTCTGCCAGATACTGTTTATTATAGAGTATAATTTTGTTGATCAATTGATCAATTAGCCAAATAAATGTTTAATCAATTGATCAAAAGCGTGGCAGAAAAGCAACAGGAGTGGGGGCGATACACTCGAAGAGTGTCTGCTCATCAAGAAATAACCAGAGACATCAGGTATCGTCCTACCATTCTGACCGTACGAAGTAAATGAAAGTTAATCGGACACACACCTATAATCTTGATCGTCAATTTAAATTCTGTATTTCAGGCCTTACCAAGTAGCTCGGGTGAACTTAGAAATTCGCTAGATTGATGAAATACAAGGCTAGCCTTGTATTGGAAAGCCCTTCACTGAAGGGCATAACCAAACAAACAGGGCAAATTTCCGGCGGCCCGGACTTGATTTGCTTACAGAGTTTAGCTGGATGAATGGTTCAACCAGAAAGGTTCACGACCAAATCATCGGACGTTTTTCTGAAC
Source organism: Spirosoma sp. KNUC1025 (assembly GCF_045160025.1). Taxonomy (GTDB): domain Bacteria; phylum Bacteroidota; class Bacteroidia; order Cytophagales; family Spirosomataceae; genus Spirosoma. The sequence continues at coordinate 70,473 of NZ_CP087141.1, forward strand.
GGTAGTCGGGTTGACCCGTCCTGAAAAGCGTTGACCGTTTTTGCTATTTATTTACCCTTTTATTGACCCGTCTAAGTTAGTCCGGTTTTTCATTGACCACAAAGCTTTCTATCACTCGCTTGGTATAGTAGTTTTTCCACCTACGCTTCAGTTTCCCCTCCTGTTGGTGGGCTTGCTCAGGGACCAACATATCACAACTCAAGTGTGGCCGTTTATAGTTATACAAAACGACCGCTTGCTCAAGCACCACTCGGACTTGAGCAAGAGAATATACTGATTGGTGCGCTAAATACTCGTTCTTAATGATCCTATTGACCCGCTCAGCAATAGCGTTCTCTAGTGGATCGCCTGTCTCAGTCATACTGATCTGGACATCAAATGAGTCTAATAAGCCAATGTAGTCGGCACAACAATAATGAAGGCCACGGTCAGAATGGTGAATTAAGGTCTTGCCAATCTGAGGATTAATATGCTCAAGGGCCATCTGTAAAGCCACTTTAGAATGCACCGCGTGTAAACTCTTGGCTACTTCGCAGCCCATGATCCGTTTGGAATAAGCGTCGGTCACCAGAGAAATATACAGGCACTTGTAGTTTGTGAACCAATAGGTTATATCCGCGACCCACAATTGGTTGGGTCTTTCGACGACTAATTTCCTGGTCAAGTTGGGATATTTCCGGAACCGATGACCGGAGAAAGTAGTAGTCACCCGTCGTCTCCGCTTTCTGATTAGCAGACCGTTAGCGGCCAATAACTCAAAAAGTACATCCCGCCCCATCTTGATGCCTTTTTTAGTCATTCCCTCCTTGAGCAGATCGTGTAGCTTGCGCCCACCCATTTTGGGATGATCCCTCCGCAGTTTTTTGACCAGCTCAATTACTTCGGATTCGCTATCAACTTGACTAGCTTGTCGCTGCCAATATTGATAATAAGCTTGTCGTGAAAACCCAAGCCATCCTTCTAACTGCCGAATATGCAGCTTAGGATAATTCATGAGCATGAATCGGATGGCTTGGTAACGGACTTTTTTTCGATATCAACGCCTAGCTCCTGTTCGGCTACTTTAACGATGGTCGAATAATATAAGGCTTTGAATTTAGCCACTTCCAGTTCTTGTTCGAGGGCATGCACCTTGGCTCGTAATTCGTTTTGATCCTCACTCTGGGACGGCGAACGAGGGGCTGCCATTTTCTTTTGAACAGAAGATAGGTTTGATAGCTCAGAGGCTGTTTCTGGGTTTGTTTGCCCTTCTTTCTCTACCTTGTCAACCCAATGCCGTACCGTCTTTCGGTTGACATTGAATTGGACAGCGGCTTGGTCCATGTTGAGTTTGCCCAAGTGAATTTGTTGCACCATTTGGCGCATGGTGAGTTCATGCTCTTGCATGGGTGATAGTCTGAGTTGATCCATAAGTTAACCGGTTTGTGGTCAACTTTTATCAGGACAAGTCACATACAACGAAATGCTAGTCATATTTAACTTTTAACATCTATCTACCTACGATTGGGGATTTTATGATATATCGATATGGTTTTGTTCTACACAATATTAATTAGAATTAACCGGGAAAAATAAAGAATTGCTCCGTTTGACTAGATAGATTAGCCTCAGCCTGTGCTTGCCAGTAATCTGCATGTTGAATAACGTACAGTATCTATCTAATTTGATCACTGTGAGATATATCTTTCTCTTTCCAATCATTCTGTCATTCTTTTCGGTGGTAAATGCTCAGCCGGATCGCCAGACCGCCGTTAAACGCCTGTATATTGCCAACGACGACCATACCGATTATATGTGGACGGCCAATGAAGCGAAGTACGACACGGCATTTGTCCAGATGCTCGACTACTACTTACACCAGATCGATTCTACCAAAGGTAACCCGTCCGATTTTCAGGCACGCTTTAATTGCGATGGCAGTTACTGGCTTCGGGCTTACCAGAAATACCGCTCCCCGGCTCAGTTTAACCGGCTGATTGACGCTATTAAGTCGGGTCATATTAGCAGCCCGCTCAATACACTGGTTAACACATACGGCGCACAACCAACTGAGGCCGTGATTCGCGGAATGTATTATGCGGGTAGTCTGGAGCGAGCATATAAACTTCGGTTCAGGCTAGCGCAGACGATGGAGAACAATACCATCCCGCTGGGATTGAGCTCACTCTGGGCAGGTTCGGGAGCCAAATACAGCTACAAAGGAATAGGGGGTTATGGCAGTCAGATGACCTACGAGTACCGGGATAATCGACGGAACCAGTTGTACCGCTACGCCGGTCTGGATGGGTCGGGGGTGTTGATGAAATGGTATAATTACAACGAAAAAATAACCGCACCGCTCGGTGGGTATGCCGAATGTCGATTGTATCCGAAAAAAAGGCCTGCCAGTGTTAGTCAGACCGATGAAATCAGCCATGTCATTACCAAATTGGATGCTTTATGCGACACGGTCTCTGCTAAATCAGGGTATCCATTTAACGTAGCGGGGGCGTTTGGCTACGGCTGGGACGATCTGGAAACGTATGTGTCGAACCCGTTCATCCAGGCAGCCCAGAACGGCACCACTGTAAGCCGGAAAGTACGGGTTTCCAATGAAGAAGACTTTTTTGAAGATGTTGCCCGGAGCTACCCGACGCTGCCTTCCGAATCGGTGAGTTACGGTAACGAGTGGGATTTGTATTGTGCGTCGATGAACGAAACCACGGCTCAGGTGCGCCGTTCAACGGAAAAATTGCGTTCTGCCGAAGCCCTCGCTACGTTGGTTTCCCTGAAAACGCCTGGCTACACCAATCATCTGAGATCAGCTCGTGATCTGGCCTGGGAATCGTTGGGCATGTATTGGGAACACAACTGGACGGCCGATGGACCAGTTAAAAATACGGTGCGGGCACAGTGGCAAAATAAGATTCAGCAGCAGATCAGCAGCTACGTCGATACCCTCTTTTCGCTCTCCGCCAGAACGCTCGGTAGTCAACTAAAAAAAGCTGCCAATCCACGATTCTACGTATTCAATCCACTGAGCTGGACGCGTAGTGATATTGCCGATCTGGCCTATATGGGTCCATACCCGGTTCGAGTTATCGATGTTTCTACGAATAAAGAAGTTGCTAGTCAGTTGATTACCAAAGGAGAGAGCCAGTTTCTTCGAATTTACGCCGAAAACATTCCATTGGTTGGCTACAAAGTATTTGAAGTAAAGCCGGGTGTACCTGCTACGTTACCGGTAGCCGCCAGGGTGTCGGGTGAATACATCAGCAACGCCCGGTACCGCATCCGGCTCAGTCGGTCGGGGGCTATTACGGAAATTTACGACAACCGGGCTAAGCGGCAGTTAGTGAAGCCAATTGATGGCAAATACGTGAATGACCTGGGCGTAACGAATGTCAACGAAGGGAATCCCATTGTAGTTGAAAATGCGGGACCAGTGTCCGTTACGTTGAAAGCTGTTTCACCAGTTCCGGTACCGCATACGGTCCGGGTTACCGTATTTTCCGGAACACCCCGCATCGAAATAGAAGATAGTATTCAGGCCAATTTCAGGGATGTGAAAACCTGGGCGTTTTCGTTTAACCTTGATAAGCCAACGACCCACCACGAAGAATTGGGAGCTATTCTGACGGCCAGAAAAGAAACGCGCGGTGGACATTATGCCGCCCAGAATGCCCGGCTGGACTGGCAAACCTTCAATCACTTCGCCGACATGAGCGAGAAGAATTACGGGATCACCCTATCGAATATAGATTGCAGCTTTTTCAAGCTGGGCAAAAGTACCGTCGATTCGCTCTGGGAACAATCGTCGCAATTGAGTGCACTGGCGGGTGGCCAGGTCGATACCAAACGGGAGGACAAGGGCGTATTGGGCATTCCCGGTCAAAATGGACAAACCAGCTTTTTGTATAAATTTGCTTTAACGACACATTTGGCTGATTTTGAGCCGGTAACCGCCATGAAGTTCGCACTGGAACACCAGAATCCACTCGTTGCGGAGGCCATTACCGGGCAGGCTGATACGTATCCCGCCCAGACGTTTTCGTTGCTACATACCAGCGACCCCAATGTGGTGCTCTGGAGTCTGAAACCCAGTGAGGATGGAATCGGCGAGGGCCTGATGGCCCGATTCTGGAACGTAGCCAACAAATCAGCTACACCGACGCTGATCACTACCTTACCCATTCGGCAGGCTTGGCAAACGACGCATATCGAAACCAATGAACGGGTCTTGAAACCAGTCGGAAAGCAGTTGCCGATCAGATTTGCTCCGAATCAGTTGAATACATACCGGCTTCAACTCACTTACTGATACGTACTTGAAAACGCTCGCAATCGGCATCGACATTGGAGGGACCCGAACCAAAATCGGGTTGGTAAATCTGGACACCGGACAGGTGGAAGGCATACTGATTACCCCAACCGAAACCAAAGACGCTGATCAATTCTTGAAAACCATTGGCGAAGCGATCAGTCAGTTTAAACGCAAGGCGGCTACTGAACAGGCTATTCTGGTGGGAGTAGGAATGGGCGTACCGGGCTTTGTCTTTGCCGACGGAACCGTAGACTCTACGTATGGATTTCTGGAATTTATGGAAGATTATCCGCTGGCTGCTCATATTCAGCAACAGCACGATTTGCCTTGTTTGCTCGACAACGATGCGCGCGTTGTGGCCCTTGGCGAAGCGATTTACGGACAGGGGAGGGGCTTTGTTCGTATTCTGGTACTCACCCTGGGTACGGGTCTGGGCATTGGTTTTACGATCGACGGGAAGCTCGATGGACAACTGCCATTTGCTCATATGGGCGGCCACATGACCATTACCACCAACGATTTTGTCTGTTACTGTGGCAAAACGGGCTGCCTTGAATCGCTGGTTTCTGGAGCGGGAATTGGCCGAATTGCAGCCCGCCGGGGCTGGTTGCAGCAGTACCCGGAGATACCGCTGACTGCCGAGTCGATTTTTGCCCAAAAACATAGCGGGAACACGGTCGCCAAAGCGATAGTGGACGAGTACATCGACTACCTGAAAACCGGCATCGATAATTACATAAACCTCTACGCACCCGACGTCATTGTCTTGGGCGGAGGTATTGCCAAAGGACTCAGCAAAAACGAAACAGACCAATTGTACACGTCCAGTTTACTACGTCCCTACAAAGCCTATAAAACCACCGTTCTTATTTCGGAACTGGAAGAGCAGGCGGGTATTCTGGGCAGTGCTGCACTTTTTAAAGAGTGAAAGAGCGAATGAGCGAAAGAGCGGGCTGGCGCGTCAACAAGAATTAGATGCCATCCATGCACACTTTCACTCTTTCATTCTTTCGCACTTTCGCTCATTCAATTTGTATGAAACACTGGATTTTATATTCGATTGCGGCCGCTTTTTTCTGGGGAACCTGGGGGTAGTAGCCAAGCTGATTTCCGATGATGTCAGTCCATTTACGAATCACCTCCTGTTTAGCGTAGGCATGCTTCTGACCCTGCCGCTGGTGATCAAAAAAGTCAAAACCGTAACCCCCGACCGACGGGGTATCGTATGGGGACTGGTGGCGGGTGTGCTGGCCGTAACGGGGAATGTAGCCGTCTATCAGGCCTTTACGGCGGGTGGACTTGCCGCTATCGTGATTCCGGTAACAAATCTGTATCCACTCGTCACCATCGGGATAGCCTTGCTGGTTTTCAAGGAAAAGCTGAACTGGATCAACGCTATTGGGATACTGCTGGCTATCCCCGCCGTGGTCATGCTTTCGGGCGAATCGCTGTTGTTCGACAACCCAGCCGCTTTTTTTCAGACTATTGGCCTGCGTCCGTGGCTGCTGTATTCGCTGGTGGCGTTGTTTTTCTGGGGGTATTTAGTGCAGCCCAGAAAGAGACAACTAACTATATTTCAGCCGAATGGTCGTATGTGAGCTTTATCGTTTCGTCAGTACTGATTGCCCTCGTGTTTGTTATCGCTGGCTGGGCTGACTTTGCTATGTCCACGAAAACAGTGGTACTCGGTTCGTTGGCAGGTATGCTCAATGGCCTTGGCGTACTGGCTAGTTTTGCGGCCTACAGCGCCGAAGGAAAAGCATCCAAAGTGACTACAATTGCTGGTGCCTTACAACCCGTTTTTACGATCGTACTGGCGATACTTTTCCTGAACGAGAGCCTTTCCCTGATCGAATCGCTGGGTATTGCACTGGCTATTGTCGGCGCATTGACCTTATCCTATGAGAAACCGGTCTCTACAAAACAAAACCCTTATGAACCCAATCCTAACCGAGATTCTGGAAATTCTCGCCCGGGCGAACGACGTACTGAACAGCCCGGTTGACGCTTTGCCGCTGAATGTACCCTACCTGGGCATGGGCTCGTCGTATTTTGCTCCGCTGGCGTTCAAGTACATGGGCCTGCCTATTTTTCCCGAACTGGCTTCGGAGTATGTGTATTACCTGGCCAAAGGCAAAAAAGCCCCGCTGGCGGTCATCTTATCGCAGTCGGGCCGGAGCAGTGAAGCGCTCTGGTGCCGCGAGCTATTCGATCAATACGTAGCTGTCTCTAATTACACGGGCAGCGCCTTATGCACCGCGCCGAATGTAGCTCAGGTACTGCCCATCAGGGCGGGGGAGGAGCACTATTCGTCGTCGAAAACCTACGTCAATACGTTGGTCGCCTTGTTTAAAGGCTTTGGTTTCTCACCCGATGCATCCATTGCGTTGCTTACTGACCGATTTGAGTACTATCGCAAACTGGGCGAACAACTGGCCAACGACGTACTCGCGGTGCTGAACCAGCACAAAATACACGGCATGTACATTACCGGCAGCGGACCCAATATTGCTACAGCCTACGAAGCTGCCCTGATTTTGAGCGAAAGCACGAAGCTGAATTTTCATGGACTGCCCATGGCGCAGTACGATCACGGCCCGAAGGAAACCGCTAAAGACAGTATCGTCATTCAAGTTCTGGCGAAAGGGGAAGCCTACGAACGAACGCTACGTTTGTCGGACATGATTGCGAAGGCGGGCGCGCATGTGTTCACGGTCGAAACCGTCGAGAGCGACGAAAATTTTTCGGTACTCCACAACATCATTCCATTCAATTTTATGGCCTACTACCTGGCCGAAAAACTGAACATCGGCGAAACGTTTGTGGTCGGAGGGAAAGTGACAGAAGCGAATTGATGGAGGTTAAACACAGAGAGGCAGAGATGACACAGAGGTCATAGAGTTTTGGTTCTCTTTTCTGTGATCTCTGTATAACCTTCGTTTCTCTGTGTTTAAAAACAAGTGTTCATCCAGGTATGAAAGCAGCTATTTTAACCACCCTTCTTCTGGTAACCTCGGTTTTTAGTCTTCACGCTCAGCCGGTGAAGCGTATTTACCTGGCCAACGACGATCACACCGATTATATGTGGACAGGTACCGAAGCGCAGTATGATTCGGCTTTTGTCAGGATGCTGGATTACTACATCCATCAGATTGATTCAACGAAAAATAATGCGCCCGATTTTCAATCCCGCTGGAATTGTGATGGCAGTTACTGGCTGAGAACGTATCAGAAATTCCGCACACCCGCGCAGTTCGACCGGTTGATGGGATATATCAGGTCGGGCCATATCAGCAGCCCGTTGAATTCACTGGTCAGTACGTATGGCGGGCAACCCACCGAGGCCGTACTGCGGGGTATGTACTATGCCGGTAGTCTCGAACGGCAGTATAATTTACGCTTCCCGATGGCGGTATGTATGGAGAACCAGACCCTGCCGCTGGGTCTGAGTTCACTTTGGGCCGGTTCGGGGGCAAGCTATAGCTGGCGGGGCGTGTGTGCCTGTGCGTCCCGAATCCAGAACCGGTTGAGCGTACGAAAGCATCAGTTGTATCGGTACATGGGATTCGATAAGCGGAGTGTGCTGATGAAATGGTACAACCGTTATCCAACCTCCGTCGATATTGGCGGTTATGCTGAGGCACGTACTGAAAAAAAAGTTAAAAACCCTCTTTCCGACGTTATAAGCCGTGTTTCGGTGCTGGAAGCCATGTGCGACACCCTCTCGCCCAACTCGGCCTATCCCTACAACGTAGCGGGGGCGTTTGGCTATGGTTGGGATGATCTGGAAACCTATAATTCGCCCGTTTTTACCACCGCAGCACAGCAAACAACAACTCCATTCCGAAAAGTCCGTGTATCGAATGAGGTCGATTTTTTTCAGGACATCGAGCGAACGTACAAAAACATACCTGCCCAATCCGTTTCGTTTGGCAACGAGTGGGATTTATATCCGGCATCAATGAACGAAACCACGGCGCAGGTACGCCGTTCGACGGAGAAACTCCGTACTGCCGAAGCGCTTGCTACCTTGGTTTCGCTGAAAGACAGCACGTTCGCTACCGACCTGACAGCCACCCGAAAGCTGGCCTGGGATGCGTATGGGCTCTATTGGGAACACGACTGGACGGCCGATGGCCCTGTTTCGCGGAAAGAGCGAGCCGATTGGCAAACCAAACTCCAGCGACAAATTACAGGCTATGTCGATACGCTCTACAGTCGCTCGATCCGCTCGTTGGGTCGGCACCTCAGCGCGGCCAGTCTGCCCCGGTTCTACGTGTTCAATGCCCTGAGTTGGGTACGTAGCGACGTAGCGGATTTTCCGTTTGCCGGAACGACCCCAGTGACGGTAGTCGATCTGTCGACCAATAAAGAAGTGGCCAGTCAGGTCATTCGCCAGGGTGGTGTTCAATACGTGCGCATCTGGGCTGAAAATATTCCGTCGGTGGGCTATACCGTTTTTGAGATCCGGCCGGGAAAGCCAACCCCAAAACCACGGGCGGCACAGGTAACGGATGGGGACGTACCGGCGGGCCAGACGGATCGAAGTTTATTCAGAATCAATATTACCGGCTTCGGCTCCATAAATCAGGCGTTATCAGTGATCTGGTGGACTTGCGGGCGGCCAATCGAAAATTGATTCAGTCGATAGATGGCCGGTTGTTCAATGATCTGGGAACGGTTAACCCGGATACCGGAAATCCAATTGTTATTGAAAATGAAGGCCCTGTATCCGTTTCGCTCAAGGCCGTTTCCAATGACCCAATTGCGCATACAGTTCGGGTAACCTTATTTAAGAATAGCCGCACCGCGGGATCGCCCCGCATCGACATTGAGGATAGCATCCAGGCTAACTTCAGCGATGTGAAAACGTGGTCGTTTTCGCTGAATCTCAAAAAGCCAACGGCCCGCCATGAAGAACTGGGAGCCATTCTGACGGCCAGAAAAGAAACGCGTGGTGGACATTATGCCGCACAAAACGCCCGCTACGACTGGCTGACGTTCAATCACTTCGCTGATCTTAGTGAGCCAGGCTATGGCGTAACGCTGTCTAATCAGGATTGCAGTTTTTTTAAATTAGGACAAAGTACTGCCGACTCGCTCTGGGAGCAATCGCCCCAACTGAACGCATTGGCTGGTGGTCAGGTCGACGGTGAGAATCTAGGGATTCTGAAGCAAAACGGGGCAACAGCTTTTCGGTACCACTTTGCGTTAGCGACCCACACATCATCGTTCGATGCCCTGTCGGCTATGCGGTTCTCACTGGAACATCAGAACCCGCTGGTAACGGGCGCCGTGACAGGTTCAGTAGATACGTACCCGGCGAAGACGTTTTCATTCCTGAATCTTTCTGACAGGAACGTAGTACTCTGGAGCCTGAAGCCCAGTGAGGAAGGGATCAATCAGGGGCTGATTGCCCGATTCTGGAACTTGACGAATACCGCCCTTACACCAACCATCCGGTTGACTAAACCCATGAGCCGGGCCTGGCAAACGACGCATATCGAAACCAACGAACGTGCGCTAAGGCCGATCAAAGGCGGGCTAAACGTACAGTTTGCTCCCAGCCAACTCAAAACGTACCTTATTCGGGTTAAGTTGTAAAAAGCAGAACAAGACTATAGTGTTCTATGGCTCTGGCTATGAAATAGACGCTGATGTTGCCAGAATGTCAGAAATTTCTGGAAAGGCATCAAATCTATCTACCTATTTCATTTGCAACTTTTGCCTGTCTGAATACACTAAATCACAGCAGTAGCTTACCGACATATGTTTGACAGCCTGAAAAACAGCCTGCTTCCCTGCATCAGAAGTACGACTACGGCTTTTGGCTCAATGTCTACTTCTACTACGATTTGCTTGAGATTTCTTCAAAGACCAGAACAACGTAGACAAAACCTACTACTCTTCAATTGAGCCAGATGAATTGATAATGCGACAAAATTCATCCGTAACTGACCGACTTAGTTGTCAAGCAAGATAAATAGCCGGGGTTATTTCGGTAATTAACCGTGAATAACACCATGGCTTAAGTACTCAAAAAATCAACGCCACTTTGCCCTGCGTCCGGCGTGATTCCATGTCCCGGTGTGCCGTTAGTACGTCGGCAAAGGGGTACGTTTCTACCAGCAGTTTGAGCTTACCTGCCTGGTAAGCACTAAACAATTCGCCTGCATACTCACCGAATTTTGCCACATCCGCAAAGAGCGTGTAGCCCCTTACCGACTGTCTTTGTCCAACAAGTTGCTGCCCGGCCAACATGGTCGGTTCACCACTGGCCGAACCAAAAATCACACCGGTTCCACCTACTCCCAGGGCTTTCAATGCATCTGAGCCAACTTTCCCGCCGACTGCATCAAACGTAACTGACACACCCTTGCCGTCGGTTGCATCAAGAACCTGCTGTACCCAGTCGGCATCGGCGCGGTCAGCGTTCCGGTAGCTTACAACGGCATCGGCACCCAGTTCCAGAACCTGCGTTTTTTTTCTTCACTGCCCACCGCGGCAATAACACGCTTACCCTGCTTTTTGGCTAGCTGGACCAACACTGAGCCAACACCACCGGCTGCGGCCAGCATCAACACCGATTCGTACTGACCCGTGTGAAGCAAACCCACCGCCGTCATTCCCTGTACCAGCAGGGCCGTTGCTTCGGCATCACCCAATCCATCGGGTAGAGGAATCGCCTGTTCGGCTTTGGCAATGGCATATTCGGCGTAACCTCCATTCGGGATCATGGCCATCACACGCTGGCCAGGCTGGAGATTCGTGACACCCTCGCCAAGGGTATCAACAACACCTGCTGCTTCGTAACCTGCAATGAACGGCAAGGTAACCGGATAGGGGTAGGTGCCTTTCCGTTGCAATACATCGGCATAATTGACACCGGCTGCGGCTACCTTAATCAGGATCTCACCCGCCTGGGGCCGGGGTGTTGGTACGTCTACAAACTGTAACACATCGGCCTCGCCGTGTTCAGAAAATTGAATCGCTTTCATGGGATTAGTTTATTGAATTGAAACTATTTTTGTTACATTTAAGGGCAAAGTTTTATTGAGTTTGGTCTGTCTCCAGACGACCCAATGACGTACTCAACACACCATCAATGGAATAGTGCGCCAAATCGTTTTTGAGTGCGGCAAGGGATTGTGCGAAAATTGGATGCAAGGTCTGCTGGATACTGTTGGCTATGGGGCTGCAGCCGGGGCGGTTATCGCGGTGAGCCAGCGCAAAGAAATCAACCCTGTCGCCCTCAACAGCCAGGAACACATCGAGCAGAGAAATAGCTGTAGCGGACTTTGCCAGTTGATAACCCCCCACTTTACCACGGATCGAGATAACCAGATCAGCCTCTTTTAGCTGCCCTAGTAATCGTCTGATAATAACTGGGTTTGTATTCAAAACGCCGGCAATTTCGTCGGAAGTAACTCGCTTGAGGCCATTTTCTGCATAGTTCACAAAGGACACAATATGATCACCTGACGCACCCGAATTGCCAGGGTACGCTAGATACGTCATAATGTGAATCGCTGTCAGGAAATTGCCGCTCATTGGAAAGTGCTTGGTTGGTAGGAAATGATATTGTAATAAAAATAGTTTCAATTAGTCAGAATTAATTTATCCGGCTTCGGCATGCTTAAACCACGGCCCACACATACTGAACCAGTTCGGTGAATAAAGACCTGACCGGGCCATTCGGTTTACCCCCGATTTACGAACGTTTCGCCCCTGGAATACCGACGTTTCGCCCCCGAACCGCTTTTGCTGCGCTTGTTCTTTCGCCAGTTTTGATTCGGCAATAAGAAAAATAACGCTAACGAAACATAGGAAGATCATGAAAACTATCCCAATCACGTTCATCGCTTTACTAGCATTCAGTTTGTCGGTTTCCGCTCAAAATCAACCTTCCCGCCGGACCGGCTTTCCGTATTCCAACCGCTTTACGCTGGGTGGAGGTATTAGCCAGCTTTTACTGGGCGGCTATAATGTTCAGGCTGAATACACCACGAAACGGATGGTCTTCGATTACTCGCATGGCTTCAATATTGGCCTGTCGGGTAGTGCAGCTTCACTGGTCGCCCAGGATCAGAAGCTCAACGAAACACTAACCTCCTCGCTGGGCATTGGGATTGGTTATCGCATTACGCCCACGTTTGATATTCGGTTTGAACCGAAGCTGCATTATTACGAAGTAAATTACAACGGACAGGCGGAGGCTGGCAGCACCCTACTGACTAAATACAAGACCGTTACGCTTGGGGTAGGTGCCTACTACCGCTACTATCCATTTCTCCGACAGAATAATGCGCTGGCGGGCATCCTGATTATGCCAAGCGTTCGGTTCTGGCCCAATATCTGGAGTTCACTGGACAACAATAAACTAACCTACGTCAGCAAAGCGACGAACCGAACGGAAACGTATAAAGCGGCTTCGCAGGGGTTTCCGGGTACGAACGGGCTGCTGGCCAACGTAACGATTGGCTACACCTTTGGCTTTCGTAAAAACTAATCAGTATGGTAGAAAATCGTATCTTTCAGTGCCCTCGTATTCCGGTTCTTTCCGGCAAAAATCAATGGAAGCAACACCCTATACATTAAATGACGGTAAATTCCGGCTGGTTGGTATACCGCTCTTTAGTATAGTGGTTCCGGCTATTCAGCACTTCGATGATTTTCGGCAGCTCAACACTACATTTGGTATCTATCTGCTCATTTCTGTCTGCACTACGCTGACACTGTGGGAAGGAAATCGGTTAATTATTGTACAGGCCCGTCGTGCTTTTCCAACGTACAGCCAGACAACCCGGCGGCTACTAACCGAAGCGGTTATTGGCCTGTTATATACGCTGGTGGCCACGTTTCTGCTGGATCAGATCTTGTGTAAGGCCATTCTTCATCACGATGAATTGTTTATTGGATTTCGTATGAGCCTGATTCCTACGGTATTGGTGTATCTGATCTACGAAGCCATTTATTTTTTCGAGGCCTGGAAATTGAACGTTCGAAAGACAGAGTCGCTCGCTCGTGAAAGTGTACAGTCGCAACTGGAGGTGCTGAAAAATCAACTCGATCCGCATTTCCTGTTCAACAGCATGAACACGCTGGCCGCCCTGATCGATGATGAGAACATCGACGCACAGCAGTACCTCGAACGCTTGTCGGATGTGTACCGCTACGTACTGGTCAGCCGCAGCAAGAATACAGTGCCCCTGGAAGAAGAAATCGCTTTTCTGGATGCCTATGTGTACCTCAACAAAATTCGGTTTCGGGATAATCTGCAAGTCGAAAAGCAGCTTTCGCCGGAAGCCTATCGGCAGTACGTTACGCCCCTGAGTTTGCAGATGCTCATCGAGAATGCCATCAAGCACAACGTTGTTTCGAAAGAAAACCCGCTGAAAATCAGGATTCAACAGGAGGGAAACCAGTACCTCGTCATTGAAAATAATATTCAGGAGAAAACCATTCTCCGGAACTCCAACCGGGAAGAGTCGACGCGGGTAGGTTTGCAGAACATCATCAACCGATATAGTCTGCTCACCGACCGGCAGGTGGAGATCATCCGAACCGGCGGCCTGTTTACCGTTAAGATTCCGCTCTTACTGAATTAGCGAAAGATTGAAAGAGCGAATGAGTGAATGAAAACCCCAGCGTCTACTATTCACAAATCATTCTTTCACTCCTTCGCTCATTCACTCAATCACTCCTTCGCTCATTGAACAAATGAAAGCCCTGATCATCGAAGACGAATATCCGGCCGCCGAACGGCTCGAAAAACTGATCCGCAAGCTGGATTTCCGTGTCGAGATTGTGGGCGTACTGGATAGCGTTGCCTCGGCGAAACGATGGTTTGCTGCAGGTCAGACCGTGGAGTTGATTCTGGCGGATATTCAGCTTTCCGACGGCTTAAGTTTCGAGATTTTTGAGGCTTTCCCGGCGCATAGCCCCATCATTTTCACGACTTCCTACGATGAATTCGCCATCAAAGCATTTCGGGTCAAAAGCATCGACTATCTGCTGAAACCGATCAAACTGCCTGAACTGGCCGCGGCTATCCAGAAATATGAAACGCTGAAGCAGGAGTTTTCGCCCCAGGCCTACGCCAAAAAAGTAGAATCGTTCCTCGACAGCCTGGAAATGAGCCGCCGAACGCACAAAACCCGCTTTCTGGTGAAAAACGGGGAGCAGCTTATTCCGATTTCGCAGGAGCAGGTGGCGTATTTCTACACAGCGAATGAGCTGGCTTGCCTGGTCGGTCGCGATGGGCGGCAGTACCTTGTGGATTACACGCTGGAGGAACTGGAAACGCTCGTCGACCCGCTTCAGTTCTTTCGGCTGAACCGGCAGTTCATCGCGCAGGTGACGGCTATCCAGAAAATTCATACCTATTTCAACGGCAAGCTCAAGGTTGACCTGAGGCCTGAAACACCGCAGGACGTACTCGTCAGCCGGGAGAAAGCGCCCGCGTTCAAAGCCTGGTTAGACGGGTAAAATAACACCTAACTCCCTAACAATGTGCAATCACCAAACAGGCCTTCAATCGGCTTGCGGTTTCCGCTTGTGCCTCATTCATCGATAAAACCATGAAAACTCTCTTTTTTTCCTTGCATTAGTTGCTTTGGCTACACCTGCACTTGCTCAGCAACCGCTCAAGTACACCCTGTGGGTAGATGGGTTGGTTAATCCGCAACTCGCAAAATCCAGTCTGTACTTTCTCGGTACCGGGCTACGGGCCGAAGTCGCCAGGCCGCTCAATGGCTCACGTAATGCGCTGTTCGTGCAGGCTGGATACGCCCATTTTTTTCAGAAATCGACCAGTGCGTTTACCGCTACGATTGGCCTGGTTCAGATGGGCTACCACTACCAGTCCCAGAAAGCGTTTGGCGCAACGGTTGGAGTAGGGGCGCAGTACTGGAGCGAACGGATGCGGGTTCGATTCACCGACTACAGTCTCGATGAAACCTTCCGCAACATCATTCCTTCGGCCACGGTCGGTATTACGTTCCGGGTCAGGTCGCACTACGTTCTGGGCCTCGAAAACCGGGTGCTGATCAAGCCAGAGTCCGGCGCCACTACGATACGTAACAACATTGCTTTTTCGGTTGGCTACACGTTCTGAATCAATCTTGTATGAAATCGCTCAAAATGTATGCGCTACTGGTGAGTGCTGGTCTGTTTGTTGCATCGGTATACGGATGCCAGTCGACGGAACTGGACGTGAACCCAGACCAGAATTTCAGTGCGCTACCCCAATCCGTCATCGACCCTGCCGACAATCCACGCACTCCCGAAAAAGTGGCGTTGGGTAAACTGCTGTTCTACGACCCGGTTTTGTCGGGCAATAAAGACGTAGCCTGCGCCACCTGTCACAACCCAGCATTTGGCTATGCTGACGGCCTGGATTTACCCATTGGCGTGGGTGGAGAAGGGCAGGGGCAGCAGCGTCGGTTTGGAGTGGGAAGCAATATGCCTCACACCAAACGAAATGCCCCAACCCTCCTGAATGTGGCGTTTAACGGGCTCGACACAAAGGGGAGCTATGATCCGGCCACAGCGCCTATGTTCTTCGACCTGCGGGCGAAGTCGCTGGAAGCCCAGTCGCTGATGCCGATTGCGGCTTTTGAAGAAATGCGGGGAAATGCATTCTCTGAGGCTAGCGCTGCGTGCCATTCCCACGTATCGAACGTCGTTTGCGTCGGTATTTGGTGGGGCAAACGCAGTCACGGCGCAGAATCTGGGGAAAGCAATTGCCGCTTACGAACGCACCTTACTGGCGAACAATGCACCCTACGACCGCTACCAGCGAGGCAACCGATCGGCCATGACCGAAGCGCAGAAACGGGGTATGGTTCTGTTCATTCAGAACGGCTGTACTACCTGCCACAATGGCCCAATGTTTACCGACTACAAAACGCATGTGCTGGGAGTAATCGATAACGAAAAGCTGAACAATTCCGATAAAGGCCGGAACGATACGTATGCCTTTCGAACCCCAACGCTACGTAATGTAACGCTCACAGCTCCCTACATGCATAGTGGGAAGCTTCAGTCGCTTTCGGAGGTGCTGGTCTTTTACGACCAGGTGAAAGATGGTACTCAACTGAACGCGAACGTATCGATCAGCCAACTGGACTCGCTGCTACGTCCCCGCGTAACCCGAAGCAACGACCTGATCGAATTTTTGCACGCCCTTACTGACGATACCTTCGACAGATCTGTTCCGACCCAGGTGCCGAGTGGATTGTCGGTAGGCGGAAAAATTCAGTGAAAACAATTTCCATGAACTCCGTGTAATTGCTGCCCCTCTGTGGTTAAAAAACGTATCAGAACCGGCCCTGTAGCAAAAACTGGTCGGTGCGGGCGAAGAGGAGCGAATAAAAACTGAAGTCACTCTTGTTGGTGTCAATTCGTTTTTCCAGTCGAAGAACGGGACTGCCCGGTTCTACCTGAAGTTGACGGGCTATGAGCGCGTCGGCGGCTAAGGCCTGAATTTTCTGCTCGCCCCCCGTAACGACCAGACCGTATTTTGTGCGCAACAGGTCGAAAAACGAACGGTTCGTCAGCCGCTGACGCGGGAAATTGGGCAGGTACCGATTCGGCAAGATCAGCTTTTCATAAAACACGGGGGTGTCATTGACGGAGCGAAGCCGATCCAGACAATAGTACGTAGCCTCTGGCGCTTCATCGGTCGGGTAAAACAACAGCTCTTCGGGGAATGGACACAGGTACGGTTTGGTGAGAATTGCCGTTGTGATCAACTCCGGTGAAAGCTCTTCCGCAACGGCCGTTTTCTCATCGGCACTCACGGAGTGTGTTTTCAGCGACATGACACCCAGGCCAATTGGAATGGCTTGTACGATGCTGCCTTTCCCCTGATGTTTCCGAATATACCCCTCCTGAACCAGTAACGAAAGCGCCTGCCGAATGGTGGGCTGCGTTAGCCGGTACTGCTGCTGAAGTACACTTTCGGAAGGCAATAAATCACCCGCTTTGAACACACCCCGGATAATATCTTGCCGGAGTATTTCATATAAGTACTGGTATTGAGGAATACGGTTGGGCTGGTCGGTCATATGGCTGATAAAGATAATACATCAGGAATAATTCCTATGCTATGTCCTTGCTGACTCCTAATAAAGTATAGATTATTGAAAATATAAACTGTTGTAATACAAAATATTAGGTAGTTATTTTGTAACTTATTATAATAAGTTATTTGATTTTTTAGATATTGTTCCTACCTTCGGCACAGTAAATAGAAAGCAACAAATTCGATGCGATGGGTCAGTGGTTAGAACAGAAACGAATTGTGATCATCGGCGGAACAACCGGTCTGGGATTATCGGCGGCAAAGGCTTTTGTCGAAGAAGGGGCATCGGTTATCGTAGTCGGGCGGGATGCCCAAAATGGCCGACTGGCCGAAGCGCAATTACACAGTAAAGGCATTGCCATTAGTGGTGATGCCACTGATCCAGCTACGGCACGTAACGCTATTGAACGCTGTCAGGAAACATTCGGGGGCTTCGATGGGCTATACCATGTAGCGGGCGGCAGCGGCCGACGCTATGGCGATGGCCCGCTCCATGAACTGAGTATCGACGGATGGAATTACACGTTTTCGTTAAATCTGACATCGCTTATGCTGTCCAACCAGGCGGCTGTGCAGGCGTTTCTGGAACAGGGGATCGGCGGTACTATTCTGAACATGGGTTCGGTGCTGGGCTCACGACCTTCGCCCGCCTATTTCGCTACCCATGCCTATGCTGCCACTAAATCGGCGGTTATTGGCTTCACCAAATCAATTGCGGCTTATTACGCACCGAACAATATACGGATCAATGTACTGGCTCCGGCGCTGGTCGAAACACCAATGGCCCAGCGGGCCGCTCAGGATGATACGATTTTGTCGTTTATCCAGACCAAGCAGCCGTTGGATGGTGGGCGCATTGGCCAACCCGGTGATCTTGATGGCGCTGCTGTCTACTTTCTGTCCGACGCATCCCAGTTTACCACAGGGCAGGTGCTGTCAGTCGATGGCGGCTGGAGCGTCAGCGAAGGACAGATTTAGTGATTAGTTAATGATAACCAATAACTCAGTAACCAAATTGAGTCAGGCAATAGGCATTGATCTAGGCGGAACACGTATCAAAGGTGTGCTGATTAATACAGCTACAGGAAGGGTTCTCCATCAGTTGATTACCCCAACCGGCGACGGCGAGAATGCGAATTGGCAACGGGCAGTGGCGGATACCGCTCAGGCGTTGAGCCAGCAGACCGCCGAACCGATTCAGGGCATTGGTCTGTCGGCACCGGGTTTGCCGACGCCCGATAATACCGCCATTGCCTGCATGCCGGGCCGGTTGCAGGGGCTGGAAGGATTCGACTGGTCGGCCTATCTGGGCAAACCCGTTCGGGTATTGAACGATGCCCATGCCGCCCTGATGGCCGAAGCCCGATTTGGTGCGCTGACCGGTGTGCGGCACGGTCTGATGCTCACGCTGGGTACAGGAGTAGGGGGCGGCCTCTTGCTGAACGGACAGCTTTATCAGGGGTTCTTCCAGATGGCGGGTCACCTCGGACATACAACCATCCATGCCGATAGTGTGCACCCCGACATTACCAACATGCCGGGTAGTCTGGAAGACGCCATCGGCAACGTAACGGTGGGTCGGCGGTCGTTTGGCCGCTACCAGACCACACATGAACTGGTCGATGGTTACCGGCAGGGTGAAGCGCTGGCCACTCAGGTCTGGCTAACGTCGATTCGGCAACTGGCCGTGTCACTGGCCTCGCTCGCCAATGCGTTTTCGCCTGAGGTAGTGGTGCTGGGTGGCGGTATCATGCAGGCAGACCAGGCATTGATGGACCCGCTTCAAACCTTTTTCGATCTGTTTGAATGGCGACCGGCGGGTAAACAGGTGACGATACGTAAAGCTTATTTCGAGGACTGGGCCGGGGCTATCGGTGCTGCGGCTTTTTTGAAAGAGTGAAAAAGAGTCAGGGATTGTCAAGAGTGGTCAAGAATAGTCAGGGATTGTCAGGACTTGACCACATCTGACCAACCTTGACCACCTTTGACAATTTCTGACCAATCTTGACAAGTCCTGACTATCAATCTATAAATCATGAACCTCACATCACAATACATCCAGCAGAGCCGGGCTTTGCTGAACACCATCGAAGCGCAGGCGCCAGCCATTCAGCAAGCCGCCGACTGGTTTAGCCAGACCATTCTCGCCGGACGTATGGTGCATCTGTTTGGTAGTGGCCACAGCCGGATTATGGTCGAGGAAATGTGGCCGCGCTACGGGTCGTTTCCGGGTTTCAATCCCATTGTCGAGCTATCACTTTCGTTTCATAACCTCGTAGTCGGGGCTAACGGACAGCGGCAGGCCATGTTTCTGGAAAACGTACCGGGACTGGCCCAGCGTATCCTGCGTAATTACGACCTCTCGAATCTGGATTCAGCCCTGATTATCTCGTCCAGTGGCTGTAACGTAGTGCCCATCGAAATGGCTGAATTATTTCAGCAAAAGGGAGTAAAGGTCGTGGCGTTGATCACCAAACAACACGCTGACAAAAGCACCAGCAAACGAGCTGATGGTAAAAAATTAAGCGACTTTGCCGACCTGATTTTGGACACGGGCGCGCCCGTTGGCGATGCCATGATTACCGTTCCGGGTCTGGATACACCCGTAGCGCCGGGTTCGACCGTAGGCGGGGCGGTGGTCGTAAACTGCATCAAAGCCGAAACAGCCCAACGGCTTACCGAGGCCGGGCATCCGCCAAACGTCTTATCCGCAGCCAACGTGGTCGGTTCGGAGCAGGCCGTTACGCTGTTCGAAAGTGCTTATGACGAACACGCCCACCGGCTCGCCAGACTATACCAGAACGTGGGCATACCGTCCTACGTAAGCGATCAGGCAGATACCCTTACACCAGAGCATCTATAATGAACCGACGCACATTTTTAGGAACGGCGGCCGGGTCGTTGGCCCTCGCTCAACAGGTGTCGCTTGCGGATATGCCCCATCAAAAACCGCTGGTGAGTGCTCATGTATGGGTATTCTCGTCCGATATGCCGAAGTATGACTGTTTTTCAGTGCTCGACAACGTCTTTGCCGATGTGAAATACGCCGGGTTTGACGGCATTGAATTGATGGATGTAGCCTTACACCATGATGATTCCGTCGCGAAAATTGGCGATCTGATGCAGAAAACCGGCGTATCGCTGATTGGGGCATCGCATGGGCAGAGCATGTGGGACAAAAATAAACAGGCCGAAAATGTAGATAACGCGGGGAAAATCATTGAACGGATTGCCAAACTAAAAGGGCGTGTACTGGGCATATCAGTCGGTGATGCTAGACGTAAAAAGACCCCTGAGGAGTTTGACATACAGGCCGAGACGCTGAAAAAGATTCAGACCATTGGCAGGCAGTACAACGTACTGCCCAACCTGCACAACCATACCTATGAGGTTGCCGACGGACTGTATGACCTGACCAATACCCTGCAACGGGTACCCAGCATAGCCCTCGGTCCCGACCTCGACTGGCTGTTTCAGGCCAAAGTCGACGTGCCTACATTCCTGAAAACCTATGCCGATAAAATCGTGTACATGCACCTGCGCGACCACCTTTGGACGGGTGTCTGGTCGGAAGCGCTGGGCGAAGGCATTATGGACTTCGGAGCGATTGCTCGCCAGTTGAAACAGCTTGGCTATACGGGCGATATGACTGTCGAATTGGCTTTTCCATATGGGTACAAGCCCACCCGGCCCATTCGTGACAGCCTGAAAATGAGTCGACAAGTGGTAAAAAAACAGTTTGGTGTATAAGATGGCAACCGTTTTCAATCATCTCCACATTCCACTGCTGGCCGAAACCGATATTCTGGTTATTGGGGCGGGTTCGGCGGGTTGCGTGGCTGCACTATCGGCGGCCTCTCGCGATCAACGTCTGTCGGTAATGCTGGTCGAGCGGTACGGGTTTCCGGGTGGTACGTCTACCCAGATGCTCGATACGTTCTACGGCTTTTTTACGCCCGGCGCTACGTCCCGCAACGGCGGACCGCGCAAAATCGTGGGCGGCTGGCCCGACCGTATCGTTAATGAACTGGATAAAGTTGGCGCGGTGTTTCTGCGACCCAATACCTACGGAGCCGGCACCGGGGTGAACTACAATCCCGAACGTCTGAAACTCATCTGGGATCAGTTAATTCAGCAACAGGGTATTCGGTACCTCCTGCATACCACGCTGATCGACGTAGCCACAGAAGGCGAGTGCTATGCCTGTATTTTCTGGAATAAAGGCGGTTTTCAGAAGGTGCTGGCCCAACGGGTCATCGACGCATCGGGTGATGCTGATTTCTGCCATCTGGCGGGCTTTGCCTACGAGATTGCCGGAGAGAACGAACCCGCCCAAAGCCTGACGACTACGTTTCGCATGAGCAATGTCGAACTGGACGAATACGAGCGGGAAGGTGGGAAAAAGATGCTGGCCCAGAAAATGAAAGAGGCCGTTACCAGCGGACGCCACCCCTTGCCCCGCAAAGAAGGGTCGGCCCACGAGATGAACGCCCAAAAGTGTATTTCGACCGTAGCGGTGAAAGTGGCCGGACTTTCGGCGCTGAATGCCGACGAACTGACCAAAGCGGAGATCGAAGGACGACGGCAGGCATTTGTGTACGAGGCCTTTTTCCGGGACGACGTACCCGGTTATCAAAACGCGAATATCATTGGCTTATCGCATCAGATTGGCGTTCGCGAAACCCGGCGCGTCTACGGCGAACACCGCCTAACAAAGGCCGAATGCCTGGCGGGACTGCTACCCGACGACCGTATTTTTCTCTGCGGAGCACCTATCGAAGATCACCGACACGATGCCAGCGGAGCCGACGAAACGTACTGGGAGTACATTCCCGGCTCTGGCGTCTACGGCGTTCCCTACGGCACGATTGTACCCAAAGGAAGCCAGACGGTTTGGGTCGTAGGCCGGTGTTTTTCGGCCACGCACGATGCCCATGCGTCGTGCCGCTCCATGGCCCAAACCATGTCGATGGGGCAGGCGGCCGGACTGGCGGCTGTGCAATCACTCCGAAACGACGAAACCGCTAATGGACTGACAACGAAGCTGCTTCAACAGGATTTACGGGCGCTGGGAGCCATTCTGGACATTCCTGATACGGTTGCCGATACGTCGAGAAATGGCTGGAGAAGTAATGTTCACATCACGGCCGGGCCAAGCTCCAGCTTGGCCCGTGTACAGAACTAACTATGTTAATCACGGGCCAAGCTGGAGCTTGGCCCAGCCAGAATATGACGTTTATTCGAACTGTTTTGGGCGATATTCCACCCGCGCAGGCTGGCATTACCTACGCCCACGAGCACCTCATCATTGAGGAAAGCTTTCCGACGCTGGCGAATCCGGATTTCCAGCTGAACGATGTCGATAAAGTGTCTGCCGAACTCTCACAGGTGTACGCGGCTGGCGGACGAACGATGGTTGATACCATGCCCGCTAACTGCGGCCGGAACGTACTGAAACTGGCGGAGGTATCGCGCCGAACCGGTATCCAGATTGTAGCGCCAACGGGGATTCATCTGGAACAATATTACCCGCTTTCACACTGGCGGTATCAGTATTCTGAAGATCAGTTGACGCGGCTGTTCATTGCCGATGTTGAGGAAGGAATTGACCGGAATGATTACAATGGGCCGGTCGTGGAGCGAACTCCGCACAAAGCCGGGATGATCAAACTGGCTACTGGCGATGATCTGATAAGTCCGCATCAGGAACTGATTTTTCGGGCGGTGGTCAACACGCATCGCGATACAGGCGTGCCGATTCTGACCCATAGCAATGCGGGTCGTCATGCGCTGGCGCAGGCCGAGCTGTTCGCCAAACTGGGTGCTGATCTATGTCACGTTGTCATCTCACATGTAGATCGCTGTCAGGACGTAACGTACCATCGGGAGATTCTGAAAACGGGCATTCGGGTTGAATTTGACAGCGCCTTTCGGTGGAAAAAAGGAGAAGAAAACGGGACGTATCGACTGCTGGAAACGCTGCTCCCTGATTTTCCTGACCAGATCACGGTCGGGATGGATGCCGCCCGAAACACGTACTGGCGTTCCTACGGCGGCTCACCGGGTTTAACGTATCTGCTCACAACTTTCCGCGACGAACTCGACCGACGCGGCCTCATCGAGTATTGGCATCGCCTGATGATCGACAACCCAACGGCTTTATACAGCTTTATTAAATCCTTGTAAACCAACACAACCCTTACCCTTATACCGATGAATTCAAGACGTAAATTTCTCCGACAACTAAGTGGCACCACCGCCTTGCTGGCGGGTGGTGAGTCGCTGGTAAATGCCGAAGCACTGGGCATGCGGGCTGGTTCAGGCCACCTCATGACCCCGCTAAAACCCCGTTCAGCGGCTGATACGATCAATATTGGTCTTATTGGTGCGGGGATCATCGGCCATTATGACCTCGATTGTGCCCTCAAAGTACCCGGAACAAAAGTTGTTGCCGTGGCCGATCTCTACGATCCGCGGCTCGTTCGGGCAAAAGAAGTGTGGGGCAACGACCTCTTCACAACCCGCGACTATCGGGAAGTGCTGGCCCGAAAAGACGTCGATGCTGTCCTGATTTGCGTACCCGATCACTGGCATGACAAAATCTCGATTGCGGCCCTTCAGGCGGGCAAGCACGTCTACTGCGAAAAGCCGATGGTTCACCATATCGACGAAGGCAAAGCGGTAATCGATGCCCACAAAAAATCGGGAAAAGTCTTTCAGGTGGGTAGCCAGCGGGCAAGCAGTGCGGCTGTGCTGGAGGCCAAAAAACGATACGAAGCCGGTGATATCGGCGAACTGACCTCCGTAGAAACGTTTCTGGACCGGACGGATGCGCTGGGTGCATGGCAATATACGCTGCCGCCGAATCTCGACCCGAAAGACGTGGACTGGGATCGGTTCCTGGGCGATGCGCCCAAACGACCCTTTCAGGCCGAACGCTTTTTCCGCTGGCGCAACTACAAAGAATATGGAACGGGTGTGGCTGGCGATTTATTTGTTCACCTACTGACGGGTGTACACACCATTACCGGATCGCAGGGGCCAACCCGAATTTTTGCGCTGGGCGATCTGAACTACTGGAAAGATGGCCGGGATGCCTATGATCTGGTTACGGCGATTATGGATTATCCAAAGACCGATATAAATCCGTCGTTTCAGTTTACCACGCGGGTCAATCTGGCAACGGGTGCCGGTGGCGACATTCATACGCGTTTGGTTGGAACGGAGGGCGTCATTGATATTGGCTGGAACTCCTTTGTTATGAACCGGCTCAAACGGCCCAACGCGCCAATGTATAGTACCGGGTACGATGCGTTGTTTACCTATCCAAAGACAATGCAGGACGAGTTCATTCGCCAGTATGACCAGAAATACCCGGCGGGGCAGTTTACCCGGCAAATACAGAACGAACCTGCCGTTACGTTCAATACCCCGGCTGGCTACGACGACCGGCTGGATCACATGATTGTGTTCTTTAATGCCATTCGGGAAAACAACCCGTCGCTGGTAAAGGAAGACGCCGAATTTGGCTTGCGGGCGGCTGCGCCCTCGCTGGCGGCAAACCTGAGCGCCGAGCAGAAAAAGGTGATCAATTGGGACCCCGTTGGCATGAAACTGAATAAAACCACCTGATATGCAACGAATTGCCATGCTTGGGGGCGGCTTCATTGGTCGCTTCTACGCCGAATCTCTCCACGGGCAACGCAGCCGCGACCGCGTCATTGCCATCTACGCCCGCCGGGAAGAAACGGCCCAAAAATTTGCGGCCGACTACGGTTGCGCCATCTGGTCGACGGATAT
Source organism: Spirosoma sp. KNUC1025 (assembly GCF_045160025.1). GTDB lineage: Bacteria > Bacteroidota > Bacteroidia > Cytophagales > Spirosomataceae > Spirosoma. The sequence goes on from NZ_CP087141.1 coordinate 95,663, forward strand.
GGAGGCCGTCATTGCCCACCCCGACGTAACGATGGTGTGCATTGCCCTGCCCAACAACCTCCATGCGGCAGCCGTATTGCTGTGCGCCAAACACAAAAAGAACGTCGTCTGCACCAAACCCCTGGGACGTAACGCCGACGAAGCGCTGCACATGATGCAGGCCGTGGAAGAGGCCGGTATTTTTGGTGGTTATCTGGAAGACTTATGTTATTCGCCCAAGTTTCTGAAAGCGCTGGAAAGCGTTAAAAGTGGCGCTCTGGGCCGAATTTTGTGGGCCAAATCCCGCGAAGCGCACCCCGGTCCGCACTCCAACTGGTTCTGGGACAAAGAGCAGGCCGGTGGCGGCTGTATGCTCGATCTGGGATGCCATTGTGTGGAAATTGCCCGGAGTTTTATCGGGAAGGATGTTCGGCCCGTTGAAGTGATGTGCTGGGCGGCCACGCAAGTGAAGCCCATCGACGCGGAAGACCACGCCATTGCCCTGGTAAAATACGAAAACGGGGCCATCGGTCAGTTCGAAGTGAGTTGGGTGTTCCGGGGTGGGATGGACCTGCGCGATGAGGTCATGGGCACTGAAGGCACGATCTGGATCAACAACTTCTTGAGGACGGGCTTCGATATGTACACCTCCGGGAAAGGTGCCGATTACGTAGCCGAAAAGGCCGAATCCAACTCCGGCTGGCTCTTTCCGGTTGGCGACGAAGTAAACGACTTGGGCTACAATCACATGTTTACCGACATGTTCAAATCCTGTGAAGAAGGGCGGCAACCCGCCGAAACCTTCTACGATGGCTACGTCGTGAACGCGGTGCTGGATGCCGCCTATCGCTTGGCCGAGTCGAAGCAATGGGAACCGGTGAAGCTACCCGTCTGGCGCGGGCAGGAAGGCTTGTCGTCCGAGAAAACACTGACCGACTACGACGCTGATTTTTACCTGATCAAAGAAGAGATCACCCACGACGGACGCCACAAACTGATTCTGAAAGATAAAGTGAGTGGAAAAATTGTGGAGAAAGATTTGCTTAATGTGAATTGATTTTTTGCCAAGAACCCCTAAATCCCCTGAAGGGGACTTTGCTCGCTCTTAGATAAAGTCCCCTTCAGGGGATTTAGGGGTTTTGGCTGATAAAGAATTAATTTTCAGGTAGTTTCCATCAATCCTGTCAGAAAAACCCTTGTCCTAAACCTACAATCTCATGAACCTCATAGGAAAAGCCGCGCAGCAAAATACGTACGACGCCATTGTCATCGGCTCGGGTATTAGTGGCGGATGGGCCGCTAAAGAGTTAACGCAGAAAGGCTTACGAACGCTCGTGCTGGAACGGGGCCGACCCGTTGAGCATGTGAAAGATTACCCAACCACCATGTCGAGTCCCTGGGAGATGACCCATCGGGGCCGCTATCCGCTGGATGTACTCGGAAAAAGCCCGACGCAGGCTAAAGTAGGCTATGCGTTCAATGAATATTCCGGGCAGTTTTTCATCCGGGACGCCGATCATCCGTACCAGCAAACCAAACCGTTCGATTGGATTCGCGGGTATCAGGTGGGCGGCAAATCGCTGTCTTGGGCGCGCTGGACGCAACGCTGGGCACCGTTTAATTTTGAAGACAATCTGAAAGACGGTCACGGTGTCGACTGGCCGATTCGCTACCCAGATTTAGCCCCCTGGTATAGCTACGTCGAGAAATTTGCCGGTATCAGTGGCAATAAAGACGGCCTGTCGACCTTGCCCGATGGTGAATTTCTGCCACCGTTCGAGATGAACTGCATTGAGAAAAGCGTGCGCGATGCCTGGAAAAAGAGTATGCTGATCGCCATCTGATCATCAGCCGGACGGCCAATCTGAGCAAAGCGCAACCCGTTCATCTGGCCCTGGGCCGGGCCGATTGTCAATCACGCAACTGGTGCGGCCGAGGTTGTTTGTATGGCGCCTATTTCAGCAGCAATTCCGCTACATTGCCCGCAGCCGCCAAAACCGGCAAACTCACCATTCGCCCATTTTCGGTAGTCCATTCCATCATTTTCGAAGAAGTCAAGCAAAGAGCCAAGGGTGTTCGGGTGATCGACACGAACACGAAAGAGATGACCGAGTATTACGCCCGCATCGTTTTCGTGAATGCCGCTACGCTCAACTCCACGCTGGTGCTGCTCAATTCGACCTCGAACCGATTCCCCAACGGGTTAGGCAACGACAGCGGTGCGCTGGGCCATTACCTGATGGATCACAATTACCGGGGCCGGGTAGCGGGTGTTTACGAAGGCAAAGATCTGGATGACAACTACTATTACGGCCGTCGGCCAACCGGCACTTACGTACCTCGATTCCGTAACGTACTGAATGATAGTCAGAAAGATTTTGTTCGCGGCTATGCCTACGCTTGTGGGGGAGGCCGGGCCGGTTGGGAGCGGGGCAATTCGGTGGCGGGTTTCGGTGCTGACTACAAAGAGGCTTTGACCCATCCGGGCGAGTGGTCGTTCAGCATGACTGCCATGGGCGAAATGCTGCCGCGCTACGAAAATCACGTCAAGCTGAATCAGGCTAACAAAGATCAGTGGGGTATGCCCACACTCGACATTGACTGCGCGTGGGGAGAAAACGAAGACAAAATGACCCAAGATGCCATCGAACAAGCCAAAGCGATGATGGAAGCGGCTGGCATTCGAGTCACGGCTGCGTTTGATAATCATCAGGCACCAGGTTTAGCCATCCACGAAATGGGAACCGCCCGCATGGGCCTTGACTCCAAAACGTCGGTGTTGAACAAATGGAACCAGATACACTCGGTCAAAAATGTGTTTGTAACAGACGGTGCCAGTATGGCTTCCTCGGCTTGCCAGAATCCTTCGTTAACGTATATGGCCCTGACCGCCCGCGCGGCCGATTATGCTGTCCGGCAGCTGAAAGCGGGTAAGCTTTAGTAGCCACTAGTCTGGCTTCGTCCGTTGTCAGCGCTTTTGTTGGCACTTCCCCAAGATTTACTTGTCGAAAAGATGGGAAAAAACAGAATGGTATCTGTTTAACACGTATACGACGATGCCCACGCATGCTGACTCATTCTGTTGACCGGCTAATACCAACAAAACACCTGTTTCCACAGTGCAACCACCGGAAACAGGGTGAATGATAAAGTTGATGGTATCCGGTTTGTCAACCTGATAATGGGGCTTGTTCTACTATGAAGAATCACAACGTGTTGATCCTGCTGGCTGCTTTTCTCTTTAGTTACCCGGCGTATGCCCAGACGTACGATATTCGTGATTTTGGGGCCAAACCCGATAGTACGTTTCTGAACACAAAAGCCATTCAATCGGCTATTGATCAATGTGCTGGCAAGGGTGGGGGTGAGGTGCTGGTGCCAGCCGGTACGTATTACACCGGCACAATTTTCCTGAAGTCAAACGTGTATCTGTACCTGTCGGCGGGGGCGATTCTACAGGGGAGCTACAACCCCACTGATTATCCCGAGCACAACATTCTACCAGCCAAAAAATTCGGGACCATCACCCATAACGGCCTGTATCTGGATTATATGAAAGCCCTGGTTATTGCCGATAAAGCAACGCATACCGGAATTATCGGGCTGGGTACGTTACGCGGTCCCGGCGAAGGGAAGGCCTTTCAACTGGGTCTGAACAAAGACGGTAAGCCCAAAAACATTTTCTTTATCGGCTGTCGGGATGTGATCCTTGAAGGCATCAGCATTCTCAACTCGGCGCAGGTAACTGTATCGATATCGGGTTGTGAGCGAGTGACTATCAATAAGATATACCTCCGAAGCTGGGTGAACTGGAATTGCGACGGGCTGGATATTGACGGGAAAGACGTTATCATTTCCAACTGCATTGTCGATTCGGAAGATGATGCCCTCTGCTTTAAAAGCGAATACCTCGATAAATTCTGCGAGAACATAACGGTCACCAACTGTGTGCTGTCGAGCATCTGCAACGGGATCAAATTCGGCACCGGCTCCCGAACGGGCTTCCGAAATATTACCGTCACGAATTGTGTCATCAAGAAAGGATCGGTGAACGGGTATAGGCACTGGCCAATGCCTGCCAGTATTGTGCATAGGCCTGAGGAGACGAGTGTCAACACCGGCATCGTGATTCTGGGGGTCGATGGAGGCATCGTGGAGAACATTACTATCTCAGACATTATCATGACGGACGTATTGAGTCCGATTTTTATCCGGGTGGGTAAGCGGTTCCTGAATCCGGATAAAAAGCCGTCGGTGATGCGGCATATCAATATCCAGAATATCAGGGCCGAAACCCGGAGTATTATCCCAACCATTATTGCCGGATTGGAAGAAAGTCCGGCCGAAGATATCCGGCTTTCCAATATTCGGATAACGGTGCCCAAAGGTGTTTCTGCGGATTCTCTCAAGACGTTTCCGACAGTTGTTCGCGAAAATGAAAAGGGGTATCCGGAAAACAGGCTGACGTTTGGGACAAAGCTGCCGGCGAGTGCTTTTTATGTTCGGCACGTAAATGGGTTAGTCCTTGATGATGTGGCAGTTACGTACAGAAAACCCGATGCTCGACCCGCTTTTTATGTGGACGACGTGCGGGGCATAAAACTAAAAAACGTGGTTATCGGCAATAAGAAACTGGAGAAAACAGACGCGATTCTTACACAGAAGAACAGCGAGCGAATTGAGGTAGTGAATTGATAAAAACTGTCAGAAATAACGAAAAGCAGGATGCTCAGAAAGAGAATAATCAGTAGCTGGATCTTGTGTAGTTGGATGGGAATAGCGTTTGGGCAACAAAAAAATGCCCTTTCTGAAAAGTATTACCAGCTGATCGAAGCCCCCACGGCACCGGATAAATGGGATGCGTGGCGTTCTGAATTGCGGGCCTGGAAAGATTCGACGCTACGCTCCCTGAATTACAAAGGCGAGAACTATCGTCAACCCAATTACAAATGGGCGTCCAGTGCCTATGCTACGTATTTCCTGATGGCCAACGAAACTAGCCTATATGATAAGAACGGGGCGTATGATATTAAGAATTGCCTGAAAAAATACGAAGCCAACTACGGTGGTGTCGACGTAGTGGTTTTGTGGCCCACCTATCCGCAACTGGGCTTCGACAACCGGACCCAATACTCGTTTTATCGGAATCTGCCAGGCGGTGTAGCAGGGCTCAAACAACTGTGCAACGAGCTGAATCAGCTTGGGAAAAAGCTGATGATCGCTTACAATCCCTGGGACAACATCGCCCGGAATCAGGGCAAAACCGATGAAGACGAACTACTTGATCTGCTCACCGAAACGGGTGCCGACGGCGTATATCTGGATACGATCTCGAACGTAGAGGGCTTTTTTCAGACCATGCAACGGTCTAATCCGGGAGCCATTTTTCAGTCGGAAATACCGATCCGGCCGGAGGTGCTGAATCAGGTGCATCAGTCGTGGCTGGAAGTGGGCTGGAATGAGCGATACAAAAACCTTGAGTTTGGCGAAGTGCCGGTACTGGTGCGCAACCGATGGCTTGAACAGCGGCACATGATTTACCGGCTTTCGCGTTTCAACCACGAACAATCGATGCTGCTCCAGAATGCGTGGATCAACGGCTGCGGCATCGTCATTTGGGAAAATGTGTTCGGCACCGTCAACGAAGTCAACCCACGAGATCGGTCGCTGCTCCGGGCCATGCTGCCCATTCAACGGCGCTATTCTCAATTTTTTACCGAAGGTACCTGGACACCCCTGTTCCCGATTCAACTAAACCGCGTGTTTGCCAGTCGCTGGCAGTTGGGGAAAAGCACCCTGTGGACAATCGTGAACCGGCAGGAGCAATGGACGACGGGTAAACTTTTTGAGCAGGACGACGTACCGGGCGTCCGCTATTTCGACCTGATGGCGGGGAAAGAGCTAAAACCAGGCCGCGCCAACGGGAAGGTGAGCTTGTATGCCGAATACGGCCCCAAAGCCATTGGCTCCATTCTGGCTGTTGCCGACTCGGAGCTGACCGACGACTTCCTGAGCTTTCTGAAAAAACAGGCTGATACCCACAAACAAGCAGACTATAGCACCACGTTTCACCTGCCCAAACCTCATTTGAAACCAGTAGCAGCTACCCAGCGATACGCAAAAAATAACGTACCGAAAGGCATGGTAGCTATACCCGTTTCGATAGATTCGGTACGTTTGACGTTCAGCTTCCGGCAGCGGGAGTGTGGTTTTTACCCGATTGGTAATTTCGTGGACTATTCCTACAGCCAGGCCCGTAACGAGATAACCACCGGCGAGGTGATCGTAAAGCTCAGGCCGTTTGCCATGGATGAAACCCTCGTGACGAACGCGCAATTCGCCCAGTTTTTAAAGGCTAGTCACTATCAACCACAGCAGCGCGAAAACTTCCTGAAGCACTGGGTGAACAACGCTCCGCCCGCTGGTCAGGAGAATTTTCCGGTGGTCTGGGTTACGCTGGACGATGCCCGTGCCTACGCCAAATGGGCTGGCAAGCGACTCCCCACCGAAGCCGAATGGCAATGGGCGGCTCAAAACGGATCGTCGCAGACCCGTTACCCCTGGGGCAACACCTTCGATTCGACGGTTGTAAATACAGGACAATGGGCAGGCGCAACGGCCGTCAACCGCTTCGACAAAGGCCGGACGAAACAAGGGTTGTACGACATGAGTGGTAACGTATGGCAACTGACCGAAAGCGAGCGAACCGACGGTTACAACCGCTTCTGCATTTTGCGCGGGGGAGCCTGGTACGTCAATCGGGCTTCGGAGTGGTACGCCGACCAGGGCGCGCAGGACACCAGTTTTGGCGCTAAATATCTGCTGACCTGGCCGGGTCTGGATCGTTGTGCCACGGTAGGGTTCCGGTGCGTGGTGGATGAGCAGGTGGTAAACCAGTAACCAATGTATTGATGTATAAATTTTTGCTAATCGGACTATTGCTTACGGCTGCATTGTGTCACGGCCAGGCGAAAAAGACAGTTGAGGAATTAATTTTTCAGACTGGCTTTGAGGGCAGTAGCCGCGTGGTGAAGGCTATTGGCAGCAATGACCACGGCGCTGTCATGGAATACATGGACGGGTTGGATACAAGCTTTTCGACCAAAAGCGATTGGCGTACCGACTGGCGACCTATCGTAAAAAATGGCCGTATGCAGGTGCAGTATACCGGTGGCGATTCGACCAAACGGTTTGCGCGCGTCATTGCCGAACCGGGTAACCCTACAAATAAAGTGCTTCAGTATTGGTTAAATGACTCGTGGGTGGCTTCCGAAAACCAGCAGAAAGCCCGTATTCAAACCAATCTGTATGGTATTCAGGGAGGATACACCGAGTTTTATCAGTCGGTGAGGGTGTTTTTAACGGACGATTTCAATGCGCTGAAAACCTATCCCCGCTCCATAAACTGGTGTACGATTTCTGAATTCTGGAACAACGAATGGTGGGTTAAAAGCGAACCGTATGGATTTCGGATCACGCTGGGCATTGGCAAATCAAGTGCCGAAAAAAGCGAACTGAATTTCATTCTAAACGCTGAAAACGCGGGCCAGAAAGAAGTCTGGCGGGCCGATCCGACCACATCAAACGTGGTTGTGCCCATCGGGAAATGGTTTACGATGGAGTATTATTTTAAAGAAGGTGACCAGAAAACAGGACGGTTTTATCTGGCTATTACGCCAGAGGGCCAACCGAGGCAGGTGGTATATGACATTGCCAACTTCACCCACAACACCGCCGATCCGGCCCCTAATGGAGTGACAGGCTATAATCCCATGAAGCTGTACACCTCAAAGGAATTGATAAGCCATGTGAAAGCGCAGGGCAAAACGCTCCAGGTGTACTGGGATGATTTTAAACTTTGGAAAAACAAACGGCCCAGTGATGTGAAAAACTAGGGAATGCAGGCAAGCCTGAACACCCATTAGTGCTGGTTTAAACCTAAAAATAGTCATCGCACCCGATTACACGCCCTTACTATGAACAACCGACCTGGCAACCCGCTTCACCACTACGTTGACACACTGAAAGTTAGAATCAATATGAATCACCTTCGCATCTTTTTCTGGCTCAGTGCGGCTTTGGCGGTGCTATCCATAGAACATCAGGTTGTGGCCCGGCACTATTTTGTCAATAGTGTTTCGGGCAACGATGCTGCCGCCGGTACTGAGCCGGGCAACGCCTGGAAATCCCTGGCTCCTGTTCATGCAAAAGACTTTATGCCAGGCGATACCATCAACTTCATGAGTGGGTCAAGTTGGACCACCGGGCTGGATATTAACGATACCGGAACTCCGCAAAAACCCATCGTTTTTCGGGCCGTTGGCGAAGGACCAAAACCTGTATTTAGCCATCCGGGCAACCTGGCAAAAGCCATTAACATCACTGGGAAATGGGTTATTGTCGATGGGTTTGTTGCCAAAGATGCCCACCTGGCTGGTATCTATCTGGCGAAAGGAGCCGACCACAACATCATCCGAAACTGTGAAATCGAAAACTGTGGGGGCGGAGTTATGGCGCATGGTCGTTACAACCTCATTACGCAGAACTACGCCCACGACCTGATTATGGTCAAAAACACGCAGGGAGGTGATGATGACTATGGTGCCGTAGCGTACTGGGTATTTGCCCCCAACAACGAAATCGCTTATAACCGGGCGGTGCGGTGCCGGGCGCAAAGTTATGACTATGGTGCCGACGGTGGTTTTTTTGAAGTCTACACCAATGGCGATAGTACGTATGTGCATCACAATTATGCCGAAGACTGCAACGGCTTTCTGGAAATAGGCGGAGGATCGGCACGCGACATTCTGGTGTCAGATAATGTCTCCGTAGAAAATGGCGAATGGACGTTTCACCTTACCGGAAAGTTCCGGGCTGATATTCACAACTTCAGGATGAAACACAATACGATCATCTCTAGAAAAGGCACCAAATGGAATAATTTATTGGGTATTGGGAAGGGAGACGTTTCGACTAATGAGCTGATTTTTAGCAATAATCTTGTCGTTTTGGGTGGAGAAGCCGCCGAAAAAGTAGCGCGACACGGCAACTTTACGCACCACGACAATACGTATTTCCTGCTCGATGGGGCTAATCTCGGTTTTGCCGCAGCTAGTGGGGAGCAAATCAGTGTATCACGCTAACGAGAAACCAATTATCTGCCAGTGCTTACCTAACTCGACCGAAAGTCTATGAATGATGAATCCGATTACCTATCGCGCCGAAGCTTCCTACAGTCGGTTAGCCTTGGCACGGCTGCCGCGTTACTTCCTGTTCCACTGGTCATGGCTGGTCAAAAGGGCAGTACGTTGGTACACCAACGTACTGCGGTTGCACAGGCTGGTGCAGTTGGCAAAGTTATTCCCACGGCTACGGGTACGATCATGTCCGATCAGATGGGTATCACAAGCATACACGAGCACATTGTGATGCCGAGTGATCCGGTTCAGCGGAAAAAAAGCTTCGATTTTGCCGTCAGTGATTTGAAAAAAGCGAAAGCCCTGGGGCTGAATACGATTGTCGACGTTGGACCGACCGACGATGTTGTTGGCATACAGGAGGTATCGAAAGCATCGGGCGTGAACGTGATCTGTTGCACCGGGTCTTATCTGCTCAAAGACGAACAGCAATCCATGACGGTGACCGATTTTGAAAGCCGTATGATTAAGGACATCGAGGAAGGTATTCAGGGAACGCAGATTCGGCCGGGCGTCATTAAAGTAGCCGCCCGACGCTTGCCCATCACACCGGCGGAGAAGAATTTGTTCGTGGCCGCTGCTCATGTGCAGAAGCGCTACAGCTTACCCATCTGCACGCACGCAGTGAGTGGGTGTGTCGAACAGCAGCAGATACTGGAAGAAGCGGGTGCCGACCTGAAGCACTGTTACTTTTCGCACGTAGAAGCCACCTTTGGCTGGAACGGACGTACCGTTCAGCAGGAAATCGATTACCTCCAGAAAGTAGTCGAAAAAGGGAGCACGCTTAGTTTCAATAATTTCGGTAACTGGAACCACACCAAACCCAATGATCTGGCCCTGATTATTCAGGAACTGACAAAGCGTGGTTACGACGACCGCATGGTCGCGACGATTGATCTGACCTGGACATTTGTGGATGGCAACATCAAAATACTGTGGGAAGATACCAACGAAGAGGGCAAAGACCGGACCTATTCGTACCCACTTCGAAAGGTCGTTCCCTGGTTGCGCGATAAAGGGATACCTAAATCCACCATCGATAAATTCCTGATCGATAACCCCCGACGGATTTTTACCTGGGACTGAAACCACAGAGCCTGGGATCGGTACAGAATACGAATCAATTGAATACCTATCAGCCTGAATAACAAGACCAATAAGTCGTTAATCGCCATGAAAACAACCACTCTGTTTTTTATCTTCTTCTTAATCAATACGTTCGTTTCGGCCGCAACCTGGCATGTATCCGGTACAGGAAATGATGCAAACGATGGTAAAACGCCCGAAACCGCTTTCCGGAATCTGCAAAAAGCCGCCGACCTAGTCCAACCCGGCGATGTAGTCCTGGTTGGCAACGGTACGTATACCAACGCTGATAAAGGGAATGGGAGCGCCGTACTCAATATCACCCGCTCTGGTACGTCTGCTGCCTGGATTACATGGAAAGCCCGTCCGGGTCATCACCCCGAAATTCGGCCGGTCGGCTGGGCAGGCATCCAGATTTCGGGCTCCTATACCATCCTTGATGGATTGAGCGTCATGGGAAACAACGATTCCATTGTGTTGCTCAAAGCCCAGGAAGATGGTAAAAAAACAACGCCCGACCCTTATTACAACACAAACGGGATTTTCTTCAATGGCCGGGGTAAGAAACCGGACGAAAAACCGCACCATTTGATTATCCGCAATTGCGTCGTTGGTAAGTGCGCGGGCGGTGGCATTGTCGGTATCGAAATCGACTATTTTACGGTTGAAGATTGTAAGGTTTATGACAATGCCTGGTTCATGCGCTACGGGGGCTCGGGCATAACAACGCTCAACAACTGGGCATACGATGACGCGCCGGGTTACCATATCGTAATCCAGCGCAATTTTGTCTGGAATAATAAAACGCTGGTGCCCTGGGAGAAAATCGGTAAACTGAGCGATGGGAACGGTATTCTGCTGGACGTAACCGATCAGGAACAGGGACAGGGCGCCACGAATCCCAACGCCGATGCGGTTGTTAAGCCAGCCACCAGCCAGACGGCTGTTGCCGCAACAACTGTTGCGACTACGCCAGAAAAGCCAAAGCGGCCTGAGTGGAAAGGGCGGGCGCTGATTGCCAATAACGTGAGTTGTTACAATGGTGGTTCGGGGATTCACACCTTCCGTACAAAGCATGTCGATATTATTAATAATACAACGTACTGGAATGGCGGGATTGTGGGATATCAGGAGCTGTTTCCTAATCGGTCGGACGATGTGGTTATTCTCAACAACATCATTGTGCCCCGTCCGGGCGGAGCCGTAACTTCCAACAACCGCAATACCAGTATTCGCTGGGACTATAATATCTACCCAACTGCTCAAACCGTTTTTGCCGGTGCCAACGACATTGTGGCCGACCCCAGCTTTATCGACATCCAGCCCGACCCAACGAAAGGTAATTTCCGACTGGCGAAAAATAGCCGTGCCGTCGATTCGGGTAGTAACAATGTTCCCTTGCCCAATGATATTCTGGGAAAGGCCCGCCCCAAACGTGCCGGCCGGGATCGGGGCGCGTTCGAACAGTAAAAACCAGATAAAGCCAATCAATCAAACCTATAAGGTCCCAAAAAGACCTTATAGGTTTAAGGAGCTATCTGAAAAATGTTTCTTATAAATTTTATAACCCCTAAATCCCCTAAAGGGGACTTTATTTGAGCTGGAGAAAAGTCCCCTTTAGGGGATTTAGGGGTTATCAGACAGCTTCTATAAACTAAATCAATCATCTCTCATGAAAAAAATCCTTCTCGCTTTTGTTATCCTTTTGAGCTTCAGTGCTGTTCAGGCGCAGAAAAAGGTGTTCCCGCAAACGCCCGGCATGGTATCTTACACGTACCGCAACAGCTTTGCTAAAAACGTAGCAGCCACGCTCGATACCATTAAGGCGCTGGGCATTACCGATATGGAGTTTTCCAATCTCTTCGGTAAAACAGCCGCCGAACTGCGCAAACTCCTCGACGAACGGGGGATGAAATGTTCCTCGTTTGGGGTTAGCTATGCCGATGCGCAGAACAAAACCAGCGAAGTGGGTAAAAATGCTAAAACCCTCGGAGCGAGTTATGTCCGGGTAGCCTGGATTATGACAAAGCCCCCATTCACGCTGGCGGATGCGCAGAAATCCGTTGAAACCTTCAACCGAATTGGCAAGCAGTTGAAAGATGAGTTTGGCCTGACGTTCTGCTACCATAACCACGGCTACGAGTTCGAGAAGTACGAGGATGGCACCCTGTTCGATTACATCGTTCAGCATACCGATCCACAGTACGTTAGTTTCGAGCTGGACATTCTCTGGACTTTTTTCCCGGCGCCGATCCCGCTGCGTTGATCAAAAAATACCCGAAACGCTTTAAGCTGATGCACCTGAAAGACCTACGTAAAGGGGTTGTCGGCAATTTGTCGGGGGGCACGCCGGTGGAGAACGACGTAGCGCTGGGAACCGGTCAGATCGATTTGCGCGCCATTCTGAAAGCCGCCCAAAAGTCGTCTATCGAACATTACTACATCGAAGACGAAAGCCCTAGCTATGCCACGCAGGTGCCACAAACGATAGCCTATCTAAGCCAACTGAAGTGACGAAAAAACGCGTGTCATTTATGAAATATTGGCTTATCATACTCGTCTGTTTGCTGATGTCAGTTGGCCGGGTAACCGCTCAGGACGTACTGATTGTTGCCGACGAAATTCCGGCAATGGAAGTACTGGCCAAAGGAATGCAACAGCAGGAGGGTCTGACTTCTAAAATTGTGACCCAGACCGACATGCCCGCCACCCTGGCCAATTTCCGGGCGGTTATTGTTTACATCCACAAAGATTTGGATTCCATTCCCGAGCGAGCCTTTATCCGGTATGCTCAAAACGGCGGGAAGCTACTTTGCCTGCATCATTCCATTAGTTCGGCGAAGCGAAAGAATAAAGAATGGTTTTCGTTTCTGGGTATCGATTTGCCCAAGAAAGACGTTTCGGAAGGCGGCTATAAATACGTGGGCGACGTCGATATGGCTGTCGTGAATCTGGCTCCGAAACACTTTATTACGTCGCACAAGATTACGTATGCTTCTACGATTGCGTACACGCGGGAGGGCAGCCAAAAAGAGGGCCAGTTTCCGGGCTTTGTTTTGCAAAAAACAGAGGGATTTCTGAATCATCAACTGCTGGGGAGCCGGACCATTTTGCTGGGTTTTAAATTCACGGATACCGCCGGAAAGGTGTGGATGCAGGATCGGTCGGCCTGGTGTATTCCGGTGGGAAAAGGTTGGCTTTTCTACAGTCAGCCGGGTCATGCGATCAGTGATTTTGAAAATCTTATCTACACGCAACTCATTGCGAATGCAATACTATATAAACCGTAACCAGTACCGACAATTCAAAAGCCATTCCTGTTAATCCGTATGCACATTAAATTTTACGCGCCCCAATGGGGGAATACCTTACCGTTTGCTACGTTCTGTAAGAACGTGAAAGACGCTGGCTACGATGGTGTTGAAATGGCCTTGCCGCTCGAAGCCAATGAGAGCCGGGAAATCGTAGCTACCCTGAACGACTACGACCTCGAACTGATTGGTCAGTATTGGCAATCGTTCGAGAGCGATCTGGACGAACACAGCCGGAACTATGAAAAATACCTCCGCAACCTGATTGCAGCCAACCCCGTTTTTATCAACTGTCAGACCGGCAAGGATTTCTTTACCTTCGAGCAGAACAAACACCTCTTCGATCTGGCTGCGCGGATTTCGAAAGAAACGGGCGTCAGAATCATCCACGAAACACACCGGGGGAAGTCGCTGTTTGCCGCTCATATCGCGCAGGAGTATTTTACCAGACTCCCTGATCTTCGGATATGCCTCGATATTTCGCACTGGTGCAACGTCCATGAATCACTACTCGAAAACCAGACCGAAGCGGTGAATCTGGCTATTTCCCGTGCCGACCATATTCACAGCCGGGTAGGGCATCCCGAAGGACCACAGGTCAATGATCCACGTGCGCCGGAATGGGAGCTAACGCTCAACACACATTTAGCCTGGTGGGATAAACTAGTGGAAACACACCGGGCTAATGGCACACAACTGACTGTTAACACGGAGTTCGGTCCGGCAACCTACATGCCCGTAATGCCCTATACCCAGTTGCCAATCGGTAATCAATGGGAAATCAATGTCTTCATGATGAACCTGTTAAAGCAGCGCTACGCCTGATTGTTATACCAATTAGACCCTCCGCTGAATACCTTCAGTCTTTCGATACTCAGCGGGCGATACGCCCATTTGTTTTTTGAACAGTCTCGAAAAGTAGAATGGATCATCGATGCCCAGTTGATACGCTACTTCGTTAATCCGTAAATCACTGAAGTGAAGGAGCTGACAGGCTTTCTGAATACGCAGGTGGTTGAAGTACTCAATGGGCGCATAACCGGTATCCTGTCTGAACTTGCGGGAGAAAAACGACGTAGACAGGTTGACTGATTGAGCAATATTGTCCAGTGTGATGGATGAGGATAAGTTATTTTGCATATATAGAATGGCCCGATTTGTCGGCGTGGCGGTTCCGCTGCCAATGATTTCTTTCTGAAAGTTTTCGGGCAAAATGAACGAGGCCAGAAAAAACGGGATAGTCAGGTTCGCAAACAGCAGGTTCGACGTACTATAGCCTTTCAAAAACGTATCGAACATTCGGTCGAACAGGGCAATCCGTTCATCAGAATAAGGTACACGAACGGCCTGGGGAAGATTACTCTTATCGTCCATAATAGCGCTTATTACGTCGTGGCAGTCCGTACCACTGAAGTGGAACCAGTGAATAGTCCAGGGATTATCGGTATCTGCACCGTAGGAGTGAGGGGTGTCAGGCGTGATGGCGAAAACGTCTCCCGCCTGCATCATAATCCGGTTTTTGGCCAGTTGAATCCAGCCCTGCCCGTCTGTGCAATACAGCAGAATGACCTGTGAAATTCCGGTTGGACGCTGATAATAGTGATACAGGGCTTTGGGGTAAAAACCCATTCGGGTAATGAATAGACTGCTGATCAACGGCATCGACAAACATTTGTCAACGGTTTCCTTGGGAACCTCAATGATTCGTTCCCCGGCAAATCCGCGGCTTTTACGGGTTAATGGGCTCATCCGATTGTGTTTACTCGATAAAACAGGCTAAAGATAAAATAATCCATGTTTAGGCTAAAATACTTCATTTGTGTCTTCTTGGAAAAACTGAATTTTGTTAGCGTTAAATGCAATTAGTTGCATCGTATATATAGCCAACGGTTTGGCATTGGAAGCCTCTTAATATGAATAAACGTCTCAATCTGTTTTTGCGGAATTATTGGATGCTGGCTATGCTGTTAGTAGTGTCTATTGCTACTGCCAGAGGCCAGGCGCAGAATCAGCCCTTTGCCAAATGGACGAATGCGGAACTTAGTCTCAGCAATGGAATCGTTCAGCGAACCATTAAACTGCCTGCTTCGGATGGTCATTTTCTGACTACTGAATACAAGCCTGTTACTGGCGAATTCAGGTATTTTCAGAAAACGAATCCCGATTTTCAGTTTGAGATAAACGATAACGTGTATAGCGGCTCAGGCGGCTGGAATCTGGTGAAAACGGAGAAAATTACCGACGCCAAACAGGGTGACGGAGCCGCTGTGACCCTGCAAAGCAGCGATGGAAAAGTAGAACTGACCCTGAATTTTTTACTCTATCCCAACCTGCCCGTTATCCGCAAAAGCCTGACCGTAAAAAACCTGACCAACGAGCCGGTTCGTCTGGAATCGGTCGATGTCGAGAAGTTTATTGCGACACCTTACAACGCCACTACGTTTAGCTGGATTTGTCACGATTATGGCCGACGGCGGTCCATTGGCCCTTATGATGGAAACTTTCAGGATGCCTTACTCACCGTTCACAACAGTGACTGGCAACAGGGAATCGTGATTGGAAATGAGGCCGCTGGGGTCGTGAAACATACGTCGGTTTTCTGGGATGAACCTGCTATTCTCAGTGGACTGACGCACAAAAATGCACGCTTCCCCTTTCGGAAATACATCGCGGCAGGCGAGTCGTTTACGACGCCACAGGTATTCACAATGGTGTACAACAACCACAAAGATCCGGACGAAATGCTGAATACCGCCGTTCCCGATTTTGTGCGGAAACACATGGGTATACGCCTGTCTGAACTTGCCCAGAAGCCCACGTTTGTGTATAACACCTGGGTGCCGTTTCGCAAAAATATCAATGAGAAACTGGTTATGGAGCTGGCCAAAGCGGCTGCCGATGCTGGTATGAAAGAGTTTGTGATCGATGATGGCTGGGCTGACAACTATGGTGACTGGATTATCGACAAAAAGAAATTCCCCAACGGTCTGAAACCTGTTTTCGACTACATCAAATCGCTGGGAATGAAGCCGGGTATGTGGGTTAGCGTGGGCAGTGCCTCCCCGGACAGTAAAGTTTACAAAGCCCACCCCGACTGGTTTGTGCTGGATGCTAACCAACAACCGGCTAACCTGCACGAAGATGATCTGAAAATGCGAACCGCCTGCTTCGGCACCGAATGGCGCGGCTATATCAAGGACGTACTGCTAAAACTAGCGCTTGAGTATGGGCTGGAATACCTGAAACTGGACTTTACGGTGGTTACCAGTACGTACCGATTTGGCAATAAGGTAACGGGCTGTTATGCCACCAACCATAAAGGGCATAAAGACCATAATGAGTCGTTATCCACCAATTACGAAGAAGTCTGGAAGCTGTTTGATGAACTCCATGCTGCCAAGCCCACTCTGTTTATCGACTGTACGTTCGAAACGATGGGTGGGCTGCAGTTGATTGACTACGCCATGCTGAAACATGCCGAAGGCGACTGGCTGTCGAATTTCTACGGACCACCCGATGCCAATGTCGACCTGCGCGTCCGGAATATGGCCTGGTGGCGTTCGCCTGCCATCCCTGCTACGGCACTGGTGATTGGTAACCCCGAAATGCAGGATGCCGGTTGGGAAATGCACATTAAATCATTAGCCGGTGCCTTACCTATCATGCTGGGCGACCCCCGGAAATTATCAGCACCCGATTTGAAAAAATACCGAGCCTACGCCGATTGGCTGCAACGGATGGAAAACAAGCATCAGATTATGAGCTACCGTCAGGATCTGGCCGGGTTTGGTGAGCCGATGGACGGTATGTGGGACGGTTTCCAGCGAATCAACACCGAAACAAAAGCGGGCGGCATCGTTGGCATATTCCGGCATGGCGCCACGGAAACAAAGCGGATGGTCACCGTTCGGCAGCTTGACCCAGCCAAACGCTACCAAATCAAATCAATGGATGGAAATGTAGTGGCTTCCCTAAGCGGGCAGGACCTGCAAACGACCGGTTTTCCGGTAACCCTGACCGGGGCGTATGTCGGAGAGCTTTTTGAGATTAGCGCGAATTAATGCCTCAAACAGGCTCCGGCTGTTTGAAAATGATAAACGTTAACAAACAGCCGGAGCCTGTTTGGGCCGTAAAACCTTCATAACTCAATTACCATGACAAACGAATCATTGACACCCGAGCAGGTCCAGCAGTACAATCAGGATGGTTATCTGATTATCAGAAGTTTTCTGAATGCAGAAGAGGTTGACAAACTCTATCACGTAGCGATTGAGGATAGTGCCATCAGCAAACATGCGATCAACATTAACGATAGCACAGGGAAACGTAGCAAACTGTCGCTCTGGTATAAACCCGGCGACGATGTGTATGGGCTACTCACCCGTAGCCAGCAACTCGTCGAAGCGGTCGATGCATTGCTGGATAATCCGTCTTCTGCTGTCTGCCATTATCATTCCAAACTAATGCAGAAGGAGCCTCGTGTGGGTGGGGCCTGGGAGTGGCACCAGGATTACGGCTACTGGTATAAAAACGAATTTCTGCTACCCGATCAAATGATGTCGGTGATGGTTGCCATTACGGATGCGAACCAGGAAAACGGTTGTTTGCAGGTGATTAAAGGCTCGCATAAAATGGGACGGGTCGAACATGGCTTTGCCGGGGAGCAGGTGGGCGCGTCGCAACGTTACGTCGATCTGGCGCTGAAAACAATGGAGCATGTTTTTGTGGAGTTGACGGCGGGTGATGTTCTGTTTTTTCACAGCAACATACTTCACCGCTCAGAAGCCAACCTGTCGGATAAACCGCGCTGGTCGATGATTTCGTGCTATAACCGTCAATCGAATATCGGCTACAACGAATCGTCGTCGTCATCGGCGAGCATCACACCCATCGACGTGGTACCTAACGAAGCCCTGCTTACCTGGGATGCGGCCGGACTGGTTGAAGAGGGTGCTGGCTTCCTGAGCAAAGAAGCTGACGTATCGCTGAAGTAGAGCCGCTTAGTTGTGGCTCAGCAAGCGGATAGTTTTGACTGACACATTCCTATTGCTGACACATGCTAAGCCGCAACTATGCGGCTCTACATGTAAAACCTAAACACCCCACCTCATGGCAGTTATTATTCAGGCTCAACCCGAAATCAACGGGGTCGACGTAGCGGTCAACCAAAGGTACGTTTACCTCATTAGTGCGATTGCTGCCCTGGGTGGCGTTTTGTTCGGCTTCGATCTGGTGATCATTTCCGGCACCGTTCCCTTTTTTACGAAGCACTTTCAACTGGATGAGTTTCAGACCGGTTGGGCGGTGGGCTGTATCAACTTGGGTGCCGCCATTGGCGCCTTGATTGGCGGCAAACTGAGCGATACGTTAGGTCGGAAGAAGCTACTGATGGGGTGCGCGGTGCTGTTTGCCCTGACAGGTGCGGGCACGGGCTGGGCCGGAAGCTTCCCGCTGTTCGTTACGTTTCGGATGCTCAGTGGCGTGGCTGTGGGCGCTGCAGCTTTGGTATGCCCCATGTACGTAGCCGAGATTTCGCCCGCACCCATGCGGGGACGCATGGTGTCTTTCTATCAGCTCTCCATCGTGATTGGCATCCTGCTGGCGTACCTATCCAATTACCTGCTCCTAAATAGCGGGGTCAATAACTGGCGATGGATGTTTTCCTCACAGTCGGTACCGTCATTGCTGTTTTTTGTGGGCCTGTTCTTCGTTGCTGAAAGCCCGCGCTGGCTCATTCGCAAAAAGCAGTTGCCCGAGGCCATAACCGTTCTGACGCGGATTGGCGGAGAGACATACGCCACTGCTGAAGCTTACCAGATCAAGGCGAGTTTTGCCAATGAGACCAAAGAATCCATCAGCGATCTGTTTCGTAAAGACCTGTGGCCCATTGTTTTCATTGGTATTGTCGTTGCGGTTTTTTCGCAGGCCGTCGGGCAGAACTCCCTGTTTTCCTACGCGCCCGACCTGTTTCGGCAGGCGGGTATGGCGCAGGATTCCGCCTTTTTGCAATCGATCATCATTGGGGTGATCAACTTCATTTTTACCTTCATTGCCATCGGTTCGATTGATAAAATTGGCCGAAAAAAATTATTGCAATACGGATCGATTTTGCTTTGCTTAGATGCCCTGGCGTTATCGGGGGCTTTTTACTGGCAGTTACCGGGCGCATGGGTACTCGTTTTTGTGCTGACGTTCATCGCCATTTATTCGGCTACGTTGGGGCCCGTTACGTGGGTATCACTCTCCGAAGTCTTTCCGAACCGCATCCGGGGTAATGCGATGGCTTTGGCAACGCTGGCTCTGTGGATTACGAATTTCTTCACCACGGCTTCCTTTCCCGTCATGAAACAACACTGGGGTTTGCCGGTAACCTTTGGCTTTCATGCCATTTTGTGTTTCATTTACTTTCTGTTTGTTCGGGTACGAATGCCAGAAACGAAAGGGAAATCGCTGGAAGAAATTGAAAAGCAGCTAACTCAATCCTAATCCGCGCATATGACTCCTCAACTCACCCCTGCCGAACATATTCGACTGTGGAATGACTTTCGCGACGGAAGTCAGGATGCCTTTTCGCAGCTCTATGAGCGTTTCTCCGCTGATCTGTACCGCTATGGCTACAACCTGATCCGAAACCGACAACTGGTAGAAGACTGCCTGCATGAGTTATTCCTGCACATCCATGAAAACCGGTCAAAGCTGGGCGCTACCGATAACATCCGGTTCTATTTATTTCGGGCGTTACGTCGTCGGCTACTCGATACCGTCGGCCGATTGAATAAGCTGGATTCGGACGATTATTTGTTCGACAACGCGGAGTTTTTGATTCAGCCCTACGAGCAGAGCCTGGTGGAGGAGCAGCTTGTCGAACAGCAAAAGCTGCTGGTGATTGCCCAGTTGAACAAGTTGCCTAAACGCCAGAAAGAGATTCTGTATCTGGTGTATATGAAGGGGCTGAGCTACCAGCAGGCGGCTGAGGTGATGGACATCACCATGAAGAGCGTTTACAATACGGTGAACGTAGCCCTAACGACCTTGCGGGCGTATGTACGGACCTCCTTCGAGCAGGGAGGTGCTTTGTGGAGCCTGCCAGGGGCTATTCTGATCTACTTCATAAAGATTTTATTGGGATAAAGCCGGGAAAAAATAAATTGTGGGCTGTTTAACGAGTACGACCATGACGCCTATCCGATGCCGAATTCCGATTTTACCGTAGAAGACTTTTGCAAAGACCCTACATTTATACGCTGGGTACTCAGCCCCACTGACGAATCGAATCGATTCTGGCAATCTTTTATGGCTGATTATCCGCATAAAGTGGCCGATATCCGTCTGGCCATCGACTACGTTAAAACGATTCAGTTTCGCGAAATTGAGCCTACTCAACAAGACCTTGCCCGTCTTAAGCAACGTATCTGGAAAGATATTGAACAACCGGATCGCCAGACCGCTCCAGTTCAAACTGTACACTGGTACCAACGGCCCTATTGGGCTGCGGCAGCCGTTGTCCTGCTTGTTGCCTCAATTGGTTTTGCCTGGTGGACCTATCAGGCCAATTCAGCCCTGACGTATCAGACGGCTTACGGAAAAATTCAGGAGATCAAGCTGGCGGATGGGTCGGTGGTCACGCTCAATGCCAATTCCAAACTTAAAGTGGCTGATAATTTGGCGGATAGACCCGTTCGGGAAGTTTGGCTGGAAGGGGAAGCTTATTTCGACATTGCGAAACGGAAAGGGGCAAAATTCATTGTTCACACGCCAGAAGCACAGATCGAAGTGTTGGGGACCGAGTTTAACGTAAATACCCGACGCGACCAGACCTATGTTGTTCTAGAGGAAGGTAAGGTCCAGCTAAGTACGGATAATCAGTCGATGGTTGTCATGAAGCCAGGTGACATGGCCACGGTATCACCGAAAAGCCGTCAGATTCAGCTAAAACGAGTACAGCCTGACGTCTATGATGCCTGGAAGGCATCCTATATTATATTGGACGGCAAAAGCCTGCTCGAAATTATCAATAGCCTGGAAGATACCTTTGGGGTAACGATCAGCCTGAGTGATAGCCTATTGATGGACCGGAAACTTACGGGTAAGCTACGTACCGATGTGGCCGACGACTGCATCGAGAATCTAGGCATTATTCTGGATGCCAACGTAAAAAAAACAGGGGATACGTACCGGTTTGATTAGGTAGAGACAAGGCATGCCTTGTCTCTACCTAGGTGTAAAATTTATCGGCATCCCAGCGTGCAGGATTCTGTTCAATGTAATCGTTAATACGCTGGTATTCGGCATCGTTCCGGATGATGTGATCATGCAAACGGGCCTGCCAGCCAAAGTCAAAACCCAATCGATGCGCGTGTTTGGTGACCGCCGATTTGTATCCCCCAATAATTGACGACACGGTGTTTTTGCCCTGATTTTGAAATCGTTGAGATGATGGCGTTGATACGCGTCCGTCGTTATTTCCGTCGTCATTATTCAATATCAAAATTCCGTGAATATGGTTCGGCATGACCACAAACGCACCGAATTCGACCTGTTGGGCATGATGGCGTATTTCGTGCCAGAATACATCCGCCAGAATACCAACCGACGATAGCTGCATCCGGCTCTGGTTGATGTTGCCAAAATAATGATGCCGTTGCGCTGTACAAATCGTAATAAAATAAGCCCCGGCCCATCCATAATCCCACCAGGCAGCCCGCGCCGAGGCAATCCGGTATTTGTTTTGAAATCGCTCCATATGGGTGTGGACGCGAAATCATAAAATGTGTAATGATAACAACGGCCAATCCGAATCGTAATCAACGCGAAAATTCAAAAATTAACAGAAAATAATCATAGAAAAAACGGGAAAAGCGATACCCTCACCTGTTTGACTACCAACTACAGCCTAGTCAATCACACGATCCGGTGTTACCTATGAAAAGACGTATCCTCGTTTATACCTCCTTATGGTTATTCTGCTTTTTGGGCGTTCAGCAGGCGATTGCCCAACTGACATTTGCCTCCGTACACCGAACGCAGGAGGAAATTCGGTCGCAGGAAACGGGTACCAGCCTGATTACAGTTCTTAAAAAATTAGAATTGACGTACCGGACTAGTTTCGTGTACCAGAAAGAGCTGTTGGAGAATAAAACCTTTACGGGGTCGGTCAACGAAAACGACAAACTGGAGCAGGTTCTGGACCGAATACTTACGCCTGTTAATCTGCGGTTCCGGAAACTCAAAGGTGGCGGCTATACCATTCTGCCCCGCAAAGCAACCCGAAACGTACCACCCGAAACCGAACTCCTAAAGACATCCGCCAACCAGCTACCTGAACCCGAAGCCGATAAAGCGTTGGCGATTAATACGCTGGCATCGAGAATCGATATACAGGCGCTCTCGACCATCAAATCCGCCGACATTGTTATAAAAGGAAAAGTAACGGATACCGAAAAAGGGGAGCCTGTTCCTGGAGCCAGCATTGTGCTGAAAGGGGCAACGAAAGGGACAAATACCGACGCGAATGGCTTCTATTCCATTGCCGTACCAGATCAGAACGCGGTCCTTGTATTCAGCTTCGTTGGATTTGATAAACAGGAAGTTATCGTTGGAAATCGAGTGCAGATAAACATAACCCTAAAGCCCGACATGAAGGAGCTTAACGAAGTCGTTGTTGTGGGCTTCGGCACACAAAAGAAAGCAACGGTGACGGGTGCGATTGCAGCCATAGGCACTAAAGATTTACTACAGTCGCCGGTAGCCAACATCAGCAACTCGCTGGTAGGGCGTATGCCGGGGCTTTTTGCCGTCCAAACCAGTGGCGAGCCAGGAAATAACGCATCGACGCTACGTATTCGGGGGGTGAGTACGTTTTCGGGGGCTTCTGACCCGCTTATTCTGGTGAATGGTGTCGAGGTAAGTAACTACAACAACATCGATCCCAACGAAATCGAAAACCTGACCATCCTGAAAGATGCGTCGGCCACTGCCATTTATGGAATACGGGGTGCCAATGGCGTTTTGCTAATTACGACAAAGCGGGGGAAAGTGGGGAAGCCTCAGTTGAGCTACACGGGCAATGTGGCTGTAACCAGCTTTACAAACCTGCGCAAAGGGATGAACAGTTACGATTATGCCCGGTTGTACAACGAATCCTTAAAAAACGATGCGTACGTATCGGGGGCGGTTTATGTGCCCAAATTTACCGAT
This sequence comes from Spirosoma sp. KNUC1025, assembly GCF_045160025.1. GTDB lineage: Bacteria > Bacteroidota > Bacteroidia > Cytophagales > Spirosomataceae > Spirosoma. The sequence goes on from NZ_CP087141.1 coordinate 119,433, forward strand.
GCCGATCTGGCACTGTATAAATCGGGAGAAGATCCCATCTTTCACCCCAATACGGATTGGTACTCGATGGTATTAAAACCACAGGCCCTCCAGACCCAGCACAACCTGAGCATCAACGGCGGCACCGAAAAGGTACGTTATTTTGTGTCAGCAGGCTTTTTTAGTCAGGGCGGGCAGTTCAATCATACCGATCTGGTGAAAGATTATGATGCTAACCGGAAATACAAACGGTATAATTTTCGGTCGAGCTTCGATTTCGACGTAACCAAAAAACTGAAGCTGTCCATCGACCTGTCGTCGCAAACCGAAAACCTAACCGGAAGCAGCAACCTGAATGGCACCGCCAACAATAGCAACCGGATCATCGAAGGTATCGCCAGGGCTAACCCATTGACGTCACCCGGCTTTATCGGCGATAAGTTTGTTAACCTGGTGGGAGTAGGCACGGCCAACAACCCGCTGGCCGATCTGTTTACGGGCTATAACCGGCAGTTTAAAAACTTCCTGCAGGGAGCCATTCGGCTGGATTACACATTGGATTTTATTACTCAGGGGTTGATGGCTACCGGTATCGTCAACTACCAGAACAACAATACCGAGACGCTCGGAAACAACCGAACGCTTGTTACGTATAATGCTATCCGTTTGCCCGATAACAGCGTGAATTTGGTGCCGCAGGCGGTTGATGTGCCGTTCGGTTTTACCCAAACCATTGGAAAGACCCGGCGGACCTATGCCCAGGTTGGTTTCGACTACAAACGCGCGTTTGGCGACCATTACGTAACGGGCCTGGTCAACTACAACCAGACCAAATACTTCGACCCTACACTGGCGTTTCTGGTGCCCAATAGCTATCAGGGTGTTGTTGGTCGGGCTACGTATGGCTACAAAGGCCGGTATCTGGCTGAGTTTACGTTTGGCTATAATGGAACGGAAAACTTTGCACCCGGCAACCGATTTGGCTTTTTTCCGGCTTATTCGCTGGGCTGGGTCGCTTCGGATGAGCCTTTCTTTCCTAAAAACGATGTACTTACCTACCTGAAAATTAGAGGTTCCTATGGCGAAGTTGGTAACGATAAAATCGGGGGCGACCGGTTTTTGTACCGCCCTTCGGCTTATGTGATTACGACGGCTTCGGGAACGGGGGGCTACTATTTTGGCGAGGTGGGCAGTACGTCGACCCGGTACAATTACTCCACAGAAGGTAAGTTGGGTAACCCGAATGTAACGTGGGAACGGGCGATCAAGCAAAACCTGGGCGTGGAGATGTCGTTCTGGAAAAGTAAAATAAGCCTGACGGCGGACGTATTCAGCGAACAGCGGAACAACATCCTGGGCAACCTCGGTACCGTGCCCGTAACCGTAGGCGCTACGTTGCCCGCCTATAACCTGGGCCGCATGCGGAATCGGGGCTTCGATGCCGATATTACCTACAATGACCACATCGGTAACGTGAATTTCTGGATCAAAGGAAACTTTACCTTCGCCCGGAACAAGATTGAGTTTCAGGATGAGATCAAAAAGCCGTTTTCTTACCAGAATCGCACGGGGCAGCGGTTTGGCCAGTTTTATGGCCTGGTTGCCGACGGGCTGTATAATACATGGGCAGAAGTCAATGACGCTAACCGGCCTGTTTCGTCCTGGAACAATAACCGCCTGCAACCCGGCGACATTCGATACAAGGATACCAACGGCGACGGCATCATCAACGACGACGATCAGGTACCGATTGGGTACTCCAATTTCCCCGAAAAAATCTTTGGAATTTCGTTCGGCGGTAGCTACAAAGGCTTCGATATTTCGGTGCTTTTTCAGGGCGCTGGCAACGTATCGCTGGCCTACAACCGGCGGCAAATCCGGGGTTTCTTCGAGAACTCGGGCGCGGTGGATTACCTCGTCAATAGCTGGTCGGCAGATCGCTACGAAAAAGGCTTGCCGATCCAGTTCCCGCGCCTGACGCAGGGCGATGAAAACAACCACAACAACCGGGTCTCTACGTACTGGGTGCGTGATGCCAGCTACGTTCGCCTGAAAAACGTTGAAATCGGCTATAACATCCCCAAGACGATTCTGGCCAAAATTGGTCTGAGCGGAACCCGCATTTACGCGAACGCCAGCAACCTGATCACCTGGAGCACCGTGTTTCCGGGTGTCGATCCGGAGCTTTCGGGAACAGCACCGGGCAGCACCTCAGGCGGTATCACCAACGAAGAACCCTACCCACTGACCCGCGTCATCAATTTCGGGCTTAACCTTAAATTCTAACTCACTATGAAAATACTATTCAGGGCCATAGTTGGCGGTGTCCTGTGTCTGGCGGTGTCGGCCTGCGATAAGCCCATCAGTGAATTTTTAGACAAAGCGCCGGGTGTCGACGTTACAGAAAGCACCATTTTCTCGTCCAAAGTTCAACTGGAAACATTCATTGCGGGTACGTATCGGATTGGTATGCACTCAATCTTTACCTACAACGATGCCAACTTAATTCCTACATCCCGGACCTACTGCGTCAATGCCCCTATTACCGATGAAGCGGAAGCCGAAGCGACATTTTTCCATACCGAGCAGTGGAATGCGGGCAACGTTACCTCCTCTACGACCTTAGTGGCCAACGAAGATTACCGGTATTTCATTCGCTGGACGGCCATTCGGGATTGCAACATCATTCTGGAACGACTCAATGACGTACCGAGCCTGGATGAAACCTATAAAAATCAGGTGATTGGGGAGGTGAAGTTCATCCGGGCGCTCAACTACTGCGAGATGCTCAAGCGGTACGGCGGGGTACCCATTATTGACAAGCGGTTTCAACTGACCGATAATTTTCAGGTGAAGCGCAATACGATTGAAGAAGTCGTGAATTTCATTGTTAAAGACTGCGATGACGCCGTTGCCAAATTGCCCGCCACCTATACGCCCAACTTTCGGGGGCGCGTTACCAAAACAGCCGCCCAGATGCTGAAAGCGCGTACACTGCTTTATGCCGCCAGCCCGCTCTTCAACACCGCCACGCCGTATCTGAGCTTAGGGAATGATAATAAACTCATCTGCTACGGTAATCAGGATAACAACCGCTGGCAACTCGCGGCCGATGCGGCCAAAGCTGCGCTTGATTTAGCCCCTGCCGGTAATTTCTCGCTCATTACGGATAAAGGCTTCGATAAGAATTACAAATTCGCGTGGGAACAAAACGACAATGCCGAAATCGTTCTGGCCGAAAAAACCTATGCCAGCCGGGCCAGAACGCAATTTCCCTGGTATGGGCAGCAGCCCGTTTCAATTGTCAATGCCTGGGGGGGCGTATCGGTCATTCATAATTTCGTGCGGAAGTACGAAAAGAAAGATGGCACGTCCCAAACCTGGCCGGGGGAAATGATCTCATGCAGAAATATGCGGAACTGGACCCCCGGTTTGCGCAAACGGTGGGCTACAATGGTTCCTATTACGACAGAGACGCCCCACTTCTCGAAACCTTTCAGGGTGGACGCCATGCGACTGACTGCGATGGCGGTGCCTGGTTGAAAAAATTACTTCCCGATGCGTTGTCGGCCAGTGCCGGGGCCGTTCCGAATGGGATCGTTTTCCGGCTTGCCGAAGCCTATCTGAACTATGCCGAAGCCCTCAATGAAGCACAGGGTCCAGTGCCCGCAGCCTATGAGGCCGTCAACACGATTCGGGCGCGGTCGGGTATGCCCAAGCTACCGGCGGGGCTGACCAAAGAGCAATTCAGAGATCGGGTACGTAATGAACGCGACATCGAACTGGCTTTTGAAGACCATCGGCTGTACGACATCCGGCGTTGGAAAATCGCTGAAAATGACGGGGTTATGCAAGGGTCATTTTACGGGCTGAAAATTACGAAAATAACGGGCAGCACGGACTTCAAATACGAGCCCTACGTGTTCGAAACCCGAACATTTCTGACCAGAATGTACCTGCACCCATTTCTCAATACGGAAGTGTTTAAAGGCTACCTCGTCCAGAATCCAGGCTACTAACCCTTCGTCCAGAATCCTATGAACGCTAAAAATTACTATACGTTAGGGCTGCTACTGTTGCTGGGAGTTGGGCTTAACCAGTCCGCTCGGGGGCAGCAGGCCAGTAGCGACTCGTTGATAAAAGTTGCGCCCGTAAATCGGCTATCGTACCTGAACCCGAACGCCGGCCGACCCATTGCCTACGGGCGGCAACCGGCCTGGAAAGTGACTGGTGCGCTGTCGAGTGTTTCGGGGAGCGATCTGCAAAAAAACTTCACGACGAACCTGGCCAATACGTTGTTTGGTCGAATTCCGGGCCTTACGGTCCAGCAGGGCGGGGGCGAACCCGGCAACGACTCTCCATCGCTCATCGGTCGGGGAATCAATACGTTCGGCAACGCAGGACGTAACCTGCTGATACTTGTCGATGGATTCGAGAGTTCGTATGAGCAGCTCGTGCCGGATGAAATCGAGTCGGTTTCGTTACTAAAAGATGCTTCAGCAACAGCCATTTACGGTCTAAGGGGCGCCAATGGGGTGTTGCTCGTCACGACCAAACGGGGCAGCGAAACCCCGCTGGTCGTTAATTTCAGTACGCAGCAGGGCTTTCATACCGCATCGACCCTGCCGCAGTTCCTGGGTTCGTACGACTATGCCCGACTCTATAACGAGGGGCTCGTCAATGATGGCAAAGCCCCCCGGTATACCGATGCCGACCTGGAAGCGTATCGGACCGGTAGTGATCCGTATTTCCGCCCAAATGTAAACTGGTACGATGTGGTGTTGAAAAAAACAGCCCCCATTTCCAACTACAACCTGAACTTCCGGGGCGGCAGCAGCACGGTTCGGTACTTCGTTTTGCTGAACGCCATCAAGAGTAATGGCCTCTATCAGAACGTCGGGAGTATGGACCCCGAAAGCGTCAACTCGAAATACTCGCGATTCAATTTTCGGTCGAACGTCGATATGAGCCTGACCAAACGGCTGTCGGCGTCGCTGACGCTGGGTGGATCGGTGGAAGATAAAGCAAACCCGGCCGCAACAACAACCGGAACGGTCTTTACGTCACTGGCTACGTTGCCGCCCAACGCCTTTCCGGTCTATAATCCCGACGGTAGTTTTGGCGGAACCAGTGCGCTGTCGAACCCACTTGCCAATCTGCTGCAAACGGGTTCTTATGCCTCCAATGGCCGTACCCTCCAGTCGACCTTAAAACTAACCGAACAGTTAGATTTCATTGCACCGGGTTTAAGCATTTCGGCGGCTGTGTCGTTCAATAATTTTTTCAGGAGTTACTCGAATAAAACCAAAACGTATGAGCGGGCATCGGTCAGCAAGACAGCCACCGGCGATACGCTCTACAGCCGCTTCGGTCAGAAAACATCACTGCTTGGCAATGAAGACAACTCTGATCAGTGGCGCAATGTGATTTTTCAGGGCTTTCTGAATTATGACCGAACCTTCGGTAAACACAACGTTTCTGCGCTGCTGATGTATAATTCGGATAGTTACACAAACACCAATAATACCACAACCGCCGTGCTGAGTCTGCCGTTCAAACATTTGGGTGTGGGCGGTCGCGCTACGTATTCCTACGCCAATACGTATGTGGGAGAGTTATCCTTTGGCTACATGGGTTCCGAAGAATTTCCCGAAGGATAAGCGCTATGGATTCTTCCCGGCAGGCTCTGTTGGCTGGATTGCGTCAAATGAGCCATTTCTCAAAAACAGTTCTGCTATCACCTATCTGAAACTGCGGGCTTCGTATGGCCTGGCGGGCAACGATCTGGTTGGCGGCAACCGGTTTATGTTCCAGCAATTGTACCCGTACACGGCTGCTTACTACGTCGGAACGGCGAATACACAGGTTTTCGGTTTAGCAGAAGGTGCCGCGGCCAATACAGATCTTAGCTGGGAAAAACAGAAAACGGTAAATGTGGGCGTTGAGCTGACGCTGGCCAAACGTCTGGATGTGAGTCTGGATGTGTTCCAGAACAACCGATATGATATTCTGGTGGCCCCCAACCGTACCGTACCCCAGTTTACGGGAATAACGCTTCCATTGCTGAATCAGGGGAAAGCAACCAATAAAGGATTTGAAGCCACGATTCGGTACAGCAGCCCATCGGCCGCCCAGTTCCAGTATTTCGTGGAAACCAGCGCCTGGTACGCTCAGAACAAAATCGTGTATAATGCAGAAGCCATCCGGCAGTTCGATTATCAGTACACCACGGGCCAGCCAATAGGTCAGCCGTTTGGTCTGGAAGCGCTGGGCCTCTTTAACGATCAGGCTGACATTGCGGCTAGCCCACGACAGATTTTTGCCCCTGTCCAGCCCGGCGACGTGAAGTACAAAGATCAGAACGGCGATGGTGTCATTGACCAGAACGATACGCGGGCTATTGGTAAAACGTCGGTGCCAACGCTGACGGTTACCCTTCATTCGAAGTTTCAGTACCGGGGATTTGATCTGGAGTTTCTGTTTCAGGGCGTAACGGGCCGAACGGCGTATTTTGGAGGGAGCTATTTTCAGGCGTTTCAAAACAATGGCCAGGTTGGGCCTATCGCGCTCGACCGCTGGACACCGGCTACGGCAGCCACCGCTACGTATCCACGCCTGTCGGCATCCAATAACCTGAATAACTACCAGTATTCTTCTTTCTGGCAGCGCGACGGCAGCTTTATCAAGTTACGCAGTCTCGAACTGGGCTATACGTTTCCGGGACAACTCGCCGAAAAAATCAAGCTGACGAACGCCCGGATCTTTCTCAACGGAACAAACCTGTTTTCGCTCGATCACCTGAAAGGATATATGGACCCGGAGGTGGGTAGCGGTTATCCGCCATTGAGAACGGTCAGTGCTGGTATCAGACTTCAGTTTTAAAGAAAAACCAACCCTTAAAAGGGCTTTGCCCGATTATTCTCAACCTAAGCCCCTTTAGGGGTTGGGGTAATTTAAAGTCTAACATCATGAGACGTATCATTCCTCTATTTTGTGTGGCCTTGGTTGTCTGGCTAAGTGGCTGTGAGAATCTGGATCGGGAACTTGTTACCGACATAACGGGGCAACAGCTCATTAAGTCGTACGATTACACACTGTACCGGCTCAACTCGCTGTATACTAACATTCCGGCGGGGTATCTGCAAATTGATGGGGCCATGACGGCTTCGGCCACCGATGAAGCCGAGCATACGCTGGAAACATCGAATGTCCAGAAGTTTAATAATGGCTCCTGGAATGCCATCGATAACCCCGACAATCTGTGGGCCAACTTTTATCAGGGTATACGGAAAACAAATCAATTTCTGGTATCGACCGATAGCGTTAATTTAGATCAATATAAACTCGATCCGGCTCCCTCGGCCCAAGCCCTGTATCAAAGCCGACTGAGTGATATAAAACGCTGGAAATACGAAGCCCGTTTTCTGAGAGCTTACTTCTATTTTGAATTGGTCAAACGCTACGGTGGTGTACCGATCATCGCCCAGATTTTTGACGTAGACGATAATTTTCAGAACGTAAAGCGTAACACCCTGGCCGAGTGTATGCAGTACATTACGTCTGAATGCGATTCGGCGGCTAAAAATCTGCCCATTACGTATGCGGCTACGGATTTGGGACGTGCTACGCGGGGCGCTGCGTTGGCACTGAAAAGCCGTGCATTGCTTTACGCAGCCAGCGATTTGTTCAATACAACCACTTGGGCGGGCGGCTACTCCAACCTTGAACTGATTTCGCTCACAGGCGACCGACAGGCCCGCTGGAAAGCCGCAGCCGATGCGGCCAAAGCGGTGATTGACCTGGCTGGTACGGGCTATGCCCTCAATACCAATTATCGGAACCTGTTCATTACCAACAGTTATACGCTACCGGAAATAATTTTGTCTCGCCGAAATTCAGCGTCTAACGAGTTCGAAAAGGCGAATTATCCCATCGGTTATGACCTGGGCAACAGCGGCACTACGCCCTCGCAGAATCTGGTCGATGCCTACGAAATGAGCAACGGTACCAAATTCGACTGGAACAACCCGGTTCATGCGGCCAATCCATTCGCTAACCGTGACCCACGATTGGGGCTAAACATCATCCTCAACAATACGGCTTACAAGGGACGTAACGTGGAAGCCTGGGCGGGTGGTCGCGACGGGAAAGGAATCGTAAACGCTACAAAGACAGGGTATTACCTGAAGAAGTACGTAAACGAAAACCTGAATCTGCTGCTGAATAACACTAGTGTGTATTCCTGGAACCTGTTCCGTCTGGCCGAAATTTACCTGAACTATGCTGAAGCGCTCAACGAAGTGTCGCCCGGAAGCGCCGACATAAAATCGTACATCGACAAGGTACGTACCCGAACGGGGGTGGCCCTGCCTGCCCTACCAACTGGTCTGTCGCAGGCGGAGATGCGGGAACGAATCCGGAATGAACGGCGGGTTGAGCTGGCTTTTGAAGATCATCGGGGATGGGACGTTCGGCGGTGGCTACAGGGACCACAGTATTTAGGCGCTCCATTAATGGGGGTTGACATTACCAAAAACGCGGATGGTACGTTCAAATACACTCCTATTACGGTTGAAAACCGCGTTTTTGAACCAAAAATGTACCTCTACCCAATTCCGCAGGGGGAATTGAATGCCTCGAAAGGATTGATTCAGAATCCCGGCTGGTAAAGCGTGTCTGGCCCAACCAAAAAAAGTAAACCCATGAACTATCACTATACGATCACTCGATTTCTCAGTATCTGCTTTGGATTCAGTCTGTTGCTGAGTTCGTGTAAATACGAAGAGCTCGCCAAAGCAGATTACCCGCAGCAGGTAGTTTATATGCCCACCGCCCGGAACGGTCTATACGCCATCAATACAATTTCAACCTCGGGAACGTACCGCTTTACGATCGACCAGGTCACTAAAAAAGTCATTATTCCCCTAGGCGTTTATCGGGGCGGGGTTTCGGCGGATGGCGATGTAGCCGTTAACATTGTCGCCAATGCCGATACCATCAGCAAACTGATTAGTTCGAGTGCGCTGGTCGGAACAACGGTATTGCCCGCTGACAAGCTTGTGTTGCCCGCATCGGTTACAGTTGAGGCTGCAAAAAACTCGGCTCCGTTCAATCTTAGTATCGACTTAGCGTACTTACTGGCCAATCCGGGACAAAAACTGGCCATTGGCGTTGGAATTGACAGCCCGAAAGCCAAGATAAATCCATTGCTCAAAACCACACTAATTTCTTTCGATCCCTCCATTTTACGGGCAACACCCAATTTTTCGACCAAAGCAGACGCCACTTCCCCAAAGAAAATAGCCTTTACCAACACCTCATTGAATGCGGTAAGCTATTCCTGGGATTTTGGTGATGGTACGGCCGCTGTTGCAGACGTTGCTCCTGTTTATACCTACGCCGATGCCGGTACGTATGCCGTTACGCTGACAGCCACGGGTATAACAGGCAGTGGCGATGCGGTCAAAAAAACGATGTCCATTACGATACCCTAGCGTACTGCCTGTTCGGTGCCGAATCCGACACACAAACTACATACCGTTTCACCATAGGTTGGTTGCAGCAAAGGCTTCCCTGAATCTTAAGGGAAGCGCTTTCTCTACTTAATCGACGTAGTTAATTTATTAAAGATCAAACTCCTGGTACGCTTCTGGCTTCTTTCCATCCATTGTCTGAAAGCTGCATCCGTGGCTTGTCATGAATGTTCATTCCTTACCTCAAAACACACAATGATGCAGACTTTTCCTGTTTTTGGATTTACCACAAGTCGCCAGACCGTGAGCCAACTTGCCCGCAATCGAACGGGTACTTATGGACACAGAACGTCCTTACTTTCCGTCCTGCTCGTCCTGGCGCTGTCGAGCTTTTCTCTGGGGCAGTCGCTCTCGGTAAGCATGAGCTATCCGGCCTTCCGGTCGTCGTTTATTACGGGCTCGCAGGTCAACATCCAGACGAACACCGTAACACCCGCTGGTACGACCGTTACGAAAGTCGAGTTTTTCCTGGCAACGTTTACCGGACCGGGAAACAGCAAGGTAACCGTCAAGTTAGGGGAAGCTCTGACCGCTCCTTTTTCCTATACCTGGACAATTCCCGAGGGTCAGGTTTCCTACAATGAATTGAGCGCCGTGGTGACTAATTCTACCGGCGCCACGGCCGTTCAGGGTGGCACCGGGTATATTCGTGTGGATGTGTATCCGCCCAATACCAACAGTAACAAGAAGTACTACGTACAGGCCAGTGCATCCGCCAGCAATACGGCCGGAACGCTGGCGGCTCCGTTCAACACCATTCAGAAAGCAGTTGATCTAGTCCAACCCGGCGACAGCGTTTTTGTGATGGCAGGCACGTATACCAATACCGGCACCAACGATGCTGTCATCATCCGACGCACCGGGACCGCCGATCATTGGATTGTTTTTACCAACTACCAGACCGACAGACCCAAAGTGTCGTTCAATGGCTGGCAGGGCTTTAACCTGACTCCCGGAGCCGCTTATATCAAAATACAGGGATTCGAGGTCGAAGGTAATAACGGGAACGTAACACTGGCAGAGGCCCAGCAGCAGCCTGGCGCCTGCGAGGGGCCCAACCCAACCGCAACGGGATCGTCATTGGCTAAGTTTAATGGAAACGGCATCTCAGTCAGTGGGCGCACGGGTGGTAATTTTCGTCCGCACCACATCGTCATTGCCAACAACGTAGTACACGATTGTGGCGGAGCGGGCATCTCGGCGATCGAGAGCGATTACATTACGGTTGAGAATAATACCGTCTACAATAATTCCTGGTATACGATTTTTGGTGCCAGTGGGATCAGCTTTCTCAATAGCTGGAATTATGACAATTCCACGGATTTCAAAATGATCATTCGTAACAATCGCTGCTACGGTAACCGCCTGTTTATCAAATGGAATAATGGTGGATTGTGCAAAATCACCGATGGCAATGGGATTATTCTCGATAACAATAACGATAAGTTTTCGGCGAATCCGCTGGGGGCTTATACGGGCCAGTTTCTGATTGAAAATAACCTCACTTACCTGAATGGGGGGCGGGGTATTAACGTCAACTACTCCGACAACGTAACGATCCTGAACAATACGACATATCAGAATGCGGTTAGCCCGGAGATCTCTTCAGAACTTGTGGTTGGTGGCTCCAAGAATGACCGCATCTACAACAACATTTTTTACGGACGCGCCGATAGAGCGATAAATGTCGTTAACAACTCATCTGATATTCTGCATAATAACAACCTGACGTTTGGTGGTACGGGCACGCCATACTTCAGCGGTGATCAGAATAAGGTTGGCTTCGATCCGCAATTTGTCGATGCCGCCGGTGGAAATTTTCAACTCACCAGCGCCAGTCCTGCCCTCAACGCCGGGAGTTTGGCAGCGGGGCAATATGCGACCAAAGACATTCTTGGTGTCAGCCGTCCGCAGGGGCTGAGTGCGGATATGGGCGCCTATGAACTTCAGGGAGCATCACTTGCCATTACCCAGCAACCTGCCAGTAGCTCAGTCGTTTGTGCCGGTACCAGCGTTAGCGTTTCGGTAGGCGTTGCGGGCGCAGCACAAGGCTACCAATGGTATAAGGATGGAAACGCGCTAACTGGCGTAACCTCAGCAACTACCGCTACGTTGTCGTTTTCGGCCGTAACGGTTGCCGATCAGGGTAATTATTCTGTAGTTGTCAGTGGGGCAACAAGTTTGACTTCCAGCGCCTTTAGCCTGACGGTGAACGCCCCGCCGACTGTCAGTATTGCGGCAAATCCCAGCCTGACGGCCGCTACGGGCAGTAGCGTAACACTCACGGCATCGGGGGCGGATAGGTATCGCTGGAATACGGGAGCCACTACGGCTGTTCTGTCGGCCAGTACGGCGGCTCCGTATTCCGTGACGGGGACTACCGCCAATGGCTGTTCAGCTACGGCAACCGCAACGGTTGTTCTGCTTGCACCCCCGACTGTGAGTCTACCGTTTCCTCAGTTCAATTCCTCTTACATTTCGGGAACGGACATTAACATTCAGGCTACGGCATCGACCCCGGCTGGCACGACCATTACCAAGGTAGAATTTTTTTATGATGCGGCCTTTTCGGGAACGTACACCAAAATTGGGGAGGATTTGACGGCTCCCTACTCGATTGTCTGGACAGCCCCTGCCGTGCCCGCCAATGGACGAAGTTATCAGATCAGGGCCATCGTTACCAATTCGGCATCTGCTACGGCTATTTCCAATCCGCCGACAAACTACGTTGGCATTACGGTGTACCCGGCAAATTATGTCAGCACCCGAAATTGGTACGTAAGCGCGTCCGCGTTGGCTACTAACACGGCTGGAACGGAAGCGTTACCGTTCAATACTATCCAGAAAGCGGCTGATCGGGTGGCTCCAGGCGATACCGTTTTTGTGATGGCAGGTACCTACACCGGAACGAGCACCAATATTACTGGAATTCAGCGTACTGGAACAGCCAGTAAGTGGATCATCTTTATGCCCTATAAAACCGACAAGCCGGTGTTGGCCCTGGGCAATAATAACTGGCAGGCATTCAATGTGTTGCCTGCTGCAGCCTACATCAAAATTCAGGGGTTTGAAATTATCGGCAATAACGCCAATATAACCCTGGCTCAGGCGCAGGCGCAACCTGGTGCCTGCGAGGGACCAAGTCCGGCGGCCACCCCGATTGCCCGATTCAACGGGAATGGCATCTCGGTTAGCGGACGCACAGGGGGCAATCTTCGCCCCCACCACATTGTCATTGCCAATAACAATGTCCACGACTGTGCAGGGGCTGGTATATCAGCTATTGAAGCCGACTACATCACGATTGAAGACAACATTTTGGCCAATACTTCCTGGTACACCGTCTATGGAACCAGCGGTATCAGCATATTCAATTCCTGGAATTATGATAATTCTACAGACACCAAGATGATTGTTCGCCGGAACCGAAGCTTTGGTAATATCCTCAAAATCGCCTGGAATATTGGCGGCACAGGTACGAACTGTAAGTTTTACGATGGAAACGGCATTATTCTCGACAATAACCGGGGCGCCGATCCCAATAATGCCGCTGCTATTAAAAATCCCCTGGGCAACTATACCGGTAAATTCCTTGTCGAGAATAACCTCTGCTACAAGAACGGCGGTCGCGGTATCAATATCAATTACTCCGATAATGCGATTATCCGTAATAACACTACGTATCAGAATGGACAGAGTGATGGCGGTTTGGGTATTGGGATCGATAACGAACTGATTATGCAGGGCTCAATTGGTGCGCGTATTTTTAACAACATTTTTTACGGCAAACCGGGAGAAAGCCCTAGTTCGGTTTCAGGAAGTTCGGATGTACAGCAGAATAACAACCTGACCTTCAGTACGGTTGGTAATGGGTATTTTACCAATAATCAGAACATAGTAGGGCAGGGCCCTCAATTTATCGATGCAGCCAGTGGCGATTTCCGGCTTGCCAGCACCAGTCCGGCCATCAACGCCGGAAGTAACACGGCCGGGCAATATGCCGTTAAAGATGTTCTAGGCATAGACCGTCCACAGGGACTTGGCGTGGACATCGGGGCGTATGAATTCCAGGGTACGCTTATTTCATTCAGCCAGCAACCCGCCAGTGGTTCGGCCGTGTGTGTGGGGGCTACCGCAGGTGTTTCAGTATCGGTCGATGGTCAGGTACAGGCTTATCAGTGGTATAAGGACGGAAACGCGCTAACCGGTGTTACGTCAGCCACCACCGCTACGTTGTCGCTTTCGGCTGTCACAGCCGCCGACCAGGGTAGTTACTACGCAGTGGTCACTGGATTTAACAGCCTGACATCGAACGGGTTTAATTTGATGGTAAATACACCGCCCGATGCGCCTAATGTCAGCAGTGTGTCGGCTACGCAGGGAGCGGGAACTGTAACCCTAACCGTCCCGAACTGCTCGGGGACGGTCAACTGGAATGGTGCTGATGGCAGTAGCTCACTAGTGGTCTCGACATCGGCGGTTGGTGAATTCGTTTACGCCGTGACGTGCATAGTAGGAGTGTGTGTCAGTCCCGTTACCAGCGTGACCGTGAGTGTAAAAGGGCCCCCCGCTACGTTGAGTGTGTTCTACCGCGACGGCGATAATAACCAACCCAACAACAATGTCATCCGGCCTTATCTGAAACTCAATAATGAGGGTACTACGGCTGTCTCGTATGGCGACATTACGCTGCGTTACTGGCTGACGGTGGAAGACTTTTCGACCCTAACCAACCTGTCGGTGTATTGGGCGCAACTGGGCACCAGCAAAGTCCGGATGCGTTACGTGCCGTTGACACAGCCACGGCAGGGCGCTTTTGGCTACGTCGAATATAGCTTCGATGCCTCGGCAGGAACGTTGGCAGCAGGTAGTAATTCGGGTGAAATCCAGACCGGAGTTGGCAAGCAGAACTGGACGAATGTATCCGAATCGGACGATTACTCGTTTGCTCCGACTACCACTTATACCAAAACCGACCGAATTACGATCTACAAAAACGGAGTCTTGGTCGGGGGCGTAGAGCCGGTAGCTATAACATCCGTGACGGCGCTGAAGGTCTATTCGGAGAACAAAAACAGCACCTCGACTACCAACCAGATTAGTACGTATTTAAAGCTGGCTAACGAAGGCAATGTACCGGTCGATTATGGACAGATAACGGTACGTTACTGGTTCAGTGCGGAAGGGCCTAATCCGTTGGTCTACAATCTGGATTATGCTGAGTTAGGTAATGGCAATATCAAAAGCAAGTTTGTCAAAGAGATTCGGGCAGGCACCGACACGTATCTGGAGCTGAGTTTTGTATCACCACTTGGCCAACTGAACCCACTCAGCTCGACCGGTATTATTCAGCAACGTATCAATAAATCGGACTGGTCGAGCTTCAACGAAGCCAACGATTATTCGTACAAACCAGCCGGGGCGTTGGCGGAGAACGTCAAAATTACAGCCTATATAAATGGTACGTTGGTGTATGGTCAGGAGCCGGGTCCGGCTAGTGCGCGAATTGGCGTAGAGCCGTCAGGATTACGGGTGGTCGTGCTGGGCAATCCGATTCATGGCGATGCGGTGCAAATGGACGTAACGGGCGTTGAAGGTCAGCTCCTGCGCGTCGAACTGATCGACAGTCGGGGGCAATTGGTAACAAAACATCAGGTCGAGCAGGCGGCTACGTCGGAGCACATCCGGCTGCCGGTTGGCCGGTTGTCGGCTGGCGTGTTGCTGTTGCGGGTCAGTACGTTGGCAGAAAGTCAGACGCTGAAGCTGATAAAGCCGTAGGAGGAAAGTGCCTAAGCCTGTGTCGTTCGCTGTTTCTTGAAAAAGATGGCGAACGGTACAGGCTTAAGTCAGTAGTGTTGGCCTAAAAAAGCCTTGTTTTCTTTGTTAGGCGTTCATCAGGTTGATGGGGCACAAACGCTGAACGGCCATGCTGAATTGATCTATTTAGATCATTTAAAGCGCATTAGATTATTATTTTTCATAACCCAGGCTTTTTGTACTTGCGTACTTAACATTATTGATGAATGCGTTTCTTGTTGATTCTTAACAGATTATAGATAAAGAGATGAATAACACATCGAACATAAACCGAAGAAACTTTCTGCGTAAGGCTAGTCTGTTGAGCGCGTCGTTGCTGGCTAGCCGGATTATGCTGGCAACGGGTAAGTCAGATCCGGTTATTCTGTTTACCTCGGGCTGGCAGGATGTCAATATTGGCGATATTGCCCACACGCCGGGCCTGATTGCGCTCCTGAAAAAACGGCTGCCACAAGCCAAACTCATTCTCTGGAAACGTAGCAGCAGTGCGAAAGTGGAAACCATGCTGAACCACTATTACCCGGATGTGCGCATCATTCACAGCCAGGTGAACGATAACGTACCGCAGGCCGAGGAGGTGAAACAGGCTTTTCAGCAGGCTGATTTTTTTCTGCACGGCTCTGGTCCGATGGTAGTAGCTGCCGATTATCTGGAAGCCTGGCATGCCCAGACGCATAAGCCTTTCGGTCTGTTTGGTGTCACGATTCAGGATGTTTACCCCGCTCTGAAAACGTTGCTGGCTAGTGCGTCGTTGATTTTTACCCGCGAAACGGCTTCTATCGAGGTATTGAGAAAAGCCGGGCTGTCGGGTAGCCATATCGCCTTTGCACCCGATGCTACGTTTGCGCTGACCATCCGCGACGATGATAAAGCGAAGGCATTTCTAGCGGCCAACGAACTCAAACCCCGTCAGTTTATCTGCGCCATTCCCCGCCTTCGGATGACGCCCTATTATAAGATCAATGCGAATTCCGGCTGGAGCGACGCCAAAATAAAGGAAGTCGATACCCTGAATGATACGTGGAAAGAAGCCGATCATGCCAAACTCCGCGAAGCCATGATTGCCTGGGTACGGCATACGGGCAACAAGGTGCTGGTTTGTCCCGAAATGACGTATCAGGTAGATATCATGGACGAGTTACTGATTAATCCGCTACCCGCCGATGTGAAGGCGAAGGTTGTCCGGCACCTGTACTGGCTCCCCGACGAAGCTGCTGCGGTGTATGCTCAGGCTCATACAGTACTTAGTTTCGAGTGCCATTCACCCATTATGGCGGCCGTGAATGGTACGCCCTGCTTTTACCTTCGGCAGCCGCAGGATACAATCAAAGGGCAGATGTATTACGATTTAGGGCTGGGCGACTGGACGTTCGAGATCGAGCAGACAACGGGCCAGCAGATTACGGATCGACTGATGGAGGTTACGAAAAATTACAAAGCCGCTCAGCAGAATGTCCAGAAAGCCCTGTCCAACGTGAATGATCGATATGACAAAACGTTTCAACTATTGCGAAAAACCTGGTTGTAAAGTAGGATACGGCCCAATCTGATTTTATCTGATACTCGTCTAATTCATGTTAGCTTAACTACCCTTATTCGTAAAACCTTATCTCTATGGATCGTCGGACATTTGTTAAAAATACTGCATTGGCTACAGCCAGCACAACGATTTTGAACTTCCCTATCTACGGCAAAAATGCACCCAGCAACAAGGTTGTCGTGGCCGTAATGGGCGTCAACAGCCGGGGTGCCTATCATGCGAAATCGTTTTCCAAACTGCCGAATGTGGAGGTGGCTTATCTGTGCGATGTAGAAGAAAAAGCCATCAAAAACGGCCTGGATGCGGTTAAAGATGCCAGCCGTCAGCCCACCATCATCAAGGACATTCGCGAATTGGTGACCAAAAAAGACTTCGATGCGCTGCTTATTGCCGCCCCCGATCACTGGCACGCGCCAGCGGCTCTGATGGGCGTTGCCAACGGTAAGCACGTGTACGTAGAAAAGCCTTGTGGCCAGAATCCCTACGAGAGCGAGATGCTGATTCAGGCCCGCGACAAGTACGGCAAATTGATTCAGGTTGGTAGCCAGCGCCGGTCGTTTCCAACCCTGATCGAAGCCGTGAAGGAAGTACGGGGCGGAGCCATCGGCAACCCGTATTTCGCTAAAGCCTGGTACACCAACTCCCGCAAATCCATTGGGATTGGCAAGAAAGTAGCCGTACCCTCGACGCTGGATTTTAACCTCTGGCAGGGACCCGCTCCGCGTCAGGACTACCGCGATAATCTGGTACACTACAACTGGCACTGGTTCTGGAACTGGGGTACGGGTGAAGCCTGCAACAACGGCAATCACGAAATCGACTGCTGCCGCTGGTTTATGGGCGTCGATTTCCCGTCGAAAGTAACGTCGTCAGGGGGGCGATATGCCTTCAAGGATGACTGGCAAACACCCGATACGCAGGTCGCTACGTTCGAGTTCGACAATGGGAAAGCCATCACCTGGGAAGGGCGTAGCTGCAGTTCATATCCTATCGATGGGAGTGGCCGCGGCTTTATCATTTACGGCGACAAAGGTACGCTGGTCAACAAAGGTGGGGGTGATTACCAGATCTTTGATGAGAAGAATAAACTGGTGAAGGAGATCAAGCCAAGCACCAAACTCGACCCCAACAACACTGTCAGCGCAACCGGCGATCTGGAACTAACGCACTTTACCAATTTCGTGGAAACCATCCGGGAGAATACGAAACTAACGGCACCGATTGACGAAGGACACAAAAGCGTACTGCTCTGCCACCTGGCTAATATTTCCCAACGTACCGGCACAACTCTGCACTGTGACACGACTAACGGGCATATCAAAGACAATAAAGCCGCTACGCAACTCTGGAAGCGGGAGTACGAAAAAGGCTGGGAAATGAGAGTGTCATAAATCTTTCTGACAGGATTGATTCTATTAATCCTGTCAGAAAAATACGTTTAAAAGGTGAATATTTATTCACCTAAAATTTGTAATTGAATAAATATTCGCTTTACTTTGCGTCGTCAATATGCCAATAGGTATGCGCACCAAAGACGAAGCAAAGGAAAAGATTATACTCGATACGGCCCTGCGGCTCATTATGCAGACCGGGCTATCCGGTCTCAAAATGTCGGACCTGGCCAGGGAGGCCGGTGTGGCTACGGGTACTGTGTACGTTTATTTCGATGATAAGCCTGCCCTGATCCAGCGGCTCTATGCCTATCTGCTCCGCAAAAGCCTCAGCGACCTCAACGCCGGGATAGCAGCTACTGATCCACTACGGGTTAAAATTCAGAAAATCACCCGTAATTATCTGGATGACAATTTAAAATATCCCGAGTATACCGCTTTTTTTGAACAGTATTTCCGCTCTCCCTACTTTGCCGAAACGGAGGTCATACGCGCCGAGGAAGCCAGCGTTATGCAACCCATTTATGAGCTGGTGGTAGAAGGTCAGCAGCAAATGATCATTAAAGAAGCCAACCCGGATTTGCTGGTCACGCTGGTCTGTGGTATGCTTAATGAACTGGCTAAACAGGCTCAGTTTTCGCAGCAACCCGTTAGCAAAAGCGACTGGGAATTAACATTCTCTGTTATCTGGGATGGTGTGAAACGGTAGTAATGCGTTGAAATGGCAGTTATAATCTGCCTTATTTTTTACTTAATAAGTGAATAAATATTCAATATAAATTAAATCGACCATGAACAAATTAGTTAACCCAAAGACAGTTTTTATTACTGGCAGTTCGTCGGGCATTGGAAAAGCTACTGCGCTTTATTTCGCTCAGCAGGGCTGGAATGTAGCCGCTACCATGCGCGCACCTGCCAAAGAAACCGAATTAGGCAACCTCCCAAACGTTAAGTTGCTTCGGCTGGATGTGCTGGATACGGATAGCATCCGGAAGGCACTCGCCGATGCCCGCACGGCTTTCGGGGGAATCGACGTACTGGTCAATAATGCGGGTTATGGGGCTGTGGGCGTATTTGAAGCGGCCAGCCCGGAACAGGTACAACGCCAGTTCGACACCAACGTATTTGGCGTGATGAATGTGATTCGCGAAATTCTGCCAGACTTCCGGGAGAAGCGTAACGGAACGATCATCAACGTAACGTCGATGGGTGGACTCATTACGTTCCCAATTTACAGCATTTATCATGGCACGAAATGGGCTGTCGAAGGTTTCACCGAAGCGTTGTCGTTTGAGTTACGGCCGTTTAACATCCGCGTGAAAAACATTGAACCCGGTGCTATTAAAACCGATTTCTACGACCGTTCGCAGGATTTGCTCCAGAAAGATGGGTTGACTGCTTACGATGAGTATGTGCGCGTTACGCTCGCTAACTCCCAAAAAGCGGGTGCCGATGCACCGGGACCAGAAGTAGTGGCTGAGAAGATTTTCGAAGCCGCCAACGACCGCTCGTTCCGGCTTCGGTACCCGGTGGGCGGTCAATCGCCCTTGCTGCTGGCTATTCGACGAATAATACCATTAAGCTGGTTCCACGGGATCGTCAAGAGTGTCGTCGAAAAAGGTTTCAAGCCAACGGTTGGCTGATAATCCTATTGTACTGGATTAAGACAATCCAGTACGCCATACCCCGGCAATGTTATAACCATCAGGCATCCAGTCGTTCATTAATAACCTGTGCTGCCTGCTGAAGGGCCAGCACAATTTCTTTCTGTCGGGAGGCCGAGCAGCGAATTTCGGGCAGAAAAACACTCAGACTGGCTACGACGAGCCCACTTTTCCGAATGGGCACGGCCAGACCGATAATATGGGTTTTAGAGTGCGTAATAGCCAGCGAATGGGTACGAATTTTAGCTAGGGCTGTATCCAGGTCAGCAGGCGTTGCAGCTTCGGGCCAGGTTTCCTCAGACGGTAAGCCGTTACTTTGCAGAAAGCTATCCCGTTCTTTATCCGACATAAAGGCCAGCAGCAAACGGCCCGTAG
Organism: Spirosoma sp. KNUC1025; assembly: GCF_045160025.1. Classification (GTDB taxonomy): domain Bacteria; phylum Bacteroidota; class Bacteroidia; order Cytophagales; family Spirosomataceae; genus Spirosoma. The sequence goes on from NZ_CP087141.1 coordinate 139,732, forward strand.
CGGTTTCATACACGTTACGTTCTGAACGACTACGCACTTGCAAATCCTGATCGCTATTGACCAGGTGAACGATGAACCGTTTCTGATTCCGGATAATCCCTAAAATCGACGTTTCATTTAGCTCGGCCGTCAGTTTTTCCATCTCCTCTTTAGCCGCCAGCACCAGATTCTGGCTGTAAGAGAGGTTATTGGTCAGGTTGTAGGCCATTGGCCCCAACCGATACCCTTTTTTCGACCTAAATGCTCCAGATAATTCTTAGCGACCAGCGTCTGTAAAATATTGACGCAGGTAGCCTGATTCATCTGTAACGCTTCGGCAATTTCCGTAAGTGAGTAGGCTCTTCCCGGATCACGGGCCACCCATTCCAGAATATCAAACGCTTTAACAATGACTAAAACCATGTGTCTTAATGATAAATTATGAATGATGAATGATAAATTATGAATAGCGACAGTAATTCATCATTCATAATTTATCATTCGTCATTATCAATTAACGCCCCATCCAGCCGCCATCGACGGTCAGGATCGTGCCGTGGACGTAGCGGGAGGCTTCTGATGCCAGGAATAAGGTTGGGCCTTTAAAATCCTCGGGCTCACCCCAGCGGCCGGCCGGAATTCGGGACAAGATGCTTTTGCTACGTTCAGCATCTTCCCGAAGGGCTTCCGTGTTATCGGTGGCAATATAGCCCGGCGCAATCGCATTTACATTCACACCTTTAGATGCCCATTCATTGGCAAACGCTTTGACCAGGCTACCAATGGCTCCTTTGCTGGCGGCATAGCCAGGTACGGTTATACCCCCCTGAAAGGTCAGCAGGGAAGCCGTAAAAATGATTTTCCCCGATCCACGTGCCACCATGTCGCGGCCAATTTCTCGGGTGAGAATGAAGGGGGCATTCAGGTTGGTGTCGATCACTTCATCCCAATATTCGTCGGGGTGTTCGGCGGCCGGTTTGCGCAGGATCGTCCCGGCATTATTTACCAGAATATTAATGACGGGGACATCTCGCTTCAGACTTTCCAGAAACGAATACAAGGCTGCCCGGTCGCTCAAATTGCATTGATACGCCCGAAACGAACGGCCTAATGCCGTTACCTCTTTTTCAACTGCACTTCCCTCCATTTCCAGCGAAGCCGATACGCCAATAATATCGGCACCTGCTTCGGCTAATGCTACGGCCATCGCCCGGCCAATGCCTCGTTTGCACCCGGTTACGAGCGCTGTTTTGCCCGACAGGTCAAATTGTTGTAAAAAGCTCATAATTTACCATTGTGATAGTATCTGCAAGTTTAATTCATATATGCCAAAGTATAAAATGTATTTCTCCCATCAATAAGCGGTTTTTGTACTTTTTTTATAAGGATTTCCCATTTATATACAGATTTAGGTCCTGATTTATAATTTTTCAAATTATTAGTTTACTAAAAATAATCCTATAAAAAATAAATAAGTGAAAAAATTTGGTGATTGTTTAATTTGATAATAGTATTGTATTGATGAATTGATATTTATCATTGATGAATTAAAGATAAAAGCCCTTATGAATAACCTCTCTCTTTACCATTACCGGGCCGGGCTACTGGGATTAGCCTTGCTCTTAACTCTGAGTCAGCTTCTGGCTCAAACGCCTTCGCTGGTTACGGGCCGGGTGACCGATGAAGGTGGGCAACCGCTTCCCGGCGTGACCGTATTGGTCAAGAATACGAGTAATGGTACGACCACTAATGGCGAAGGTATTTATCGGCTGTCGGTACCTACAGGTAATGCTACGTTAGTAATCTCCTATGTGGGGTATTTAAGTCAGGAGGTTGCGGTAAATACGAGATCGACCATTGATGTGCAGTTAGCTCCTGGTGACAAAACCCTCAGTGAAGTGGTCGTTGTCGGGTATGGCACGCAACAGAAGAAGGATTTGACGGGAGCCATTGCCACCGTAGGCGCCCGAGACATTCAGAAGGTACCAGTTTCGGGTTTCGATCAGGCATTAAAAGGCCAGGTGGCGGGTTTGCAGATTACCAATACGTCGGGCGCACCGGGTGGGAACACCAGCGTCCTGATTCGGGGAATCAGCTCCATTACGGGTGGAAATGAGCCGCTCTACGTCATTGATGGATTTCCGGTCAATAATGCCGGGTTCGGTAACCCATTGAACACCATCAATCCGGGGGATATTGAGTCGATTGATGTCTTGAAAGATGCCTCAGCTACCGCTATTTATGGCTCCCGTGGTTCCAACGGGGTCATCATTATCACCACCAAACAAGGGAAATCGGGTAAGGCCAGGATTGAAGTGAACGCCTACACAGGCTTTCAGCAGGTGACCAAAAAAATAGAGATGATGAACGCGCAGGAGTATGCGGCCTGGGTAACCGAAGCCCGCAACGCGTCTTACCTCGACAACGTAGCGGGGGCCAATGTTAATGACCCGAATAGCAAGCGCGCCAGTTCGTACCAGATTCCCACTATTTTTCAGGACCCATCCAAGTTAACCACGACCGACTGGCAGGATGCCATTTTCCGGACAGCGCCCATTCAGAACTACCAGATTTCGGCTACGGGTGGAACAGACAATTTCCGGTATGCGCTGTCGGGGAGTTATTTCAACCAGCAGGGGATCATTATCAGTTCGGGACTGCAACGGTATACCTTCCGGGCTAATCTAGAAGGAAAACTCTCGGATAAACTTAGTATCGGTGTGAACATCACGCCCAGCTATACCGATCAGAATGATGTCAATGCCGAAGGTCACTACGGAGCACTGGGAATATTGAGTGCGGCTCAATCCATGCCGCCTTTTGTGCCGGTATACAATGCCGATGGCACGTACAGTTCCTATATTGTGGTCACCGAAGGTCAGCCGTCGATTGCCAATCCGGTTCAGATTGCGAATGAGTATAAAATTCACCCATCTCAATTCCGAATCCTGGGGAATGCCTTTGCTACGTATTCCATCCTGAAAGACCTTAAACTTCGCGTTACGTTTGGTACCGATATCAACCAGTTCAAGCGACGGACCTGGACGCCCAATACAATCAATCCGAGTAACCCATCGACAGCCGAAGCGCGAAATGGCGAGGATAATAGCTGGCTGAACGAAAATACGCTCAACTATAAACGGCAGTTCAACGACCACAGTATCGACGCGATCATTGGCTATACGGCCCAGCGTTCCTACAGCAATCAAACCATCGCTACCGCCGGTAATTTCCCGGATAATCTGATTCCCAATATTAATGGGGGGACCGTAACGAGTGGCAGCGAGAGTACCCAGATTTATACCTTACAGTCGTTTCTGGCTCGTGTCAATTACGCCTATAAGGACAAATACCTTATTACAGCTACCCTGCGTCGGGATGGTTCGTCGCGTTTTGGGGCCAACAACCGCTGGGGAACTTTCCCGTCGGCGTCGATCGGCTGGCGGATTTCGGAAGAAGGGTTCATGAAAGGCCAGACTTTCGTTAGTGATCTCAAACTTCGGGCCAGCTACGGCCAGACAGGCAACAACGCCATTGGCAACTACCGGGCAATTGGTCAACTGGGCGGTGCCAATTACGTCATTGGCGATGTACTGACACCCGGCCTGGGTCGTTCGTCGTTCACAAACCCCGAACTGGGTTGGGAGTCGACCACGCAGGTTGACGTTGGACTTGATTTCTCGCTGCTGAATAGCCGACTTTCCTTCACTGCCGATTACTACCGTAAGGTCAATTCCAATATGTTGTTCACCATTCAGACACCCGCCGTTACGGGACTGACCAGTGCCCTGGTCAATCTGGGTAAAGTGGAGAATAAAGGGGTTGAACTGAGCATGAGTTCCCGCAATCTGGTTGGTGCATTCAAGTGGAATACTAATGTTAACATCACGTTCAACCGCAATAAAGTGCTGGAAATGAGTACCGATGCCGAACGTATCCTGAGTGCATCCGGCGGTCGTCCGGCTTATGCGGTTACCCAGGCGGGTTATCCTATCGGCAGTTTCTTCGGACGCCGGTTCCTGGGTATTTTCCGTACCGAGGAAGAAGCAAAAGCCTACACCGTTCAGCCAAACGCCCACGCAGGCGATGTGAAGTGGAAAGATATTGACGGCAATGGAGTCATCAATGATAATGATAAAGAAGTCATTGGCAGTCCTTATCCAAAATACTACTTCGGCTTTAATAACACCTTTACCTACAAGGGTTTTTCGCTCGATATTATGACCAGTGGTCAGGTTGGTCAGCAGGTCTACAATAACTCCTTTTACCTCAACAATTCCGGGGTTCAGAACAACGCCAAGTACGTCTATGATAACCGCTGGGTTTCGCCCGATCAGCCCGGTAATGGGTTGTTTGGCCGGGCCATTCGCGGGGGCAAAAACGACAACACCCAGTACAGCTCGGTGTATCTGTTCGATGCCTCGTTCTGGCGTATCCGGAACGTAACCCTGGCGTATGCGCTGCCCAACACGCTCGTCAATCGGCTGGGTCTGGGGGCGTGCGGGTCTATGCTGCGGCCACCAACCTGTACACCTTCACCAACTACTTTGGCTACGACCCCGAAACCAACATCAGTGGGGACAGCTTCACGTCGTTCGGGCTTGACTTCGGTGCCTACCCGCAGGCACGGACCGTTACGTTTGGCGTCAATTTATCCTTCTGATCTACCGACTCAAAACGCCTTATTTATATGAAAACCAGTCTATTTGCCCTCATGCTGTCGGCTTGCCTGCTGGGCGCCTGCCAGGACGTTTCACTCGACCAGGTTCCGCAGACGGAGCGGAGTGAAGCCAATTTCTACAAAACCAATGCCGATTTCTACAATGCTATTATCGGGGTATATGGTGCGCTCAAACTAACGGGTATTATTGATAAAGGAAGTGGCTCATACCTCTATATGACTGAACTCGTTTCTGACAATACCGATACAGGCCAGGCCAGGGGCGGTACTGCTACAGAACTCTATTATTTTGAGGATTTCAATTTCGCGCTTTCCAGTACGACGATTTCTAACGCCTGGACCGGCCATTATGCCGGTATTGCCCGGACGAACTCCATCCTCGACCGCTTACCGACGGTGAACATTCCGCAGGCGTCGAAAGACCGGTTCGAAGGGGAGGCTAAATTCATGCGGGCTCTATTTTACTTTAACCTGGTTCGCTTCTTTGGCGACGTTCAACTGGCAACGCATGAGATTACATCACCTTACGGGGCCAACAGTCTGCCCCGGTCACCCGCTGCTGATGTATATGCATTGATCATCAGCGATTTAAAAACGGCTGAAACGAAGCTGCCCACGGCTATTCCCGCTTCAGAAGCTGGCCGGGCTTCGGTCTGGGCAGCTAAATCCCTGCTGGGAAAAGTCTATCTGACACTGAAACAGTACGACAATGCCGCAGCGAAACTGAAAGAAGTAATTGACGGAAATGCTTTTAGTCTGATGCCCAAATACGCGGATATTTTCCCGGCTACTACGTCCTTCGTTAATAACAAGGAGTACATCTTCGCCGTGCAGTATAAATCAGGGCAGGTGGGTCAGGGTAGCGACCTGTGGTCGAACTGGGGCGCGGTGAATGCGAGTGTAGCCTTGTTTGGCGCAGGCGGTGGAACGGGGGGCGGCTTTAATCGCCCTACCGCCGATATGGACGCTGCCTATGAGCCCGGCGATTTGCGGAAAGATGCATCCATGCTTAATTCCTACAAAGCAGCGAATGGTACAACGGTAAACGAACGGTACGTAGTAAAATTCCGCCAGCAGGGTGCTTTAAACCAGGACTCCGATGTCGATTTTCCCCTGCTTCGCTACGCCGATGTGTTGCTGATGTATGGCGAAACCCTTAATGAACTGGGCCGCACTTCAGAAGGACTTACCTACCTCAATCAGATTCGGAAGCGGGCGGGGCTTGCTGATAAAACCGGCCTTTCACAGGCTGATTTTCGGCTGGCGATGGAGCAGGAACGCCGGGTTGAACTGGCTTTTGAAGGCCATCGTTGGTTCGATCTCGTTCGTACGGGTCGTTTCATACCCGTTATGACTGCCAAAGGCTATAAGGTGAAAGATTTCAATCAGCTATACCTGATCCCACAGCGGGAAATCGACCTAAACAAAGCGATTACCCAAAATACGGGCTACTGATAAATACAAACCTATAAGGTCTCCAAGACCTTATAGGTTTTAACCCTCCCTGCTAAATTTTCTATATGAAACGAGCATCGTATCTCCTGTTTTCGGCTTGTCTGTTCCTGAATTTAGCTTCGCTGTCGGCTCAACCGGTCAAACGGCTGTATCTGGCTAATGACGATCATACCGACTACATGTGGACAGGCAACGAAGTCCAGTACGATACGGTTTTTGTCAGAATGATTGATTATTACCTGAACCAGATCGACTCGACGCAGAGCAATCCGGATGATTTTCAGGCTCGTTTCAATATGGACGGGAGTTACTGGATCAAAACGTATCAGAAATTCCGCAGCCCGGCTCAGGTTGAACGGCTCATCGGTCGCATTCGAACGGGGCACATCAGCAGCCCGCTCAACGGCTTGGTCAGTACGTATGGCGGGCAACCCACCGAGGCCGTTCTGCGCGGTATGTACTACGCTGGCCAGCTCGAACGGCAATGGAATTTACGGTTTCGACTGGCCGTCTGCATGGAAAACCAGACCCTGCCGCTGGGTCTGAGTTCGCTCTGGGCCGGGGCAGGGGCGAAGTATAGCTGGCGGGGCGTGTGTGGCTGTGCCAGTCGGATATCGAATGCCAGCCTGGCCCACCGCCGGAACCAGTTGTATCGGTATATGGGGCAGGATGGCCGTTCGGTGACAATGAAATGGTACAACCGACCTATCTACAACGGGCGGACGCTGGGTGGCTATGCCGAAGCCCGACGCGAGAAAGACCCGAAAGATATTGTGGGCGATATGGGTAAAGTGGTGGAAGATATGACCGTAATGTGTGATACAGTTACGGCAAAATCGGCTTATCCGTTCAACATAGCGGGTGCGTTTGGCTATGGTTGGGATGACCTCAGTACGTATGTGTCGCCCCGTTTATCCAGGCAGCACAACGCTTCTCAACCCATTTACGTAAAGTCCGGGTGTCGAACGAAGAAGATTTTTTTGCCGACGTAGACCGCAGTTACCCCAAACTGCCCGCCGAATCGGTGAGCTATGGCAACGAGTGGGATGTGTACCCGGTATCCATGAACGAAACGACGGCCCACATTCGTCGGGCTACCGGGAAACTGCGGTCGGCAGAAGCGCTCTCGGCATTGGTATCCCTCAAAGACAGCACGTTTGCCCGCGATCTGGTAGAAGCCCGAAATCTGGCCTGGGAAGCATACGGACTCTATTGGGAACATGACTGGACGGCTGACGGACCCGTTTCCAAACGCGATCGTGCGAACTGGCAAACCAAACTTCACCACCGGATCGTTGGGTACGTCGATACGCTTTTCAACCGGGCATCGCTGGCCATGGGGCAACAACTTAAGATGGCCCAATCCGGCGCGGCTACCCCACGCTATTACGTATTCAATCCGTTGAATTGGACGCGAAATGACGTTGCTGATTTTGAGTACAAAAGGGAAGGGCCCGTTCGGGTGATTGACCTGCAAACAAAGCGCGAAGTAGTGAGTCAGCGGATTCGGAAAGGGGGCAAGCCGTTTGTCCGCATCTGGGCTGAGAACGTACCGTCCATAGGCTACAACGTGTATGAAATTCAGAAAGGAACGCCAGCCAGCCAACCCGATGCAGCCCAGGTAGATGGGGAGTTTATACAGAATGAATATTACCGCATCCGGCTGAAAAAATCAGGCGTTATCAGCGAACTCTACGACCGAAAGGCCAACAACAGACAATTGGTCAAATCACAGACAGGGCGCTTACTCAATGACATCGGCACAAAAGATCCAGACGCTGGGAACGCGCTCGTCGTGGAAAACAAAGGCCCCGTTTCGGTCACGATCAAAGCTTTTTCCAACGACCCCATTGCCCATACCGTTCGCGTGACGCTGTTCCGCAACAGCCGCCGAATCGACATCGAAGACAGCTTGCAAGCCAACTTCGACGACGTAAAAACCTGGGCGTTTTCGCTTAATCTGACAAACCCGACTACCAATCATGAAGAGCTGGGGGCCATTCTGACGGCTAGGAAGGAAACGCGAGGTGGGCATTACGCCAGCCAGAATGCCCGCTACGACTGGCAAACGTTCAACCATTTTGCTGACATCGGCGAGCCAAATTTTGGGCTTACGATCTCGAATCAGGATTGCAGTTTTTTTAAGTTAGGGAAAAGTACCCCGGATTCGCTTTGGGAAACCTCGGCACAGTTTAACGCGCTGGCGGGTGGGCAGGTCGATACGTATGGGTCAGGCAAAAAGGACACGTTGCGACTGGGCATTTACAACCAGAACGGGGTAACGAAGTTTCGCTACCATTTTGCCCTGACAACCCGCACAGCGGCTTTCGACGCCCTAACAGCGATGAAATTCGCTCTCGAAGATCAGAATCCGCTGGTAACCGGAGCAGTAACCGGCACGCAGGCAACTTATCCTGAAACGACGTTTTCATTGCTCAAAGCCGATGCGCCGGGCTTACTGATCTGGACGTTGAAACCCAGCGAGGAAGGCATGGGGAACGGCCTGATTGCCCGGTTCTGGAATCTGAATAAAACTGCTGCCACCCCCACGCTGAACTGGGCATTGCCGATTCGCCAGGCCTGGCAAACAACGCATATTGAAACGAACGAACAAAGCCTGAATCCAGCTAAAAATACCTTGAAAACGAATTTCAACGCCCGGCAGATCAATACGTATCGGCTACAATTTTAGGCAGGTATTGCAAAACCCCCAACCCCCTGAAGGGGGCTTAGTTAGAGTGTGAGCCAAGCCCCCTTCAGGGGGTTGGGGGTTTTGCAATAATAGTTTTTAGAGTTTCAAAAACCGCTCCGGCGGCCCGGCTTATAGGTCTATGGTTCCTGCCTGTTTTTTTTGTAAAGCCATTGAAAAACAAACAAATCATGCGTATCGGATTACTTGTTATTGCCGGTTTTCTTTTCGTCCAGCATGGGTTCGCTCAGTCGGACGTGGCGCAACCTCAGTCGAGTCGCACCGGCGCACTGGCAACTCCGGCCGACTGGAAAGCGGTTGGGCAGTTGAAAACCCGAGACGCCAAAGCCATCAAATCCAGCACCTGGAGTATTGGCGGGGAAACCCTCGACCGCGATTATACCGATTACCAATCCTACAAAACGTATCTGGGGCCGCTGGGTGCCAAACGAATTCGGTTGCAGGGTGGCTGGAGCAAGTGTGAGAAAGTAAAAGGGGTATACGATTTCGCCTGGCTGGATGCCGTCATTCCCGATGCGGCTTCGCGCGGAGTGGCTCCCTGGGTGGAACTGTCGTACGGCAATCCGATCTATGAAGGTGGGGGCGAAGCCAAACTGGCGGGCCACATCCCGACCTCGCCCGAAGCCCTGACCGCCTGGGATAACTGGGTGCGGGCTATCGTGTCGCGCTACAAAAATCAGGTTCCGGAATGGGAAATCTGGAACGAACCCGATCTGAATCCAACGCATACAGGTACCGAAATTGGGCAGTTCTATGTTCGTACTGCCCGGCTGGTGAAGTCGATTCAGCCCCATGCCCGGCTCATTGCACTGGGCATGGCAAGCGTAACGAAGCTAGACTTTGTAAAGGACTTCTACGACGAACTGAAACGTGAAAACGCATTGGATCTGGTCGATATTATGACGTATCATGGCTACGCACATAACCCTGATTCATCCTATCCGAATATCGAAAAAATGCGGCAACTGGTCTGGAGTTATAGTCCCAGGGTCGTGTTTATGCAGGGCGAAAACGGGGCGCCTTCCACCCCGAAAGCGGTAACGATTGGCGCCTTGCGGGATCAGGACTGGAGCGAACTAACACAGGCCAAATGGGACCTTCGCCGGATGCTGGGTGATCATGGACGCGGTATTTCTACGAACCTCTTCACGATCAGTGATATACACTACACCGCGGGCGATCATATGGTGGGGGTAAATACAAAAGGATTGCTGCAAACCAACCCCGACAAAACCATCAAGCGGCCCAAGCTAGCATATAAAGCCGCTCAACACGTATTCACCCTGTTCGATGATCAGGTTGAACGGCTGCCATCGACTAAACCAGCAGTCAGTCAGGAAACCGTAACGGCCTTTGTCTACCGGCAAACAAAAGGAAATGGGAGTCTTGTAACGCTCTGGAATGGCGAAGCCCGACCCGCTGAGGAATACATGCCCAAACCGACGACGGTAACCGTAAAAGTGCAGTTTACCCAACCTGTTTTCGTCGATCTGGTTACCGGGAAAATCTACGAAATCCCGAAAAAACAGTGCCAGAAATCAGGCGACGAATGGACATTTCGGGAGCTTCCGGTCCCTGATTATCCAGTGTTGATCGCTGAAAAATCGAGTATAAGCTTCTGAAAAAGAGATTGTAGTTTTCAGTATCCTCCTTAACCTATAACCGCTCATGAGCCAACTTAAAACGCTCGATTATACGGCCATCATTCTCTACATGATTATGATGTCGGGGATTGGTATTTTCTTAGGCCGGTTTGTCAAGAATATCAACGATTATTTCAAGGGAGGAAGTGGGGTGTCCTGGATAGCGGGGGGTATCAGCAACTTCATGACCAAGTTCAGTACGTTCATCTTTGTGGCTTATGCGGGCATTGCCTACTCCGACGGTCTGGTAGCCATTACGGTGCTGTGGAGTACCATCTTTCCTTCCCTAATTGCGGTTTTTTTCTTTGCCAAACGCTGGAAACGGGCGGGGATTCTAAGCCCCGTCGAATTTCTGGAAACCCGCTATAACGCACCCATCCGGCAGATTTTCTCGTGGAGCGGGGTGGCCTTCAAGCTGCTCGACGACATGATTAAACTGTATTCGATTGGTCTGTTTGTTACGGCCGCATCGGGGATTCCGTTTGGAACGGCTGTCATCGGCTGTGGCGTTGTCGTGACGCTCTATACGGTCGTGGGCGGTTTTTGGGCGGTAATCGTCACGGATGTGGTACAGTTCGTTATTCTGTTTTTTGCTACGTTGATTCTGGTGCCCCTGGCCTACAATGCCGCCGGTGGTTTTGAACATATGCAGGCGGTGATTCCGCAGAATATGACCTGGTTCAACGGTAAGAAAGGAATGCCGCTGTTCCTGATTGCCTACTACGTGCTGATCATTATTCGCTACAGTGGCAACTGGACTTTTATTCAGCGTTTTTACAGTGCGAAAAACGAAACCGACGGACAGAAATTAGCGATTCTTTCGTCCATCTTATTCTTCATTTTCCCCGTCATCTTCCTGTTTCCTCCGCTGGCCGCGCGGGTTATTCTGCCGAAGCTGGACAACCCCGAAATGGCCTATGTGAGTTTGTGTCTCAAACTGTTGCCCGAAGGCATTATGGGCTTAATGATTGCGGCCATGTTTGCGGCTACCATGTCGGTGCTGAGTGCCGAATACAACGTAACGGCCAGCGTACTGACCCGCGATATTTACCAACGGGTGTTTCGCCCCAATGCCAGCGGAAAAGAGTCGCTGCTGGTAGGCCGGTTGATGACGCTGCTGGTTGGGTTTATTGTGACGGTCGGAGCGCTTTTCGTGGGTGGATTTGGGGGTGCTTTTGAAGCCAATAAACTGCTGGCGGGTGTTTTTGCCGTCCCTATGATCGTGCCGGTCATTTTCGGGATTCTTCTACGAAAACCACAACCCTGGGGCGCTCTGGCTACGCTGTTTCTGGGCACCGTGCTGGGCTTTATCCTGAACATGAACAAAGGCATCAGTTGGGAAGTGGCCACGCTGGTCGAGATCGCCTTTTGTACCATTCTCTTTGTTGTGTCGGGATTCTTTCCCTCAAACGATACTGCCTACAATACGAAGGTGAACGCCTTTTTTCATAAGCTGACGGTGCCCTTTATGGCCGAAGCCGATTCAAAAGGTCAGGACGTTTTCAAAGACGCGATCAAACTCATGTACGGCATTGCGTTCGGATTGACGGGTCTGATGTTCGTGATTATGGGATTCCCGTCCCGAGGTATGCTGAGTGGGCAATTGGCCCTCGGCGCTGGCATTTTATGCCTCATTCTTGCGTACGGTTTGTGGTCCAGAGCGCGAAAGGTAATCACTGTGCAAAAAGACGAAATAACAATATCTGAACGTGCCTAACCCCAACCCCTGAAGGGGGCTAAAACCTCCGGGTAAAAAGCCCGGCAGCGGCCGACCGTCCTTCAGGGGGTTGGGGGTTAGGTCAACAAATCAATCTGAACAACACAACCATGAGTTACCTCGACAACAACCGGACTGCCGGACGAGTCATTTTTATCACCGGGGCATCGGGTGGTATTGGCCGGGCCACGGCCCTTCAATTGCTCGAAAAGGGCGCGAACGTCTTCGATTTTAGCCGAACTCGTCAGCTTGCCGATGAAGTGCAGCACGAAAATCTCCGCTCGTTCAAAGGTGATGTCAGTGTGGAAGCGGATGTGCTGGCCGGATTTGCCGCCTGCCTGGACGCCTTCGGGACCATCGACGTGCTGCTGAACAACGCGGGCATGGGCGTGCTAACCACCGACCTCTCGATGACCGAACTGGAGACCTACGAGCAAATGGTCAGCGTGAATATGCGGGGTGTATTTCTCTGCAACCGCGAAGCCCTGAAGGTGATGAAGCCGAAAAAAAGGGCCACATTATCACGGTTATTTCGATGGCCGGGCAACGTACCAATCCCAATGCACCTGTCTATGCTGCCTCGAAGTTTGGCGCACGGGGGCTGAGCAGCGGGCTGGCCGATCAGGTCATAAAAGAAGGCATTAAAGTGACCGACGTAAATCCCGGTCCCACCGACAGTGATTACTGGGGCGACCGCAAGGTGCCACGGGAGAAATTTCTGAAGGTGGAGGACGTAGCAAACGTGATCACGTTTGTGCTTAACCAACCGGATTACGTCGTAATCCGGGAAATCAATTTCGATAACATGAACTTTCTGGCAGGATGATAACGAACACACTCCATACCCATACGAACGGCAACGGCCAGGCTGTTGCTCCATCGCCTTTCCCCATCCCCGTTTCCGAGATGCGGGAACGCTATCTGCGACTCTACACGGGTGCGGTCAACGATGTGCTGCGGTTTAATTACAACATGCACGCCACCAGTTTGCCGCCCGAATTTGCCCCGCTTCGGGAAGCCATGAAAATGGCGGGACTGGCTTTTACCGTGAAAGGTGGTCCCGACATTACCACGGACGGTGAGTTTGAAATGCGCGCGCAAATGCTCGAAGACCTTCACCCGGATTCCGTCGTTGTCTGGGATTGTACCGGTGATACCGTCACCTCGCAGTGGGGCGAAGTGATGACCATGGCGGCTATGCGAATCGGCTGCCGGGGCGCCGTTGTCAATGGCATCCGGGATACACAGGCTATTCTGGAACTGGGCTTTCCGGTCTTTCATAAGTACAAAGCCAATACGGGTATGCTGGGTCGTTTTCGGATGCACCACTACCAGAAACCTGTGCTCATGGGCGAAGTGACTGTGAAGCCCGGCGACTGGGTGTTTGGCGACATTGACGGTGTGATTTCGATCCCGAAAGATATTGCATATGACGTGCTGATTGCCGCCGAGAAGATTATGCACAAGGAAGATGAAATCAGAGAAATGGTAGAAAGTGGAATGAAACCAACTGACGTTGTGAAAAATGGAGGCTATTTCTGATGCCATCAGGCTACCTGAGCCACCCATTCAGCAACCAGGTGCTTGTTTTTTAACCGACGCTGAACGGACCCGGATTCTGAATGAGCTACGAACGGGCGATCCGCTGCTGTGTCGATTTTACGCGGCTCTGCACCAGCGTGTGTATGATCGGGTAGCCACCAAAGGCTTGCTCGGTCCCGATGCGACAGTAGCCTGGTACTACCCGGTAGCCGAATACCTGTCCGACGCGGCTATGCTGTATGCCCTGGAGCCGGAAGCGAAATTGGCGAACTGGCTACGTACCGTTACGCTCGATATTGCCCGAACTCCGGCTTATGATTGGGCTGGACCTGCCTTTCGCGATCACGCAGAACCGCTGACGGGACACCTCGAAACGGCGCATTTGTGCTGGGCGTTGAGTGCGGTCTATGATTTGGCCCGCGACGTGTTTTCTGAATCGGAACAGGCCGAAATTCGGCAGGCACTGACTGATAAAGGAATTGCGCTTTGTCGGCGGTGGATTGATAAAAACACGCATTTGGCCAACTGGCGGGGCATCCTGACATCGGGTGTTATTGTGGCAGCCGCGGTGCTTGGCGACGAAGCCTTGCTCGATCATTACGTGTCGGAATGGCAACGGTGTGCGCTGGCGTTTCAGCCCGACGGTTCGTATGGTGAATCCCTTCAATATGGAAACTACCTGGCTTTTGCGCTCATGCTTTCCTACGAAGCACTTTGCCGAAAATACCCGAAAAAGCCGCTCTACTTGACGTAAGAGCCTATGGGAAGGGAATCCGCTGGGTAGCTAGTAGTATGTTTTATGCCAAACCACTGGCAGGCTGGGGGAATGAACCCCGCGCTCGTGCGGCCAACTTCAACGACAGCGCGGCCTTGTTCCGGCCTTCCGGCGATTTGCTGTTGCACCTGGCCGCACGTAGCAGTTTATATGAAGAAAAAGGACTGGCGCGCGGGCTATTTGCAACGTATTATGAGCCTATTCCTACACAAGGACCGCATGAACTGGCTACGTTTGGCATGCATAACGACTGGGGCTTTTTGACCCTGCCGCTGTTGATCCACGATACAAAGTCTGTCAGTCCGGAGGAGGCTGGTTTGCCCCTCACGGCGTCGTTCAGCAACGGTCATACGTTTATGCGCGATGCCTGGGACGGACATACCATTGTGGCCATCAATGGCGGGGGTGAAGGACTATACGGGCCCGGTCATTTGCACGGCGATCTGAACAGTTTTATCCTCGTTCACAACCGCGAACGACTGCTGGTCGATCCCGGTCATAGTTGCTACCGGAACCTGATTCACGGGCTGGAAAGCAGTACCCAAACGCACAATACCTGCACATTTCTGGTGGAAGCGGAAACGCTGGGTTTGCAGGAAGATAAGGCCAAAGCCACCATGCTGGAGCAGAAAAGTGTCCTGCCTCGGCGCGTGCTCGTCAATGGACAGCCTGGCGAACCCATTGACCGGGGAAACCGGCGATTGCTGGCTGAGCAGAACGAAGTCGTCTCGGTTGTTGGGTCAGAAGTTGGGACAGCGTATGGCGCTCCTATAAAGCGCGGTTCGACGGGTCGATTTTCACGATTCTGGCTCATGGCCGGAAGTAATGTATTATTTGTGGTAGACCGGATCGAAGCGACGCAACCCGTGACAACGGTATGGAACTGGCTCGTCAACAACCGCGACGGTCAGGCCAAGGTCGACAGCCAGCCTAAGTGCCTGACTGTTCGGCGTAACGAAGCTGGAATGAAGTTGTTCCACCTTGGCTCTGCACAGCTCAGCCATCCCGTGTACGGATACGTACATGATGCGTATCACGTTGAGCCAAACCAGTACGGCGAAGGCAAGCCTGGCAGCGGGTTGCTCTACCGCTGGACAGAAACGGCCCCGGCTGTCACCCGCACGGTCGTTCACGCGATTGCCCTCGATGAAGCTATTGGGCTGGATCGTTGGCAATTACAGCAGGAAGGCAATTCAATTACTCTATCGAATGATGAGAAGCAATGGACGCTGATCGTTCAGGACGAAGCCACCTATCACCTTTCCCTGATTTCGGGGCATGGTCGGCGGTGGGATGTCGTACCGCAAGACACTATGTATTCCCTGATTCGCGTCTAAGCCCATGAGTCAACTGAGAATTACCGGCATCGATCACACCGGCGTAGCGGCCAACGATGTGGAAGCCCTCGCCGACTGGTACTGTGATGTGTTCGGCTACGAAAAGTGGTTCAAACATCCGAAACCTGTCTGGATGCTCAAAGCCCCCGATGGGACCTTGCTCGAAGTGATGCCCAAAGACGACACCGCCCGGCCCGAACGCACCACCTGGACACCCGGTTGGTCGCATCTGGCGCTAAGGGTCGAAAACATCGAAGAAGCCATCGCTTTTCTCGACACAAAAGGGGTTCGCTGGGGCGGTTCGGTCATCAATGCCATCGGTGGCGGCAAAGTCCGCAACTTGTTTGACCCGGATGGGAATATGTTACAGATACTGGAACGGAATCAATTACCGTAGAAACGCGACATGTCGCGTCTCCTCACCGGATGGTTTTTGGCCGAATGGTTTCACTGGCCGAATCGTATTTTCTAACGCTTGCTATTGCTGACGCACAGGAGACGCGACATGTCGCGTCTCTACATAACATAACCACAATCAATTCATGAACGCTCTCCATTTTATTGGCAATAAAACATTTGATTTACAGGACGTTGATCTACAGTCGCCACTGCCCGGCGAGGTTCGTTTGAAAGTGGCGTACTGTGGCGTGTGCGGCACCGACGTTCACATTTATCACGGTGCTATGGCGCAACGGCTCACGCTGCCGCAGGTGATCGGTCACGAAGTGTCGGGCGAAATAGACGCGGTAGGTGAGGGGGTTACGGGCTGGCAACCCGGCGACCGGGTAACCGTTCGGCCACTCAAGCCGGGGCAGGAAGTGGCTGTCGACAACGGCGTTCGGCACATTGGGCAGAACCTCAAATTCATTGGCATCGATACGCCCGGCGGTATGCAGCAGTATTGGAACGTACCGGCTTACACCCTCCACCGACTGCCCGAAGACCTGCCCCTGACGCTCGGCGCTATGGTGGAACCACTGGCCGTTGCCTGTCACGACGTGCGGCTTGGCGACGTGCAGGCGGGCGAAAATGTCGTGATCATTGGTGGCGGGCCCATCGGCATGTTGATTGCGCTGGTCGCCAAACAAAAAGGCGCTAAGGTACTTATTTCGGAAGTCAACGAAGCCCGGTTGAAACTGGCGGGATCAATGGGGCTGGCAACGGTCAATCCCAAAGAAACAGATCTGGTTGCTCAGGTGGAAGACTTTACAAGCGGGGCCATGGCTGATGTGGTTTTTGAAGTATCGGGCGTGCAGGCTGGCGTAGCGGTGATGACGCAACTATCGCGGGTGCGGGGCCGAATTGTGATGGTCGCTATCCATGCCGAACCGAAAGCAGTCGATCTGTTCCGCTTTTTCTGGCGTGAACTAAAGCTGATCGGGGCGCGGGTGTATGAACCCGAAGACTTCGATGAAGCCATTGCGCTGGCCGCTTCGGGTACATTGCCCCTCGACGCGCTCATTACGCAGATTTCTCCGCTGGCCGATGCGAAGGCTGTATTTGAAACGATTGACAACAATCCCGCTGGGATGAAATATCTGCTCCAATGCGACCTTTGAATCGCTTGTGGGGCGTCGCGCTGCTGGGCTGGCTGAGTACGTTTGCTCACGCCCAGGTACAGTTTCAGCACGTACCCGACCACCCGCGTTTGTTTGCCAGTGCCACCCGGTTTATCGAAGTGAAAAATCAGAGCGATTCGGTTTCCCGACAACTGCGGTCATATATTCTGCAAACCGCCGAACAGACATTGACTTCCGAACAGATCGTGTACCCGTCGACGGGCTTCAAATTCGGGCCGATGCGTACCGTTCAGGGCCGTATCCTAACGCTCGCCATGAGCTACCGGCTAACGGGCGACCAACGATTTCTGAACCGTGCCCGTCAGGAACTTCGGCAACTGGCTGATCTGCCCGACTGGGCACCGAACCACTTTCTGGATGTTGGCGAAGGGTCACTGGCGGCTGGTATTGGCCTCGACTGGCTGTATGCTGAGCTGACACCGGATGAACGCGATCAAATTGCCCGATCTATTGTCAAAAATGCCTTACTGCCATCGTTGGACGTATCGGAGGGGGACGGTAGCTGGGTAGACGGTGATTTTAACTGGACGCAGGTGTGCCACGGCGGATTGACAGTGGGTGCCCTGGCGATTGCCGAACGCGAGCCCGAACTGGCCAAACAGATTATCAACCGGGCTATCAAAAACCTGCCCCATGCGGGAGCCGTTTACGCACCGGATGGGGCTTATCCCGAAGGGCCAAGTTACTGGTCGTATGGCACTACGTTTCATGTGTTGCTCATCGAAGCACTTCGGTCGGCGCTGGGCACCAGCTATGGGCTCGAACAGTTTTCCGGCTTCCTCAAAACGGCTGATTTTAACCTGCAAATGGTAGGGCCGAGTGGGCTGGATTTCAACTATTCCGACTACCACGCCGAAACGCAGAACGAGCCCATTATGCTGTGGTTCGCCCGAGAAAACCATCGCCCGGATCTGGCCCGGCAGGAAGTGGCTGACGTACATGCACTGTATCGGGCAGCGATTTCGAATACCAAAAGCAGCGTTCATCCCAACCGGCATACGCCCCTCGAACTGCTGTGGTGGGAACCCTCGCTAGTCGCATCCTCCGTGACGGCATCATCCCGCCACTGGACCTCGCAGGGTGTTTTGCCCATGGCGGTTATGCGGTCGGCCTGGAATGACCCGATGGCAACCTTTGTGGCCTTAAAAGGAGGGACGCCCAATCACTCCCACGCGCATATGGATGTGGGCAGTTTCGTGCTCGAAGCCGATGGTGTTCGCTGGGCGCTGGATCTGGGAACGGAGAGCTACGATAAGATGCGGGCTGCTAAACTCGACCTGTGGAGCTATGCTCAAACCAGCAACCGCTGGACTACGTTCCGGGTTGGCCCGGAGGGACACAACATTCTCCGGTTTGATGGGGCGTATCAGGACATCACTGGCAAAGGCGAAGTCACTACGTTACCGGTCAAAAAGGGAAGCATGGGAAACTCAGTCGATCTGACATCTCTTTACCGTAATCAGGTCACTCATGTCCAACGTGGGGTAACGCTTAATGCCGACCGTTCGGTGACTATCGAAGATCAATGGACCACAGGCAATAAGCCCGTCGACGCGTCGTGGCAGTGGCTCACTAAAGCGGCCATAAGCCGAACGCCCAACGGGTTGCTATTGCGTCAGGATGGTAAGTCGCTGGCCTTGCTCATTGAATCGCCGGTTGGTACAACCATCGACATTGAGGATGTTTCTGTAGCAAGGAACACACAGGATTCACCAAATCCGGGCGTAAGTCGAATTGTCGTTCGGCTGGCATCGCCAGGCAATAGTACCACCAAACTAGCAGTTCAGATCATTCCGGGTAGTGTATCCGGACCTGCTAAACCGAAGTAATTCAGGACAGTCTGTTAAATTCATTCCCTATATGACAACCTATTTCGTTAACACCACATTAGCTGCCCTCTGCCTGCTAGTAGCCCAATCTGAAACTGTTTTAGCCCAGAAAATCGACACGGGTAAGGATCGAAGCAAAACATCGTTCAAGATTGACTTACCATATCTGGGTAGTGTGAAGCCCCGTTCGACCAACGAAATTGAATCCTCCAACTGGCTGATTGGTTGCGAGACGATGGACCGTGACTTTACTGACTATGACCAGTACAAGGAATACCTCGTTCCACTGGGCATCAAGCGATTGCGGATGCAGGCAGGCTGGGACAAAACCGAAAAAATAAAGACGGATGGCCGCCCCGGGCAGTATGACTGGGCCTGGCTCGACCATATCATCGACGATGCGCACAAACGGGGGCTGAAACCCTGGCTGCAAACCTCGTACGGGAATCATAATTACCCGAATGGGGGCGGGTCAAACCTGGGGGCCGGGGTGCCTACGTCGAAGGAAGCGCTGGAAGCCTGGGATAAGTGGGTCGCAGCGTTGGTGACGCGATACAAAAGCAAGGTGGTCGACTGGGAAATCTGGAACGAACCCAATTTCGGCGACAATCAGGAAAATACGCCCGAAAAAGCTGCTGCGCTGAATATTCGTACCATCGACATCATCAAACGCATCCAACCCGACGCGAAGGTGTCGGGACTGGCGCTGGGGCACATCGGTCTGGATTATGCCGACCGATTCTTCAAGGTACTGGCTGAGAAAAAGAAAATCAACCTGTTCGATAATTTTACCTACCACGACTATACCTACAACCCCGATTCGCACTATCCAAAAGTGATGCAGTTGCGGGCTGTCCTGGATAAATACGCGCCAACTATTCCGCTGCGGCAGGGTGAAAATGGGGCACCGTCAAGCCCTGGTTTTGGTCGGGGTGCATTGGGTGATTACGAGTGGAGTGAGCTGACACAGGCCAAATGGGACACGCGCCGGATGCTGGGCGACCTGGGCCACGATATTGAAACAAGCGTGTTCGGTATTATCGAAATGGCGTACACTAATGGACCAATTAACCGTCTCAACTATAAAGGAATCATCAAGTCCGATTCGACGAAACAAGCGATCCGTCCCAAAATCGCCTACTACGCCATTCAGAACGTAACGGCCATCTTCGACCATTCGCTGCAACGTATTAAAAAGCTGGACCATACCTACAACCGGGCTTTCGTGCCCGAAAACAAGGCCGAAATGACTTACTCACCCGGTACTGACCGGAGTCTGGCGGTGTATGCTTACCAGCACAAAGACACGAAAAAGCAGGTGTTTACGATCTGGGCAAACGATTACATTCCCGTCGAATCGAACGCAACCCGTAGCCTGTCGTTCTCGTTTGCCAATGCCAACATCGACACGCCGGTTTACGTCGACATTATCACGGGTGGCGTGTATGAAATTCCGGCCAGTCAATGGAAAAAAACGGGGGCCATCTACACCTTCACCGATATTCCGATTTACGACGCGCCCATCCTGATAGCCGATAAAAGTCTGGTGAAGTTTCAGTAACCGTTTACAGCCCATCCATGAATAACCGACTGACTACCAGCGAGCACATCCAACTGTGGAATGCCTGTCGTGCCGACAGCCGTGACGCTTTCTCGCAGCTCTACAATTTGTTTGCGGCAGACCTGTATCGGTATGGGTACAACCTGGTTCGAAACAAGCCCCTCGTTGAAGATTGCCTGCATACGCTGTTTCTGCACATTTATGAAAACCGGGATCGGCTGGGAGCTACGGATAATATTCGGTTTTATCTCTACCGGGCGTTGCGCCGTCGGTTGCTGGATACGGTGAGCCGGTCGAACAGGTTGTCTTCGGAAGAGTATCTATTCGATCAGGCCGATTTTTCAATTCCGCCGTACGAACAGGACGTGGTGGAGCAGGAATTGATCGAGCAACAAAACCGGGTAGTCAGAGCGGAACTGAACAAACTGCCGAAGCGCCAGAAAGAAATTCTGTATCTGGTGTACATGAAAGGGCTGACGTATCAGCAAGCCGCTCAGGTGATGGACATATCCATGAAAACGGTTTACAACACTCTCAAAGTAGCCCTTACGAGTCTGCGGATTTATGTGCGAAAATCAGTACAGCAACTGGGCGCCTTATAACGCGTCCCAAAGCATTCTGAATACCGTTTAGGATAGGGTAGAACACTGGAAGCTGAGCGGCCATCCGGCTAAAACCGGGAATAACGAACCCGTTGTCTGTTTGACAATCAAAGAACGGTTTACTTCATGAAAGTAGTGTTTCTGTTAATTGTCTGGCTTCTAGTAGGCCAACAAATGGCCCTTGCCCAGCCAATTGGTGTTTGGGGACTATCGGCAAAGGGACTGCCCACCTATCAATATACGGGTGCCCTACCGTTTACCGCCAGGGACGACAAGGGCCAGGATGCCAATCTGCCGGAAGATCCCTATTTCTTACTGGGCAATTATCGCATGGCCTTATTGACGCATGTGAGCGGCACCTATCAGTTTTTAACGGCCGAAAGAGCCTGGGCCCGAGTGAATGCCGCATCCCAAACCAATTATGGCTGGAATGATGCCCATATCGTGCTTAGAGATGGCCAGACAATCAATAAAGTAACACTGGTTGGCCTCAAGTCAATAGCTGCCGATCCGGCAGCGGTGCAAAAAACAGTTGGCGTGGGCTTTGCGAAGTATACGTATCAGCTACCCAGTCAGGTGAGTTGTACCCGCATACTTTCCCTTAAGCCTTCCCCCGCCATCAATACCGGCAACCCCGCTTTTGTGGTTACGGTTACCTTGAAAAACAGCAGCAACGATACGCAGGATTTTGCCTATACCGAGCGGATGCTGGTCAATTTTGTGCTCAACGGCACCCAGTATACTGACAAAGCGAAACGCCCGCTTTCCTATAAGGCTACGATGCGGATCGATCCAAAGAAGCAACTGGCCATTGCGAACATTACGTACACTCCCAATGCATTTCTGGTGCTGCCGAACCCCACCCAAAACTATAGTTACGATGTTGGCCCGCCTTCGGTGTTTATGTACGCCGATCATTCGCGTGTCGATTACCAGTCGACGGTAAGGGCGGAAGGCGATACGTTATCAACAACCGTAAAGGCATCCTTAAAACCCGGTCAGACCATGCGGTTTAACGTAGTGATCGGACTGGCAACCAACCATAAGCAGACAAACTTTGCGGATGTGGAAGCGCAGGTGGCAGACCTCTTTCGGGGAGCTAGCCTGAGCGACCCATGGGAGGGTTTATTCGTACAACAGTGGCAGGCTAAACTGCCCGATCTGTCGGCGGAGAAAAACGATATTTTCAAGCGGGAAATGCTCTGGAATGCGCATATGATCGAAGCATCGGCCAAGTACAGCGCCTATTATCAGGAAACATTCATTCCGCAGGGAACGGTCTACAGCTATTATTTCGGCGACAATATCTCGAACCGGGATCATTTGCAGGCGGCTCTGGCAGCCTGCTATACCAGTCCGGCATTGGCCAAATCCATTTTGCGGTACGTGATCAAGCACTCAGGAGCCGACGGAGAAATTAAGCGGGGCAATGCCGGTTTTGGGTACACGGCCCCTTCGTTGTACAAAGAAAGTGATGAGCAGTTATTTTTCTTTTATGCTCTCGCCGAATACCTGTTGATCACGAAGGACTACCCATTTCTAACCGAGGAGGTCGCCTGTTACCCGGCCGAAGCGGGAAAGAAAGAGTCGGTTCTGACGATGGTGAAAAAGTATTTCATCTACCTGCGCGATGAGATAGGGACAGGGCCGAACGGGTTGGTGAAGATGCTGAATTCTGACTGGAGTGACAGCTTTTTTCATGATTATTCACCCAATATCTATGCCGGGTCGGCTGAGTCGCATCTCAACTCGGTAGTAGTACTGGCTACTTTCCCCAAACTGATCGCAGCACTGAAAAAATCAGAAAATAAGCAGGCTTACTCGCTGGTAATGGCATTGACGGACTATGAGGCTAACATTGCGCATGCGTATATGCGCGATCTGGGTGATCGAAAATATTCGGCCCGGGCTTATCTAAGTCGTTCCTTACAATTTGGAGTCGATAATGTTTGCCTGGAACCGCAGGGGTATCTATTGCAGGTTCCGGGCTTATCGGTCGCACGAAAAAAGAGATTTACGACTACGTAAAAAGCAAAGTGCTGACGCCGGAGAAAATCGGTATCAGAACCCGGGAGCGCTCGTTATGGGGTCGCCACCCCGATGGCGAAGATGGCGGTATCTGGTTCTCTCTGGAGTATCCTGTACTGCTCGGTGTGGCTACGTTCGATAAAGACGAAGCCTGGTCGTTATTGATGAAATTTTCGTTTCACAACTATACGCTAAACTATCCGTCGTACTGGATGGGTCAGTGGACCGCTGCCGATGAGGTCAACTCCACCTTATACCGAGAAGGCCTGTACGCTTTCTGGGTACCTTCACCCGATTTGAAACGGGCCTTCCAGGGGTACTGCTCGCATCCTCATACCTGGCCCTTGTTCTGTTATTTCAAATTAAAAGAGCTGTAGCAACTGAGGCATCAGAAGCACCCTTCTCAATACGGTATCGGGAATAGGAGACTCAAGTAAATGTTTTTGTGGTCAGTCAATTTGCGTTAAAGGGCTTATTGATTGGGCATGGCGAATGTAATGAGTATACTGAATGCAGGGTTGTTCAACAAATAAAATTCGTAGATATGGCTGTCGTTTGTGTCATTGGTAGTTCGAATACCGATATGGTAATTAAGGGGGATAAACTGCCTGCTCCCGGGGAAACGGTGATCGGTGGGACATTTCTGATGAATCCCGGAGGTAAAGGAGCTAACCAGGCCGTAGCCGCCGTGCGGTTGGCTAAGGGGGCACCCTCAACTACGATTACCTTTGTGGCTACTGTGGGGAACGATGTGTTTGGTCAGCAGGCACGTCAGCAGTTTGAGCGGGAAGGCATTCGAACCGATTTTGTGACGACCGATGCCGACGAGCCCTCGGGCGTAGCTCTTATTGGGGTAGACAATCAGGGCGAAAACTGCATTATGGTCGCGTCCGGTGCCAATGCCCGGCTGGGGCAGGCGCAGGTAGCTCAGGCACTGGCCGCCTTGACCGATGCCGCGACCGCCGTGGTGCTGCTTCAATTAGAAACGCCCCTCCCCACGGTTGACTACGCCATTCGGCAAAGTTATGAGCGGGGTATACGGGTCGTATTGAACCCCGCCCCGGCGCAGTCTCTCGACCCGATTATCCTGTCGTGTCTGTATGTGATTACGCCGAATGAAACCGAAGCCGAATTACTGACGGGCGTACGCGTCACCGGCGAAACGACGGCTCGGCAGGCCGCCCAACGGCTGCACGAATCCGGCGTTCCGAAT
Source organism: Spirosoma sp. KNUC1025 (assembly GCF_045160025.1). GTDB lineage: Bacteria > Bacteroidota > Bacteroidia > Cytophagales > Spirosomataceae > Spirosoma. The sequence continues at coordinate 164,384 of NZ_CP087141.1, forward strand.
GTCATCATTACCCTTGGTGCGCGGGGCGCTTATCTATCCACTCCTGCGGAAGCATCCCTGATTGCCACCCCGCCCGTTACGGCTGTGGATTCGACGGCGGCCGGTGACTGTTTCAACGGTGCGCTGGCCGTGGCCTTGGCCGAAGGGCTGGCGTTACCTGAAGCGGTTAGGTTCGCCTGCAAAGCCGCATCGATTTCGGTTACCCGACTGGGTGCACAGACATCCTTGCCTTACCGGCACGAGGTAGACGCCTTACCCGTATTGACTTCTCCATCACATTAACAATCGTTTTAAGCCCCATGAAAAAAACGTATTTCATTCTTCCCTTACTGGTCCTGTCTGCGTTCAATCCGGCACCAGTGCGACCTGGAACAGGAATACCCGCTACCGTAACCATGTCGAAAGCCACATTACAGGATAAGATCAAGGGTGGCTGGGCAGGTCAACTCATCGGCTGCACTTTCGGCGGACCAACCGAATTCAAATTCAATGGTACTATGATGAATGAGTATCAGCCCATTCCGTGGTATGATGGCTACATCAAGAAAACCATGCTTGAGAATCCCGGCCTCTACGATGATCTCTACATGGACCTGACGTTTGTGGATGTGTTCGAGAAAAAAGGCCTCGACGCACCCGTCAGCGACCATGCCAATGCCTTCGCCAGGGCCGACTACATGCTATGGCATGCTAACCAGGTAGGTCGCTATAATGTGCTCAACGGCATAAAAGCGCCCGAATCGGGGCACTGGCTAAACAACCCTCATGCCGACGATATCGACTTCCAGATTGAGGCTGACTTTTCGGGGCTGATGGCCCCCGGTATGCCCAATACGGCGATTAAAATTGGCGATCCGATTGGGCATATCATGAACTACGGCGACGGCTGGTACGGGGGTGTCTATGTAGGAGCTATGTACGCGATGGCCTTTGTGAACAACGACATTAACTACGTCGTTCGCGAAGGCCTGAAAGCCGTGCCGACCCAGAGTACCTTTTACCAGTGCATTTCCGATGTGATTAAGTGGCACGGCCAGTATCCGAACGACTGGAAGCGGACCTGGCTGGAAATACAGCGTAAATGGGCGGACGAAGTCGGCTGCCCGGATGGCATATTTGCTCCATATAATATCGATGCGAAAATCAACTCGGCCTACATTGTGCTGGGCCTGTTGTACGGGGAGGGCGACTACACCAAAACTATGCAGATCAGCACTCGCGCCGGTCAGGATTCGGACTGTAACCCATCGTCGGCCGGGGGATTCTGGGCACGTTGCTAGGTTACGATAAAATTCCTGCCTATTGGAAACTGGGCATCAGCGAAGCAGAAGACATCGACTTTAAGTATACCACCATGTCGCTCAATGATGTTTATGGCATTGGTATGAAGCACGCGCTTCAGGTCATTGAACGCAACGGAGGCAAGGTGTTAGGCAATGCCGTTACTATAGCCGTGCAAACGCCCAAAACCGTGCGGCTGGAGCAGGGGTTTACCGGACACTTTCCAACCGAAAAACGAGCCATCAACAAAGACATGACCGATGAGTACACCGCTACATTCGATGGAGTTGGATTTATTGTCGTTGGTGATAGTAAGCCAAAGGTACAGAAAGGCCAGTACGAATATGAAAGTGACTACACGGCCGAGGTGGAGGTTTACCTGGACGATAAAAAGCTGGAAACGGCCAAACTCCCGGCTAGTTTCACTCGCCGTCGCTATGATCTGACCTGGAAGTACCAACTATCACTGGGCAAGCATTCGCTTAGGTTGAAGCTGCTTAACCCCGACAAGGATAACTCAGTGCGCCTGCGAAGTCTGATCATTTTTGGCGACAAACCCATTCTAGCCCGCTACTAACCCCTTAAGCCTCTATGTTCATTATCGAGTCTTACGGCACGGCCGTACTGTTTTGCGTGGTTACCATGCTTTGCTGGGGCTCCTGGGCCAACACCCAGAAACTGTCAGCCGGTAACTGGCGCTTCGAGTTATTCTACTGGGATTACGTACTGGGCATCGCTGGCCTAGCCTTGCTGCTGGCGCTTACTCTGGGTAGCGAAGGTGAAAGCGGACGCCCCTTTGTGGCGGATGTTCAACAGGCAGACTCGGCTTACCTGGGGTCAGCTTTGTGGGGTGGAGTACTCTTCAATGCCGCCAACATTCTGCTGGGGGCGGCTATCTCGATTGCCGGTATGTCGGTAGCCTTTCCCGTTGGGATTGGGCTGGCGCTTGTCATTGGCGTCGTGGTGAACTACCTAAAAGCACCGGTTGGCAATGCGGGCCTACTGTTTGGAGGGATGGCCCTTATTGTACTGGCGATCCTGCTTAACGCTATTGCCTACCGCCGAACCGCTACGCAGGCCACCGCCGGTTCCGCTAAGACCAGCTATAGCGTATCGACCAAAGGACTGGTCCTGTCAATCGTTGCCGGTAGTTTGATGGGCTTGTTTTATGGCTACGTAGCTCAGGCCATGTTTCCTCAATTCGATCGACCCGAACCAGGTAAGCTCAGTCCCTACACGGCGGTTGTCTTTTTTGCTCTGGGTATCTTTTTTAGTAATTTTCTATTCAATACACTATTGATGCAGCGACCCTTTGCGGGTACGCCCGTTCGATATGCTGATTATTTCCGGGGCAGTAGCCGTAACCACCTGACGGGTGTACTGGGTGGTATGATCTGGTGCCTAGGTATGTCGTTCAGCATCTTGGCCTCCGACAAGGCCGGACCGGCCATCAGTTACGGACTGGGACAGGGAGCTACGGTGGTGGCCGCGCTGTGGGGCATCTACATCTGGCGTGAATTTCGATCGGCACCGAGGGGTGTAAATAGCTTGCTGAATGGCATGTTGATCTGTTACACCATTGGGTTAGCCTTATTAATTGCAGCCCGCTAAAACCTTGCTATAATGGGTGTTATTACCCGTGCAGAAACCTTTTTGAATGGTGTCAAGCCCTATTTCTGGGACATTGGCTCAACATTATGCCCAAACAGACTTGCTATTCCATCTTGGCAATTCGATTCAATGTTATCTTGTATTTACTGACCTGCTTGTAACATGTGAAGAAATTTTGGAAATTGACCTAAGTAATTAAGAATACTCTTGACAATAAAAAGAACTATCGGGCTGTTTGTAGTAAATGACAAGTTTCACGACAACTTTTAATAAGGTAGAAAGCTAAAGTCTTTTCCTGTTTTATCCCGAGGCTTTTTTGAATGGTTGTGGTGTATGTTTAAATCTAAACTAACTAATATATAGCCTGTAGAATGGTTCAGAAAGTAACAAGGACTGGCATTTAATTAATCGATTTCGAATGGAGTAAGTGCGTCGTTGATATTGACCGGTTTAATAACTGTCTTGCCATATCCGTAGCATATGCTATGTGGCTGTTGCAAAAGTCCGGATCGTGTTCAATGCCTATAAATCAATAGATCTTTAGGCCTCAATAAAGGGCTTAAAACTACCGATTTCAGGAGTCGGTTCACAGCTGGATCGACTTTTGCAACAGCCACCTACGTTATGTTCACCTAGACGAAAAGTATAACAAAACTGGAGTTTTGTTATACAGCTAATTTAGGCGCTTTTCAGTGAATTTATCCTTTAGGAGAGAAGAGTTTTGGGGTCCAAGTAATTGCTAAGCCCTTAGGTATAGTTTTTTTAACGCCCGTTTCAATCGACAATTTCGAGTTTAGATTTTTACCCAAGCAGATAATTGGCACCAAATTGTATGGTAGCAGTAGGTTACTTAAGTACGCCTAGTGCTTTGGAGTAGCTCCTGATAATTAGCAGGCTTGTATAAACTAAGCCCCTTCACCCGCTCGAAATGCTTTGGATTAAGCGTAAAAACCGGCACGTCAAAAACCAGGGCCGTACCAATTGTATAGGCATCCCCTACTCCGGTGTCAGGCCATCGACGGCCCACTTCTAAGGCTTGCTCACTAACGCCATCACTATTTAAAACGATGTAATCGTCCAACCGCTTTCGATGCCGATCATACTCGGCCCGACTAATGGGCATGGCTAGGCCCCGTTGGATGAGTAACCAGTGTTGGAGCTCAATAAAAACAGCCGTGCTGATGACTTCTTGAAAGCGCTCAATTGCAACTTGATACGCTTCCAGGAAGGGTGATTTGGCTAGAAAAACACGGCTCAGCAGGCCCGTATCACACAATAAGGCAGGCTTAGTAAGCGTAATCAAGGAATGGGCGTGGGATCAAGGTGTTTGTGTTTACCCAACTCACTGGCAATAGCCAATCCAGGGTCTTCGGTTGACAGATGGCCAGATGGGATGAGACCCTCGATCACTTGACCCGATGCGTTTAGGAGTTTTATCTTGAGGGGCCTCCTAGCTTTTGATTTCGTGTTTGTCGTTGCCATAGCTTGATCGATGTTCACAAATTTAACAAAAGTTGAGGCTAATACATCTCAATTGTTGACGAATCAAACCAGTTGGTGAAGGCTGAGCCACATGAATGTCAGTCGTTTTTAGGGATATAGCCACCTCTTCAGTAGTTGCGGCCAAATTCGTTCACATTAATGCTCAACCTCGCAACCCACTTCGTCTCAGATTGGAGCGTTAATAGAGACTCTGGATCTTAATTGATTATCGCTTGATGCCGATCTGAACTTGAGGGGCCTTTGACCAAGCGTAGTTGCTCTGAAGAGGGGTTCGACAAGCAGTAGTTCGACTCAGTGGCCAAACTGTTGTTAAGCATTCATGACCATTAGTAGGCCACCGCAATCGCCTGTTGCCAATGGTCCTGGCTGTCCTGCTGGGCTAGCATGCAAGCCGCCACATCGGCCCGAGAAATGGAATTCGCCTGGGCCAGCTCGCCTTTACATGACGAATGAAGCCGAAGCGAGAGTAATTCGCGTTCAAGCAACCGATAAGCCCGGGGTGTTTGAGAATCGAATGGCCTATGACCAAGGTGAAAAGCAGGGTTGAAAATGGGTCGGCAGTTGGTTGCGCTGGAAAACGCCCGCCCAAAAAGTGATCAGAAAGTCGGATACTTCGTTAATCGAGCCGGTTCAAAAAGCGGGACGACGACAGATGAATTTCTTTATCGACAAAATCTAGGCAGACAGGTGAGCAACGTCATCGGCTGCTGAATCAACTGCCAGGCGATTAGTTTAGTCAGGTTGATTCGGTAAAATAGGGTACTGAACCCCTGCTCATGATTCTAGCGAGTGCCCGTGGCGAATCGTGTACGATTCGAAAGAGCTACTTAAACAGAATCCTCTTTATCTTACCTTTATGCCATCAAGTAAGCGCTGTCTTCAGGCAGCCTTACTATGGTGTGGATAGGATCGGAAAGCAATCCAGCATATGCCGGGTTGCTTTTTGTATACCGGTCCTGCCAATTCGTTTTCATCATAATCATAAAGCAATATTGGCTCGTAAGCATTAATAAGTTACGGTGTCAGCTTTTAGTGATGCGCCCTACCAAACCAACAACCACCAATCCATCAAGCATATTGTTACTCAAATAAACTAAAAGGTAACAGAAATCGTCTGTTTTTGGTCGAAAACGGTTAAAAATCTACTGTTCATCGAAAACCAGGTAATGCCATTCTGGTCTCACGTAGCTTTGTATTACCTAATCGGAAGAAAAGGGAGGAGTTTAAGGTTTATGAGGAAATGCAATTGGAAAGCAACTCACCAGTGATGTGGGTTGCTTTTTTGTTGGTTAGCTTGAAGAGGCTCGTCTGGTCTTACTGAAGAAATCGCGGGTTACTGTCTACTGACGCCCTGCAGCGGCTGCCAGCCGTGCTGGAAGAGCGAACGCCCTGTATGACAATATGCGATGAACTGAACGAGTGAACTTAGGGGATTTCAAGACGGAAACCAGGAATCCATGGCTATACACCAATACGGGTTTCATAATTGATTAACCGGTAAAACCCGTATTTTTCTGCTAAATACTTCTGCTATTTGGCAAACAAACGCAGACTATACCCTACGGCATGAAAGTAAAGCAATGCTGTTGATGGGAGGACTAAAAACTTAAAAATACGTATCCGAAAATACTTCTGCCAAATTAGTCTGGTCGTTTACGGATTCGTCGGATGATCCGACTGGCTACCATTGCCCCAAACAAAGCCACCCATATCCAAACGATATCGAGGATGAGCACCAGAAAAAAACCGTAAATCGGATAATTTTCCCAGATCCGACTATAAAGCGAAGGAAACAGGGTTCGAACAAGGAGCGGGATGAGTAACACCCCCATCACAAGCAGAATGGTAATCCGCTTTTTCATCATGTATAAGGCCAATACCCTAGCAGAGCTGCCAAGATACGGCTTATGAATAACTGTACCTAACCGATCGAATTAAGCCTTATAACTCCAGAATCCCTGGTTCGCCTGGCCTGCCTGCTGACTATGGTGTTCACGCAGCAGGTAGTCGCGCAGCATCCCTGTCAGTAATACACACCAGAGCCAGCCAATGCCTGAAACGACAAAAAAGAGCCACCCTAAGATCGAGTGACTGAGTTGTAAGAAACCCAGGGGATCGGGAAACAAGGTTCGCAAGGTCGATAAGAGGGAAATCATACCCAGGACCGAAATAAGGGAATGGCTCTTTTCCACGGGTTTAATCAGCTATCTGTTGAGTAGACAACAAAGTTAACAAAAAGTCACCTTAAAGTTTAAAAAATAAATCAAATAGTGATATTAGAAGGTCGTTTTACCTCTAATGAAACGGTTTACGTACCTGAGTAATCGAATGACTTATCCGGCTCTGAAAGATAAGTCATGCAGAGTGGAGCTGCGAGCGGACCGGCCGCAGCAAATCCGCGCCGGGATTCAACTGTGTCCGTGGGCCGGTTAAACCGTCGAGTATATTTTCAGTCTATGGGTTGTAAACTGTTGTAATGTTACTTGATCGAATTAGTCGTACGTACAGATATGCATCAGCAACTATGGGTTGGGCTTTTTGTCTTGGGAAGCTTGTTAAGCATCGTTGGCTACTCGGCTGCCATGATTGATTGGGTGCAGGACTACCGATCCGGCGTATATGCTCACCATCCCCTGGAAGCGATCCTGGAAACAGGTGCTTTACTACTCTATACCTATCTGGGTATCCGCTTCATTCATCGGCGAATACGATTCTTGTAACGGGAGAAGCGGTTTGGTTCAAAATCCCCTAGTTGATAAGCCCTTTCAACGAGTTATCGAATGGTTACTCCATCACAGGATGATCTCCCCGACCATGTTCCGGGATACCGGCTGATTCACGATGCTCAACGCATTGTTCGACTGGAAGGTAAGGGTAATTATACACTGGTTTATTTACTGGACCATGCCAGACCCATACTGGTGAGCTATACCCTAAAGCGATTTGAAGCGCATTTACCAACCTATATTCGCATTCATCGATCAGCCCTGATCAACCCCGCTTACGTTTCGCAGGTCAGCCGAGCGACACCCAGGCTTATGTTTGTCAAATTAACCACGGGGGAGAGCATGCCTGTGTCCCGGCATCGAATGCAGGTAACCTCAATCCGGCTGAATCGAAAAAAACCAGTTAGGTTTTTCTATCATTTTAGCTCACTGCCTACCTTTTAAAATAGAAGGCAACAAAAAAGCCCAGCTCAATTCGTCCGGGCATTTGACAGTTAACTTGTACTTTATCCCCCTTAGACAGTTGTTTGGACAAAAGGTCACATCATTAACCTTTATTCATATGAGTTACTTTTTTAATAAGCGTTCTGGTGTCTGAATTACCCAACACATCATCCACTTACTAAACAGGTCGATCAGATTCGTACAAAACGCATCACCAATGGATGACATAAAAATTGGCAAGACCGCTGAACTCGTAAAAGCGCTGGCCCATCCCACCCGGCTTCGTATTCTGAATACCCTGAGAAAACAACCGGAGATCAATGTATCTGATTTACACCAGAAGCTGCTGGTGGAGCCAACACTGCTGTCCAAACATCTAAAGGTTATGGCCAAACGGCAGATACTGACTAGCCGGCGGAAAGGCAAGGCGGTTTATAATTCAATCGCCATTGACGACTTACCCGAAGCGATAACGGGTTTTATCGACCGGCAGTGAGAAAGGTAGCTTTGGGTTGAGGTGTGGAAACTAACCGTTCGGTAACCAGTTGATAAGAGGGTAAAGGCTGATAAGGATTGATAAGGAGTGTAGTTATGAAACGCGCTGATCAGAAAATTGCCAAAGCCGCTGAGCTGCTGAAAACCATCGCCAATTCTACGCGGCTGAAGATTCTACTGGCGCTGGCTCAGACCGATGCGCTGAACGTATCGTATCTACAACAGCAGCTCCAGATTGAACAGTCCGTGTTGTCGCATGCGCTGATCCAGATGAAAGACCGGGATATTCTGGCCAGACAGCGACGGGGAAAAGAGATCTATTACTCACTGGCCGATCCGGCTGCGTTGAAAATGATCCTCTGGGCCATGAACCGGGTGGAGGGGTAACGTATGACCTCAATATCGATTCGATTGGGTAACTAACTTGGGATTGCACGGAAAAAAAATAGGTAATGTTTTCTGCAACGTGTTGAAACGAAATAAAATATGTGGCTGGATTGCCGGGATTTGATGACTTATTCCTGTGCACCGGCAAACAGATGGGTGCTTCTATACACATTTAACCCATTGCCCGTTACTCAGCGGATGGAGCTAGCCGATAAACACCATCGGCCGTCAATGCGGTATATGAGCCGTTAGGAAGGGCTATTGCCAGTGAAACAAATGGTTCCTGCCTGATCCACACCCCTATACAACGATACCGGTATCGGTCAATCCCTCACGTAAATCAGGTGATAAAAGCAATCCGGCTAGCGTTCACAAGACGGATTTAAGTGTACCCGGAGCTATTGGTGCTATAGGATTATTCCGGCCATAAATAGCAGTATTGCGGTATCTTTCTAAGATTAGTTACATTTTTTCTTCCCGTACTTATTTTTGTGACTAATTCGGGTTAATCTTGTCGGACAAAACGTTTATGGCTATGAGATCGTCCGTGTTTATACCCGGCCCCTGGACCCTTACGCTTGGCGTAGCTGGTTCACTGATGTTAATCGCGGTGGCTGTCCTGACTACCTGGCTCTTCTGAGTTCACGTCTTTACCGGCTGTGTCTGATTCAGCGGGAGCGTACAAACTCTAGACCTTACGAATCAGCCCGAAGTAGGCTTTCAATTTCCTGGGCTCTGGCTTTTAACCGCTCTAAGGTGGCCTCTCTCTCGCCGATTGATCCCTCCGTGGTATTTTCCGGCGAGAAAAACAACAGGTCCGCTTCACTTTGCCCATGGGCCAGGTTATAGGCGTCTACCTGGGGCTGGGTCTGCGGATTGGGATAAACCGGCAATTCATCGGCAAAGACTTTAATCCGGGTAAACAGCGTCGTGATTGTCTCATTATCGACGGTCGGTTCCAGTGCCAACAATTCATGAATGGCCAGGTAGATATCCTGCTTGATGGTTTCGTTATCCATACAGTTTAACGGGCAGAAACGATAAGCCCTACCCTGCTTAAACGACCCGCTGAAGCGATAGTTAGCCAGCCAGGGGTATTTCTTGTTTCCTGCGTAGTCAAAACCGCTCGCTTCCGTCTCCTCAACCCAACGTGACGGCTCATCCCGTGGCATCAATTCGTTCACTAGCCAAGGGATGTAACCAGAACATTACCTGGAGGATTGGTTAACGGAGTAATCGACGATTTCTAGTCATTTTACAGGCCTGTTGCTACCCTTTCCCGGTTTTTTTTCGGTTGCTTACTTTTCGCTGGTCATACTGGATGCACTCAGTCGAAAAAGGCGGCATAAGCTATCAGCGTTTGAGCAATCCAATGAGCACCTTGTATGGGAGAAAATGGAGCAGGCGAAGGCCCTGCCGGAGCCCAATAACACGCTATTGCTCGAACGGAGGCCCGCCAGGCTGAAGGGACGATCGATGTCGGTCGCCGGTGTGGGCTTAGTTTTCCCCGTGCCAGCCAGACGTCAACGTTCTCTTTCGGGAACCAGCGTCATTCCTGGTTTAAGCGCCGAAAGACCGGTGGGCCTGTTGGCGTATCTTTCCCGATAAGAAAGTCCGTTTGGCAACCAGCCACAAAACGAAAGAAAGGACCTGGTCAACATAGAGACCAGGCCCCCATAAGTAAGCCAAGTTACGTTACTAAATAAATTATATTATTAATAGGGAATTGTACTCGCAAATATATTAGTAACATTAATTGTAGCAACAGCATATACTTTGAAATAAACGTATATTTATTTTTTGGTGGATTACCGGTATGAGATGACACGGGGGAAAATAGGCCCGCCAACGATAGACTAAACACGGCTGATTTTCCAGTACTGGATAAGTAACTTTACGCATTCAGTACGGTACGAAAGTGACGATAAGGTGAATTGGGGTCTAACCATGAATAATCGTACCTGTATGTTACGAAGTAAAGAAAACACCATGAACCTCCTCCTGCAGGCCGCTCGGGAAACCGTTTTGTTTCAGGGCGTCGATCAGATCGGCGTGAAGGCCATTGCGACCCGATCGGGTAAGAACAAAGTGCTCGTCTACCGATATTTTGGCGGTTGGAACGGCATCATCGAAGCCCTCTTTCAGCAGATGCTGGCTCGGGTAGGTGAGCAGGGCAGCGAAGAAGCGGATCTGGCAGCCCGAACCAAGGAGTTTCAGCGCTGGGAAGCGTATATCCAGTCCTTTTACCGGGAATTGCAGACCGACGGGGCGTTTCAGATCCTGTTGCGCTGGCAGCTTGACAACCAGCATACGCTGCTGGCTCAGCGGCTGGCGGGCTTTCTGGAACAATCCCTGGACGAGGTGGCCAGCCATGCCCCCAGGGACAGCGGTATTTTTCAATTGCTCATGGCCGGGGTTACTTACTCAGCTCTGGGCCGTTCGCAAAAGCGGGCAACGCCACCTGATTTGATAGAGACGTCCGTTCGTCAGGTTTTCGGTCAGCTGAAGCCGGGTTATCAGCCAGTACGCATCTCCGTTGATCCGAATACCCTATCCCGGAAACGGATAGCCGTTTCCGACCAGTAGTGCACACGCACTACTTCCCTTCCCCCTAGTTACTTGTCCCGCTCTCTTTTTCGTTAAGAAGCGGGTTTTTTGTGGGCTGACGGGCTGGATTTTCAAGAGCAGGTGTGGCTGACTGCTTCGTCTGAAAGAGCAGGCAGGTCGCCAGTTGACTAATCTCGGGCAAACGCTAGGATGCTCCTGGGATATATAACCGCTGCTACGTACAGTTCCGCAACTAGGGACCGGGGTGGTGCGTAACGGCGTAGGGTGCCACTAAATACTATAATGGCTGTATGCTTAACGTAATGTTAACACCGATCGCACGAATAGAGGGTATTTTGAGACTTAGTTATAAAGAGACTCAAAGGCAGGAATCTCATATACATCCCTATTCCCCAATTTTCCAAACTAGGGCGTTGCCCTCTCAGAAGCATCTTGCCTAATCTGTCGGACCGACCCACTCCGCTGTGAGGCCTGTCGCCCCCACCACCCGGTCAGGGCGATCGGAATGCGCAATTTGCGAAGCGGTTGAATGTTGTGCACAAGCTTTCAGCATAGGTTAAATAGTGCAACATAGGCTTCCTGTCTGCCCACCTACCTTTTTTGGTTGCTATCTACTGGTTGAAACGCAGGATGCCCCGCCTGCCAAAGTCCGAAGGCTAGTATGTTGGCCATGGTGCGAGACGAGGCCAAGTGACCGTCACTGTAGTTGACCTGCATCAGCACCGGCCTCCCCGACATGCTGGCGTTCTGCAACGCAGCCGCAAATTTAGCCGACTGCCAGACGACCACACGACCGTCATTCATGCCTCCCATGCAGATGACCGCGGGGTAGTTTACCCCCTCCTGCACATGATGCACGGCGTCCATCTCGTACAGGGCCATGCACTCGGTCGAGCCGGTGACAGAGCCAAACTCGGCTACACCAACCCGGCCGTTGGGCGAATTCTCCGCGCGCAGGGCATTCGAGTTGCTCAATGAGTTTCTTCTTGGAATCAAAGGCCCGTTGATCGCCGGTCAGAACCGTTGCTCGGGGATTAGGCGTTAAATGCACTTAATGCTTTACGCTGAATGCGTTTAACTATTAAACAGGCAATACTAACCTTGTGTTTGACGAGGTTGTTTCCGGTGGTTCCTCGCCGGAAACAACGGGTAAGGAACTAATTATGGCGATTTAAAAAGGCAACTAGTGCCGTATTTTTTGTATGTTTATATATTATACGTCTTAAGCTATGCTGCAAATCCCACCTTCTCATCCAAAGGAATCTGATCGAGTGGATGCGTTAAGAAGCTACGACATTCTAGACTCGTTACCTGAAGCGGATTACGACGACCTGACTTTGCTGGCTTCTGAGATCTGCCAAACGCCTATTTCGCTCATTAGTCTGATTGACGACAAACGACAATGGTTCAAATCGAACCGAGGCCTCGATATACGAGAAACACCCCGTGAATTTGCCTTCTGCACCCATGGCATTCTGAATCCCTATGAAATTCTAATTGTTACTGATTCCCGGGAAGATGAACGCTTTATTGGCAACCCGTTAGTGGTAGAGGAGCCCCACGTTATCTTTTACGCTGGCGTGCCTTTAGTCAATGAAGATGGCTATCCTCTCGGCTCCCTATGCGTCATCGACAATGAGCCTAAAGAATTAACTCAGCGCCAACTTACATCGCTTAAAATCTTAGGCAGGCAAGTGGTTAACTTATTGGAACTGCGACGAAAAAATAAAGCGTTGGAAGCCCTAAAAAAGGTGTTGGAAGCCCGAAATGCCGAACTGGAAGGTGTCAAATAAAGCCCTTTCCCTCGCAACTTCTTATTAGTTCCATGTCCATTTAAACGCCCCCTTTAGGCAGCAGCTATTTAAAAATCACCTCGTCTTACAGGGGAGCGTTAATACAAGACAGTTGTATAGGCCACACTGCACACAGACAAAAATACTCAAAGTAAGTAAAGGCTGCCTTTATCTTTCTTTGACACTCATTAACAAGCCATTAACTAAAGGGCAATACAAAACCAACTAGGTTTGCGGCCCACCGCAGTGGCGGCCACCGCAGTGGTTAAAGCCATTGGGCCATAAAAAGAAATACGGATGAAGTTCGTACCCCTATATGCATTCGTCTTGCTGGTTGCTGGTTACTCCTCCAGTAAAGCACTCACCAAAAATGACCTGCCAAAAGACACAATCAAGGCCGAATCCAAACAGGTACCTACAGCCTATGGACCTAGCCATATCACCCGTACCCTCAAGCAAGATCGAAAGGGTAACATCTGGATGGCAACCTTTGGTGGGGTGTATCGATATGATGGAAAATCGTTTACCAATGTGACCAGCCAAGTGAGTTCAGCCCATTTTTTTTCGGTGTTAGAAGACCGAAAAGGGAATTTCTGGTTTAGTACTGTTGGCGAAGGAGTTTATTATTACGATGGCAAGTCCTTTCAACAGTTTACCACTAAGGAGGGGCTTGCCAGTGATCAGGTTCTTGATATTTATGAAGATAAAGCTGGGACTATTTGGTTCGGTACGGGAGGTGGAGCCACCCGGTACGATGGGAAATCCTTTCGAACTTATAAAATGAATGAAGGGCTACATTTAACACCGGACGAAAGACGCTTCCTGAAGGATGATAATGATGTTAATTCGATTATTGAAGATAAAACCGGGAAATTCTGGTTTGCCACCAGGGGCCATGCCTACCTGTATGATGGAAAAACATTTACCCTTCTCACTCATGAGGGAACCCCGTTTATAAATGTTCGTACGATCATCGAAGATAAAAAAGGGGCTATCTGGCTGGGGGGGCTGTATGGTCTTTGGCGCTATGACGGCAGTCGCTTTACCAATGTCAGTGAGCGTGGTGTTGCGTATGTTTACGAAGATAAAAAAGGGGTCATCTGGACGAGTTCACTAACCAACTGGGGTTGGTCACTTTTCCGGTATGATGGAGAAACGTTATCAACCAAAAATCCCACGGTTACCAAAGTAGAATTAGACTCTGACGATACGAAAACTATGCTTTTTGGGATTTTAGAGGCTACTAATAGCCATATTTGGTTCGGCTCCGGTGGGGCGTATCGGTATGATGGAAAGAGCATTACCGACTTTAAGAAGAAAGAGATTAACTAAAAGATGTATCGCTGTTTCCTAAAACGCCCGAATTATTGATACTCAAATCTCTCTTCGTCTCACGAAGGAGCGTTTAAAGAGTATTTCCCCTTTTCAATAGCTGACTACTAGTTTAATATCTGGTTAATTCAACCCCTAGTTTACGGGAATGGCAACTCCAACAAATTCACAAAAAACAAGTCCTTTACTTTGTTACCGTCTAGCATTATAAGGACGAACCCCAAAACAAGAAAATAGAGGATCTTTGTAATTGATGCCCAATTCAACCAGTCGTTCGGCAATGCGGAGCCCTTGATTAGCCACGTTGACGAAATAAATCAACGCTGTTCGTTGGTCGGTTGAACCAATGACATAGCCACTAGCGGTTGGGCTTTTGGCCCATTGACAAAATAGGTCTCCATTAGCTGTGTGCTGCACAGCGAAACTTAAGCCCCATGACACTTGCCCCGGCTGACATATATCCGTCTTAACCTGTGAGCTTAATAACGCTTTTACCGTTTGTTGATCCGACTGGGGTTTCATCATAACCGCAACAATGAACCGGGCGTAGTCGTCAGCCGTCGTTCGCAAGGTGTGTGCTACGTTTACCGGTTCTTGCTCATCGACAACATGCTTACCGGACATATCGTAAGAGCGGGCGTACTGAAGGGAGTCAACTGCTTGATACTCATAACTGGTGTGGGTCATTCCCATTGGCTTGAATACAGTCCGTTGCATGAACGATTCAACGGGTTCTTTTACCACGTATTCCACTACCGTTTGTAGCAGATAATAGCCTTCACCTGAGTAGCTGTACCGGCTGCCCGGTACGAACATAGTGGTTAAGGATTTGCCCTCGGAACGCCAGTTAGGTAGGCCGCTGGTATGGTTCAACACCATTCGCGCGGTAATAAGCCCAATTTGGGGATCTGCCATTCGACTTTTTAAAAAGTGAGTTTCTAAGTAGGCAGGCGGAACATAGCTTATCAACGGCGCATCTAATTCAATTTTTCCTTGCTCACTAAGTTTGAGCACGGCATAAGCAAAAAGGGGCTTGCCCAGTGAGGCTCCTCGAAAGATTGTTTGGGTAGAAACGGGTTCTTTCGTTCGTTTATTTTTAATGCCTAGTCCACTACTCCAAGTTACTTTACCCTCTTTAATCAGAGCAATTGACAGGCCAGGTATACCCGTGCTGTCCAGTATAGATGGTAGTGCTTTCTGAAGCTGATTAAGCTTGGATTGGGCCAGTAATGGCACCCAAAGAAGAACACAAAATGTGACTTTAGTCAATCTGATTCCAAGCTTCATTAAGGTAGTAGTAGAAAAGATCGTTTGCTATTGGGTTAGAAGCTGTTTTATTCGTGCCAACAAGGTAGCAAAAGCATGAAATGTCAGGCTAACTACTTATGGATTAGCCGTTTTATAAAACGCCCGAAAATTGAGGCATTGCGGGAAGCCTATTTCGTCTCAAGTAGCAAGGTTTTAAGTAAATAAGCAGCCGAAGGAACATGTCAAGTTATCGCCGAAGTAGGAATTGGAACTTTGTCTCTACCCCTTGCCCATTAATGGTGCCTGGATTCCAGCGTGGCATCGAGCTACCCACTCGTGCTACTTCTTTTTTCAGGGTTGGATCAGCATCATACGATGGGACTAACCCAGTGACTTTACCTGTTCCATCAAGGGTAGCTGTCAGCCAAGTTTTCCGCCCTATTTTAATCGGGTTTTCGGCTTCTTCAATCTGATCAAGCACAAAGGCGTTTAGTTTATCTTCTCCTCCTGGGAAAGAAGGTGGAGTCTGTGTTTTAATGATAGGCAAAGGCCCATACGTATTATAGGTAATAATGGGTTTACCTCCGTTAACTCCGCTTTGGGCAAGCGAATTTGAGCCAATAGCGGCCAAAAATGTAACGCAAAGGAGTACTGATAAGTATAGGTTTAATGGACTAGTCATGGTCTTTACTATTGTTTTTTGAGGAGATGCAGCCAGTAATCAGTTGGTTGCATACCTATACAAAAGTATCTGCCAGTATTTTGCGTAATTAATCCACAGTCCAAACAATTTCCGTTTTCTTTTGTCTCATTTGGGAGCATTTGTTGAGACATATAATTAGTGACTACTTATCTTCCTCTCTTCTTTGGCTTTATCCATCTCTTTTTTGTGTACAAGCTGGTTGATACCTGTACACAGACAATACTTCTCTCATCGATTGGGTTCAAAAATGGGTAACTACATTTGCTCCCTCACCATGGCCGATTATAAGGGGTAAGCCGACAAAAGCATCCGTTTGCCCAGGGAAAAATAATTTATAACAAATAGACAGACTTGTCTATTTGTTGGCTAGTTTTAGCCCATGAAACAACGGGGACAAGTGGTCATCGACAAAATAATTGATACCGCCGAGCGGCTTTTCTACACGCAAGGCTATAGTAATACCGGGATTAACCAGGTCATCGAAGAAGCCGATATCGCCAAGGCGTCTTTGTACAACCATTTTGGCACAAAGGCCGACCTATTAGTTGCTTACATTCAACGTACCCATGACCGCTGGTTTAATCGCCTTGAGTCGGCGGTCAAGCAGGTAGCCGATCCCAAAGACAAGCTATTGGTACTATTTGACCATCATCTGAACCGGCAGCAAATCCGGCAATTTGGGGGATGCCCCTTTATAAAGGCAAATGATGAAGCAGGTACGAGCGATCCCCGGGTGCTGTCGGAAATACAGCGAACCAAGCAGCATAGCAAAGACTTCATCAAAAGGCTGGTAGCAAACTCGGGCCACCAACAGCTATTGACCGACGGGGAACTGGCTGAGCTGATCTTCCTCACCCTGGAAGGGGCCATCACTGCCGCTTCCGTATTTAAACGAGCCGCCGATATACAATCGGCCCGAAAAATCATTCAAAAACTGATCTAAGATGAACCCGGTGAAAAACAAATGGCTAGAGCTGATCATAGTCCTATCAGCGCCCTTACTGTCCGTGATTGATGTATTCATCATTAATATAGGCATACCTACCATTAAAAAAGGACTACAGACAACCGATGCCCAAATACAGCTTGTCATATCGGGCTATTTGCTGGGCTACGCAGCTTTCCTGATCACCGGAGGAAGAGCGGGTGACCAGTATGGCCGGAAACGGGTTTTCTTCTGGGGGATGTTTGCCTTCACCCTGGCTTCCTGTTTTTGTGGTTTATCAACTTCGGCTTTGCAGCTTAATGTAACCCGATTCTTTCAGGGGCTGAGTGCCTCCTTTATGGTACCACAGACAATTGCCTTCATACAGGTGCTTTTCACCGACCCCAAAGAGCGGGCAAAAGCATTTGGTCTGTTTGGCATTACGCTGGGCACCGCTGCGGTTATCGGACAAGTATTAGGAGGCTATCTGTCCGACACGCACTGGGCCATTGAAGGCTGGCGGCTGATGTTCTTTATCAACCTGCCAATCGGCCTATTGACCCTATGGGCGACGCACGCGTATGTGACGGAAACCAGGAGTCCTCAAGGCTCAACATTTGACTATATGGGCATAGGAATTCTGACAGCAGCCCTGTTTTGTCTGATTTACCCCTTGATTCAGGGCCGCGAAGCAGGCTGGCCCCTATGGAGTTTTGCCATCCTTGCCTTGTCACTTGGCATTTTCGCTTTGTTCATCCGCGATCAGAAAAAGAAGCTGGCTAAAGGGGAGAGCCCCTTGATCGATGTACGGCTGTTTGCCATTAAAGATTTCAACATTGGATTAGGGGCAGTCCTATTTCATTTCATGTTGCATACCGCCTATCTGCTGCTCAGTGCAGTCTATCTTCAAAACGGTCTGGGTGTCTCGGCCTTGCACTGTGGATTATATTTTGTCTTTCCAGGCATCCTGTTCATCCTTTCGTCGCTGGTTGCCTCTAAGCTAATCGTCCGGTTTGGCAAGCGCGTTTTACAATTTGGGGTTGTGCTGTTAGCCATTGCCTTTTATCTGCAGATGCAACTTTGGAAGCCGGGCATACGTCCGGGGTTGATTATCGGTTTAATGGGCATCTGGGGGCTTGGCAATGGGCTGGTCCTGCCGTCCCTGTTGAATCTGGCACTTAAAAACGTACCGACTCAATACGCGGGGGCAGCCGCCGGGATCTATTCAACCTTTCAGCAAACCGCATCAGCGCTGGGGGTCAGTATCATCGGAGGTATATTCTTTTATTACGCCCAATACGGTTGGCAAACGGCGTACCGGGCGGGGGTACTGGGCTTACTGGTTTGCACCGCGTTGGTCGGGGTTATGTTGTACTTCCTCCCGGAAGGAAAAACAACAACGCAACCTCAGCCGCAGAACGCTGGTTTAGTCGCAGAGCCGACAACCATTGAAGACCCGTTTTGGTCCGCCGAGTAACTAAGATCGTCAGTACTTACCAGTACCGGATAGACATCCAAACCGTAAAAAGAATACAACTTTCCAGAATTTGTCTTAAATTCTACGCTCCTGTACAGTAGACCTTTGCTTCATCAACTAACCGTAAGAAAATGAATCAGACAATTCTAATTACAGGAGCAAGCAGTGGCATCGGAAAAGAAACGGTTAAGTTCTTTCACGCTAAAGGCTGGCAGGTCATCGCTACCATGCGACAACCCCAAAACGAAACGGAGTTAACCGGATTGGACAACGTCTGGGTCACCAAGCTCGATGTGCTGGATTTAGGTTCAATCCAACACGCCGTCCAGCAGGCAATCCGCCAATTTGGCAAAATTGATGTCCTGCTCAACAATGCGGGCTACGGTGCCTACGGTCCGCTGGAATCATTTCCGAGGGAAAATATCATTCGCCAGTTCAATACCAATGTGATCGGACTTCTAGACGTCACCAGGGCGTTACTTCCCCATTTTCGCGCCAATAAAAGTGGGACGATCATAAATATCTCTTCGATTGGCGGCAAAATGACCCTGCCGTTAGGTACTCTATACCACGGTACCAAATTTGCCATTGAGGGAATTTCGGAAGCGTTAACGTATGAAGTTGAAGAGTTTGGCGGAAAAGTAAAGATCATCGAACCGGGTGCCATTGCGACTGATTTTGCAGGCCGCTCGTTGGATTTCAGCCATGACCAAACGCAGACCGAATACGGCTCCATCGTCGGAAAAATAGCAACCGGCATGTCTGCCTTCTTTGACGGCGCATCGCCAGCCAGTATGGTGGCCAGCGTTATTTATCAAGCCGCTACTGATGGCTCAAACCAGCTAAGGTATACCGCCGGAACTGATGCGCAACAACTCATTTCGTATCGCGAGCAAGCCGGTGATATGGCCTTCATGGAAGGGATTAAATCCCGGTTCGGATTGTAAGGTACCGATAAACCCTGGCGCCATTACCGCGGTAATGGCGCCAGGATGTTTAGTTCGTAAAGCAGTAGGTATGCCCAGATTTTTATCTGAATAGGCCCCTTGTCTAAACGAATCCCTATTTGATCGATGAGCGATTTTATTCATTTACAAACAGTTTCAGATCTGTTCCGCCTGTTTGGCTTGAATACCCCTGTTAAACATCCCTTAGTAGCTGTAATCGATTTTAGCCGGTTCAACGAATCTGTGATGGAAGAGACGAAAGTTTCGGCCGATTTCTACTGCCTGCTTTTCAAGAATTATAACCGGAATTACATCAAGTACGGCCGAAAAGTGGTCGATTTCCAGGATGGCAGCTTAATCTGTATGGCTCCCCATCAGGTTATCGAGATGGATTACGATATCGAGTTATCCGAAACCATGCTGGGCTGGGGCTTGTTTTTTCACCCAGACTTAATCCGGGCGACTTCGTTGGCGGATCGGATGAAGGAGTACAGTTTTTTTTCGTACGAAATAGCGGAAGCGCTTCATTTATCCGAAAAAGAAAAGCAAATCCTGTTAGACTGTGTCCGAACGATTAACGCTGAACTAGGGGAAACGATTGACCTGCACAGTCAGGCTATTTTAGTTTCATCGATTGAACTGCTGCTGAATTACTGTACTCGGTTTTATGCCAGGCAGTTTATTACCCGAAAAACATCCAACAACTCGGTAGTGGCTCAAGTTGAGAAACTCTTAACGGGCTATTTTCAGGGAAATAGATTGAAACAGCAGGGTTTACCAACGGTAAAGTACCTGGCCGAACAGGTCCATTTATCGGCCAGTTATTTAAGCGATTTACTGAAAAAAGAAACCGGCAAAAACGCCCAGGACCACATTCATTTTCATTTACTTGAAGAGGCTAAGACCATCCTATTGAGTACGGATAAATCCGTTGGCGAAATCGCTTATGGCCTTGGGTTTGACTATCCCCAATATTTCACTAAACTCTTTAAACAAAAAACGGGAAAAACCCCTGTTGAATTTAGAAGCCTCAATTAAGGACATTGATCAAAAAAGGGCGAGTTGGTTTTCTACTTGGCTGTCTTGTTTTATGGCCCAGGCTCGGAAACGTCCGCTAACTAAAACGGCCTGCTTATTACGGGCAAAAGCACGTCACAGATCACCCAGCGCAGTGGCGATCAAAAAATCACCCAGGTGTGTCTGGGCCGCCAGTCCGAAGATGCGTTCAAGTCCAAAGGTCATCAATGCCTATAAACCAAATGACTACAGGTAAAGGAGTGATACCTTTAATCTCTGTTTTAGGAGCGATATCGGAGATTTACAATACAGGAGTAGGTTGCCTGACATGTCGTCCTTGAACAACCTAACGGCCCTTTTAAAACAGGGTTAACCTTTGATTTACCGTTTACTAAGCCAATTTCAGTACCTGCTACTCCATCACCCATATTTAAAACTATGAATGCAGGACCAGGTTTCAGTTTAACCGCATTCCCCTCAAAATTACCAACATCCATGCGTAGATTCTTACTTCTTTATGGGTTTCTGCTGACAACTCTAGTCACTCACGCTCAGTCTACAGCCGACATCCAAAAAACCATCATAGACTTAGAGCAAATCGGGGTCAATGGTATTCTGACCGCCGATACCAATTTACTAGCCCAAATTTGGGCGCCTGAATTTATGGTCACTACACCCCGTAATACCATCGCCCTCAATCGAGCAGCCGTGTTTAAAAACCAAAAGCAGGGATTGATTGATTACAGCTCCTTTGAGCGCGTCATTGAACAGATGCAGGTCCAGGAGAACTTGGTCATTACCATGGGCTACTAGTTGTTTGTAGCTAAACATGACTTGCAGGAAGCCAAGGCCGGCCAACCCACCAAACGGCGGTTTACCAATATCTGGCTGAAAAAAATGGGCAGTGGCAACAGATCGGCAGGCATGCCTCGATCATTTGTTCACCTTAGCCTGCATTATCGTTACCATAGGGGCGTTGTTTCAGGTGGACTGATTCTGTAACCGCCAAGTCTGATAACTATGAACGCGTATTAATCCAAGGTAAGACCCCTTCTGAGACGAGCAATCCGAAAATCAATAGGCTGAGGGTTCGTACCTGGTTACGCTACTGCCATTTGTTTGACTACCGATTAGTTGCCAGACTAGGTGAAAGAGGTAGAAATAAGACCTCTTTGCGCACGTACGCCCGCCACTGTTTTCCATGCAGTTTGTCTAAGTAAGCAAAGACCACCTGGCTGTACTCGCGCAGACAACGATCGTCAACTGGCCTAACACAACCCAAGTCTTGATAGATAAAACCTAATTGTTTTTCAATGATGGAATCGTTGGCCCGCCTAAGGGGTGCTATCCCGCCTGGTAGAAACAGTTTAGGCTTTCCTTTCGCCAGGTCCCCTTGTGCTGTGAGTCGGTTAAAGGCTGGACAAGGCTGGAGGGGTTGGCTCCTGAGACCCTGCAGCATGCAAAGGTTCAGAAAGACTAGGGTAGTTAATTTGCTCATCATAGGGGTATCGGTTGTAGGTATGCTCACAAAATTATTCCCTAAAGGATGTTGGCCTACTTGCGTCTTCCTTCTGATAGATCATGAAGGCTGCTCACCAAGGGGCATTATAGGATTGTAACTCCGGAGTTAATTATTTCTATTAGGACCCAAAAACTCAAAAATCCGTTGGAATTATATCGTCTTCCCAAACGCCCTATTTATATACATGAGAATCCCATACGTCTCAAGTTGGAGCATTTTATGAGATTGTACGACATGAACAATAATTGGCTGATTAATACCTATCAATGAAACGTCACCGCGACTTAATTAATCGCAGGAGAAGCTGTTTATAGAGTAATCAGTTGATAAGTAAAATCAACTAAAGACCACCTTCTAAAGGCATATAAATGTTATTTTTAGTATCCAACGATTCGCTGAGCCGAAATAGCTTAGATAGGAGAATACCCGCTCTGCTGACTGCTAAGCAAACTTCAACCCCCTCTTATGAATTGCTTGTCCACATCTGTCCTGAAATCCGCTCTTGTTCTGTTAGTAGGGCTAGGAATTAATAGCGTTACGTTGGCCCAAAAGCCACTCCAGCCCCTTTTGGGCTCCCACTCAGTAAAGACGCTCACCCAGAACGGGCTGACCTTTAAAGACCTCAACAAAAATGGTAAACTAGATCGCTATGAGGACTGGCGGCTGCCCGTCGAAACCCGCGTGCAGGATCTACTATCTCAGATGAGTTTGGAGGAGAAAGTTGGCTTTATGCTCATCAGCACAACGCGCATGAGTGGAGATAACGCTTTTGGGCAAAATGCGCCAAGAGCCGACCGGGGCCCGGCCCAGATTACTAGTGCCTTTAATGAAGAAGACCTGGTACAGCCAAACAATATGTTCACCCGTAAGCCGCTTACCCAACCCATCATGTCGGCTGCCGGTACCACCAAAGGCGTAACCCAGTTTCACCTGCGGCACTTCATCCTGCGGGCCAATCCACCAGCCCGCACCATAGCCGAATGGGCCAATAACCTGCAAACGCTTTGTGAGACAACTCGCCTGGGCATCCCCGCTATTGTTGCCTCCAATCCTCGTAACCATATTACCCTTGATGCCGCTGCAGGCCTGAGTGTCGGCACAACGGCGTTTTCAAAATGGCCGGGTGAATTAGGTCTGTCAGCCATGCACGACCTTCAACTTACCCGCGAATTTGCCGACATGGCCCGTCAGGAATGGACGGCAGTCGGTTTGCGTAAAGGATATATGTATATGGCTGACCTGGCGACGGAACCTCGCTGGCAACGGATCGAAGGGACCTTTGGCGAAGATGCCGATTGGGTATCTAGTATGATCCGGGAAATCATCCTGGGCTTTCAGGGTACTCAACTAGGGAAATCATCGGTGGCCATGACAACGAAGCATTTTCCAGGAGGAGGCCCTCAGGAGAACGGTCTTGACTCGCATTTTGACTGGGGGAAATATGCCCACTATCCCGGCGGTATGTTCGACTACCATCTCAAGCCTTTCAAGGCCGCCATTGCAGCCGGTACCTCGGCCATCATGCCCTATTATTCGAGTCCCAAAGGGAAAGAGTTTGAAGAGGTCGGCTTCTCCTACAATAAAGCCATCATTCAGAATTTATTACGGAAACAGTTAGGCTTTCAAGGGATTGTTAACTCCGATACGGGCCCGATAGAAATGATGCCCTGGGGCGTGGAAAACCTGACCCTTCACCAACGCTACCAAAAGGCCCTGGAGGCTGGTGTTGACCTGTTCTCGGGAACCGCCGACCCGATGATCTTACTCGAAACCGTACAACAGGGGAAAGTATCCGAAGCCCGTATCAATGAATCGGTTGGGCGTCTGCTGAAGGAAAAGTTCGTACTTGGTCTATTTGAGAATCCATACGTCGATGTCGATAAGGCGCAACAGTTGGTAGGCAGCGCGCCCTTCCAGCAGAAAGCGGATGTAGCCCAGCGGAAATCCGTTGTGCTATTGGACAATTCGGCGAAACTACTCCCGTTACGGCCTAAAACAAAAGTATATTTTGAGACCTATTATGATAATGGTCGGGGTGGAAATCCAATAACAGTTTATAAACCGGGCCAATCGAGGAGTGACTTAGCGTTTGTGTCCAGCAAAGAAGAGGCTGATGTAATCCTAGTCTGGCTCATGCCCAGTGCAGGTGGTTTATTTGCGTCCGCCGACAAGCCCATAGCGCTGAGTCTGTCAAAAAACCGAATCAATGTGGAGCATGTCAATGAGCTAATAACCAGTAAACCCACGATTGTCGCCATCAACTTTTCGAGTCCCTGGGTCATCAACGAACTCAACAGCCGTGGCACCCAAACCCTCTTAGCTACGTTCGGCACAACGGCGGATGCGCTTTTGGATATTGTCCGTGGGGCATTTAATCCAACGGGTAAACTACCGTTCACGATTCCGTCTTCCGAGCAGGTGGTTCTTGGCAACAAGTCGGACGTGCCCGGCTCCAAAGAGCCCCAAGGGTATACTCTTTTCAAATTTGGCTATGGGCTAAACTATAGCCAGCCTTGAGGCTACCCATAAAGCTAGTTCCAATTTTTCATCCCGGCCTATGAATTAACCAAAAAGAGCATTTTTGTGAGAAAGTTATATAGGCAACATTTTTGTTGAATATGTCCAACTAAGTAGGGGCAAAAATCCTAAGTAGTCATGAAAAGCTACTTTTACATTTCGTTAACATTCATTAACAGACCATTAACCAAAGCTCACTACAAAAACTAATGGGTTTGCGGCACACCGCAGTGGCGGCCCAGCGCAATAGTTGAAAGCCTCGAAGAAAAGATAAATTACTAAATTCCTGCATGTTTGTGCTTAATTGATGGTTTTGTTTCACACTGCCTGTGGGGGAGTCTTAACAACACGTTTAATACGAACCGATCAAATATGAGGAAACACCACATCCTTACCCTACTGGCTTCCATGTTTTTTACTCAGCCAGCAATGGCCCAATCCACCGGCTCCTTTACCGACTCGCGAGATGGGCAAACGTATAAAACGACCAGCTTTAAAGATACGTTGACCGGCAAAACCATCACCTGGATGGCCCAAAACCTGAACTACAAAGTTGACGGTAGCTATGCGTATGATGACAATGAGACTAATCGAAACGAGCTGGGCTTGCTTTACACGTGGGCGGCAGCGAAAAAAGCCTGTCCCAGCGGTTGGCATTTACCAACAGATAGCGAATGGGCTCTGCTGGTGAATCAATTTGGCGGAACTGACAAGGCCGGTGAAGCGCTAAAAAGCGTCAAAGGCTGGAAAGAAGACGGTAACGGCACGAATAGCAGTGGGTTCAATGCGCCTGCAGGAGGTTTGCGAAAACCTGATGGTTATAATCTCCAAGGTGTTCTCGGTTTCTTTTGGACGTCCTCACCAGCTAATTCGGTTGGTAAAGCTTGGGAATGGAACTTTCACTATGGTGGTCCGCCTAGTAGCAATAAACAAAATTTAAAAAAAGCGTTCCGTTTCGATGCCGATGTCACTAGTGGACTCTCGGTTCGTCTGGTCCGAGATTGATTTATCTAGTGAACGTTTAGGATATATAGGGTCAGAACTAATGTGTAAACTGTCTCTTCAAACGCCCGAATTAATGAGCAGATACATGAATACTTCGTCGTCTAATACGGGCGCTTATTCATGAACGTTTCTTCGTCTCATTCAGGAGCGTTTTTGCGAGACACTTTAATTTCTCTCCAATTCAATCCGTCGCATACGCCCCTTAAAAAGCACCTTCAAACCAGTACACCAAATATCCCTTTGATGTACTGGTTTGAAGGTGGAAACCAATTATCCCTTCTTTACCTCTGTTCGTAGTTGATTGAACAAAGCCATGAACTCTTGACAGGACTGCTTAGTAGCTAGGTCAAGCGACCAGTAAGCACGCCGAAAAGTGGGGTCCTCGGTTCGGGTAATCGCCGTGCCAGCTTGTAGAAAAAATTTAACCGCATACTTCCCGTTCTGTTTTTCACACCGAATGAAGGTCGTTTCAGCTAGGGGGATAACATGGTCACTGATTTGAAGAGACGATTCCTTCTCAAGCACATGGACCCCTACGGATTTGTTGGGGGAAGCCTGCTCTAATAGCGTTTGTAGCCGGGTGCCAATCTCGCTCTTGCTAGACTGGCTAAACCCTTGCCTGGTCAGCAGACTAAGCATAAATAAGGTGAAGACGATACGTTTCATATTGCGGAAGTTGGTATTGATTTATTTTGTTTAAGACGCGCACTGCGAATGAGGCCCAGTAGGCGTCCCATCCAGCTCAGCATGAAGGCCAGCTCCAGCAGGCCATCAAAGGCCGACTGGGCTAGGGCCGGAAACCGCATGGGCAGTAGGGGCGCCAGAACCATGTAATGAGCGCCCAAAAAGCCCAGGGTGCCCAGGGGGCGGTTGCTTACGGGAAACGTGTTCATCGGTGTTGTGGGTAGTTGGTTGGGGGTTGGCAAGTGATGGCTTACTACAAATACAAAACTAATGGCCGGCTCAGGGGACTCCAAGGGCGATCGTCTTCAACTGACTCACCAAGGGTATCAACTGGCAATAGCGGGCTCTGAGCTGTGCAGAGTCGAAACGCGAAGGAAGCGGTTGATTTATAAAACGGGCTTCTATGGGAGTATTAATTACCCGGTTGCTGGTTTTGAGAGCAGCCCCTGAAATGTAGAACGCCACTCATCTCACTTCGGGTAGCGTTTTAGTGAGAAAACGCAAATCGGGAAACCGTCAATGGGTAGGTAAAGTGTTGACTAACATAACGCAGGTTCCAAATGACCCAATGGGATGCCAATTTGGGCTATTCAATGGCTTGCCGCAGAAAATGTTAACTTTTCGAGATTATTTTCCAGATTTGATCGCCAATGGTTGAATCAATAGCTCTTGGCAAGACTATGCTATGGGAAAGAACGTTTCTAAAATGATCCCATATCATGAGCAGTTGCCGATCAATGGGCGGGCTTGTTGGTGGAAGTGGATGCCTATTCTCCTCCACTTGTGTTTACTTACCAATCAACTGACGGCTCAGTAACGCTTTGCTGATATTGGTGATTTTCAACTAGAGAATGGTCAACTGATTCGGGGATGTCGAATAGGCTATCGAACCTTTGGAAAGCTAAATGCGACTCGCTCAAACGCCATTCTGGTGCCAACCTGGTTTGGGGGCACTTCGGCCAACGGATCCTTTGTCACTAACCCGGGGGGCATAGCCGATAGTACACAGTATTTTGCCATTGTCGTTGATGCGTTGGGGGATGGTATTTCCTCCTCACCTTCCAATAGTCCAACTCAAGCAGAAGCCCTATTTCCACAATTCAGCATCCGGGATATGGTTCGCAGTGAATTACACTAGTTCCTAAATCGCTAGAGTTATCGCATTTACAGGCCATAATTGGCATTTCAATGGGGGGGATGCAATGTTTCGAGTGGTTAGTAACTTATCCCGATTTTATGGATAAAGTAATCCCCATTATCGGCACGCCTAAACAAGGAAGTTATGATCTAGTACAGTGGGGTACGCAACTGCGCATTTTAGAGGGCGGAAACTTCTCTGCTCAAGCTATACGAACGGTGGGTAGGCTCCATGAGTTAGTCAAAACAACGCCCGTTTATTTTCAGGAACACCTAAAATCGGAGGCTGAGCCGGATTTCAATCAAGAACAGGAAGACAGCTATGGGAAACGAAATCCGTATGATTGGGCCTCTCAACTGCGGGCTATGATTAGGATGGATATTTACCGAGGCAAAACGATGGCGGAGTTACGATCGATGATCAAAGCCCAATTACTGGTCATCGTCGGCGTTCAAGACCATATGGTTACCCCAGAGATCTATTGAACTGGCCCAGTTTTTAGGGGTATCCTTAGTGAAACTCAATAGCCCTTGTGGGCATATGGTAATTAGCTGTGAATCGGCTACGATACAAAAAGCAGTTCGCTCGTTTTTAGCGAAGTAGGGTAATTTACTAAAGGAGATCCTTTCAACCTAACTTATCCATAGTCTACGATTTTTACGAATGTTTTTACAATTGACATCGATCCACTAGCCTCGAACAAATGTCTGTTTATTATCCTATTTCTTGATCCTAAACGACCGACTTGAGAGGACGATTAATTTCTTAGTCATTAGTTTAGGAGTAAATCAGTTGTGCAACTACTACGCCTTATTTAAGGAGGGTTTTAAGAGAAAAACAGAGTTTGCTTATACTTATTTTGGCGCTGCTTTTTCTCTCAAAACCGCTTATTAGCGCTAAATTACATTATATCCTCCTGTACAGCCTGATACACTGTCCGGACAGTAGGTTGGAAACCCAGACGACGAGCCAGCGTACTATCGCTAAGCAGGTACCAAGGATTTACCAGCGGCTCACAGGAGGAGTCTAATGGCTCACCAACTAATTGGGCTAATTCGTAAATCGAGGTGGGGGCTTCATCGGCAATATTGACAATGCGTTCATCCATCGCACCCAGCAAGGCCAAATGCATTGCCGTTGCGATGTCGCGGTGGTGGATGGTACTCATCCGCATGGCGGGGTGCCAGTTGCCAGCCTTCGCATACTTCGGTAACGCTTCCAAATGCCTGTCTCCGTCACCGTAAACAAAGGGAAACCGCAAGACTATCCAATTCAGACCACTTTCCCTCAGTTCCTGCTCAGCTGCTACCTTACTAGCAGGGTAGGCTTGTTGGGGGGCCACATCGTCATCTTCCCGGCCGGGATGAGGATTATGGGCGTTGTATACGTTGGTCGTACTAGCTAAAATAAATCGTGCGTTGGGCGCATGGGCTTTTACCACGCTGATCAGATTGCGCGTCCCTTCCAGATTGCTCTTCCAAATCAGCTCGGTGTCTGGCGTGCGAAACACGGCTGCCAGATGAATAATGGCGGACACATCCTTCACGGCCTCGGTGAGCGATGTAAAATCGAATAGGTCGCCTTCTATTACAGTCACATCAGACGGAACACTCTTTCCGGCTCGTACCAGCGCACGGCAGTCCATGCCTGCATCCACTAGACGCCGAAGCAGGCGCTCCCCAACCAAACCGGTCACACCGGTTATTAATAGTTTACCTACTTGTCTGTCCATATCCTATATTATTTATGATAGGAACAAAGATCGCTAGAGCCCCGTGAACAAAGCTGGATGAAAGCCGATGGGTTCAGGACAAATCCTGAAAAAACTCGGCAACCGTTTTACCCGTTGCTTTTTTAAACAAGCGGGAAAAGTAATCAGGATCATTGAAACCGAGTTCAAACGCTAGTTCTTTGACCGAAGACCGCTCGCCATAGTATAGTCGGCGTCTGGCTTCCAGGATCAGTCGATTGGTCACAAATTCTTTGGGTGAGAGTCCCGAATACTGTTTAACGAGCTGATACAAACTATCCGTACTGAGGGCAAGCTCTTGGGCAATATCCTTGATGGCCGGGTGATGGGTCAAGTTGTTTTCGACAAATACTTTGAAGCCGATATATTTGGCAAGTCGGTCATCAGCTGGCTTTCGCTTCCCGGCAAAATAAGCCGCGTTGATTTCAGTAAGGAGGCTATAGAGATGAGCTAAGATGAGTTCAGGATCTGTATCTGAAGCCGTTAATAAACCTTGAAGCATGGCAAAGATCGCTTGAAGTCTACTAGCCGCCGTAGGGGAAAACCTTATTTTTTGCTGATTGAGTGGATTCAGCAGGAAGGGATATTGTCTGGGTAATCGGGACAGGCATTCGTCGTCAAAGCCCAATTTATAATAATTAGTTTCGTGTAGGGCGAAGGCTACCTGTTGAATCTGGTGGGGCAAGGCGAACAGTAACTCATACTTCCCAACCTCGATTGTTTCCCCATCAATACCATAATGCGTAGAGCCCTCCAGTACAAACAGCAAGAAGTAGTACCGTAAGCGGTGGGTAGGACCATAGTTTTCTCTAGCCTTTGGAGAGACATGACCAAAATTCGGAGAAACGATCCGAATAGGCAGTTGGTTATTCTGGCTGAAATCTTCTGGTAACGAATTGGAACTGGGCATACTTATTGACTGCCGAACAATACTAAATCAAAACCTATTTTTTTAACTTGGTAAAGGCAACCAGTACTTTACATAGTAGGATGTAAAATTTACCTTCAACAACACAAAATACAAATAAGTATCTCACCTAGTAGATTAATATTGAAGCATTACCGTATCGTGAAACGCCATATTTACGGTGTGGTAACATGAACCCTCCTTCGTCTCATTTGGGACCGTTTCAGAAAACACCCGCTTGATAGTCATGAAAGGTTAAACCTCCATCACGGCAATCGCGTCGATCTCGATTAATAATCCCTCCAGCGCTAACGACTGCACACCCAGCCAGGTGCTGGCTGGAAGGTTTTTATGTGGGAACGCATTCCTGAAGGCTTCACTGACACGATTGGCATCGGTTGATTGATAATCCTTGACATAGATGGTGAGTTTGACGACATCCTGGGTTGTTGCCCCTACGGAAACCAGCGCTTTTTCCAGATTCTGAAAGGCTTGAATGGCTTGACTAAAAAGATCACTCTCCCCAATAAGTCGGTTATGCTGATCCATCGCCACTTGACCAGAAAGATAAATTGTTTTGGAGGAACCGCTACTGACGGTGACAATCTGCGAAAAGGACTGTTCCCAGTTAGGTAGCTCCAGTGGGTTAAGAAAGTGCTTCTCCATAGTCAGTCAATGCTGCTATCATTCATCTATTGCTAGTAAGCTACAAAATTTTACCCATCTCAAAAATCGCCCAATTTGAGATGCAGATGTATGAAGAGTCTATCGTCTCATGGGGGAGGGTTTTACTAAGACGCTTATAGCGTGAGTGCTACATCAACTCTTTTAGCTAGTCAAGGCTCCTATACGCCCTTAGTCTTTGCGTTTACTGGCAGCAAAGCGTTTACTTAGCTCGGCCACTTCGGCTGCGGTGGCATACCCTGAGTCAACCAAAAAACCAAAAGCCGCTTCATCTGAATCTAACTGTAGGTTAATCATATCCGCAATGGCCTTCTTTTTGTCTTTGGCCTTCCTGTAATATACCTGGCAGATTTGATGGCCTATAAAGTACCCAATGTCCCGTACTTTCTCGCCGTTGAACTCCTTATCCGCATAAAACCACTGTTTGTTATCCGTTAAAGGAGAAAACATCTCTTCCTTAAAGCGCCCCCAAATTAACGCTTCATGCTGGTAGCCAAACGAATTGTAATGATGGGGGTAAAATCTCTCCAGGGGCGTGCCATATACTTTTTCGGCCATAAAATCCGCGTTCCCCTCCCAAATAGCATTCGCCAGTATCTGGGTTAGCCGGACGGGGGTTTTACTGAAAATCGTCTGGATATTCCTGAAGAGCCACTGCTGGGTATGGGTATACTCGTGGAGGACAATCGGCACGGCCCATTCCTTATTTTCACTGGCCAGCACTTCGGCCCCAATCAGTAAGTCTTTGCCGTTGGGCTTTCCCCCGATCACTTCGCGACCAATCACAAAGACAATATCTCCGTCTCTAAACTCAGGATACAGCTTTTTATATGCCTTGATTTTGGTTTCAATGATCTCTTTTTGACGCTCAATGGTGGCTGTTATCCACGTCCTCTTTCGGGTATAGAGCTCTTTATGCTGGGTGATGTGCTGTAAAAGGGTTTTGGCATTTAAGGGTTGATTATTTCGGTCAATATCTAACTCGATGAACTTTTTGAGACCGGGGCTTGCCTGGTCGAAATAGTAGGTTTGGAGAAAGCGTTGTTGCTTCACCGAGTCAAGGGTGGTCTGTATACTGTCCAAGGCCATGTAAAAGTTTCGCAGGTCAGCCGTGTAAATGTTGACTTGTGCCTGCGCGAGGCAAGTGACTAAAAGGAGGAAGGCAAACAGAAAAGATTTCATTACTTAATTATAGATGTAACGTTGAATGTACTTAGGTGACCCAGCGCCAGCCCCTTGGTAGGGGCAGTCAAGCGGGTCTATCACTTAGTATCATTGATTCGTCTTGACCTGCCTTCACTGCATCAAGAAGTGTGGGTAGTCCTAGCATAAACGAATCAAAGGAATGATTTTTGAAAAACTAAAGTACAAAATTTCAGGCTAACCACTCGTTGATGCAACCTATCATGAAAGATTCGTTAAAGGAATACTTGAACGTATCCGTCTCAGTTGGGAGCCTTTTTGTGAGAAAACTTCGTTTATAGTAGCTTGCTGAGTAATGTATAGATTTGCCAATCCACTTCCTGATGACCAACCCACAAGCATTCAGCCGGTTCTACCTGACGCTGGTTCCCTTTCTAGCCGCTGGTGTGGCTTTAGGCATTGGGCACAGCAAACCTCAACTCTATCTACCCATCTGGCTGGCCCATGCCCTCCTGATGGCATTCGCCGTTTGGAACCTGGGAAAGAACTGCTTCACCCATCCCGATCTTGAGCAAAGGCAACTCGGCACCATTGCCCTGTTGGTCATCATTCCCTGGATCGGGTTTACTGTTTTTGCGGGGATGGGACCTCCGCCTTCGTCTATACCCCAATGGGTCCAGACGGCTACCGAACAACAGATACGCTATGCGCTGCTGATCGCGGGGGGCATACTGATCACGGCTGGGTTGACCTTGCTGGCTAACAAACTCCGCCAAAGTGGGGAGAAGCCATACTGGTTACTTGGCTTACTGGCCTTGAGCATTGCCCTGCCTTTATTTATCCTCAACATGGCGTATTGGGGTAGCTTTTTAGTCGAATCGTTCACCCACTTTTCGGCCACTTCGGTGGCTAAAAGGCCCGATTGGTATTTGTCCACGCGGGCGCTTTTTAGTTGGATCAGCAGTGTGGAGGTAGCTCTTTTGTATTTGGCCACGGCTGCTTTTGGGGTGGCCTTACAATCGGCGGGCTGGTTCAAGACCGGTGCTTGCCGGGTCTATATCCTCTTGAGCCTAGTGGGCGCTTTGTTAAGTGTGCTGCCCACGTTTTCGATGGAACCGTTAGTGATTGCGACCTACTTAGTGTCCATCCCTGCTTTCCCCTTCATCATGCCCTATTTGATGGCGATTAATTTGTTGAACTTGGCCAATCGCAATGTTAACGCAACTCCATGAACACTCTCGCGTTTCATATGGGAGCGAATTGTGACACACTTAATTTATTTAATAAATGTCAATTCCAGTTAGCAACACACGTTACTTAGTTAGACTTTTTGCCAGATGATTTTTTAGATTACTTTCGAGTAGTTGTTTCCATCCGTCTTCAAACCTGTTTCTTGCGAAATGGGGGTCACGGGGAAAGCTTGCCAGCCCGGTATGAGTAAGTTTTAGCCTTGTTTTAGCGTCTTCTTTAACTAACTCAAAAGTCACTTCCGAGCTGCCAGGATAGCCCTTATAAAGCCAATTATGGGCTAACAATCGGCCATCGTCAACTTTTGTAACACGCCATTCTTTTTGATAGGGTGATCCATCATTAGAAAAGACAAACTCAAAACCAACAACTGGCTTGAATTTTATCAATTGAGGGAAATACCAATCCCGCATTTTATGTTCGTCAGTCAATGCCTGCCAAACTTGTTGAATTGAGGCATCGTAGACTTGTTCTAAGTGGAATGGATTTTCCATAGGATTATCATATGTAATTGTTGAATAGTTTAGGCCAGGACAGACGGGGAATACCTGAAAAACTTCCCAGACGCGTTTGTCTAACACAATAGGGTTGGAAGTTGAACCATTGATGGTTAGTAACGACCTGAGTACTGCATAAGTGCCCGTATAGGTTTACAGAGGGGAGAAGAAGCTGAGGCGTCTCAAGACGGAGCATTTTATGAGAATGTTCCCATGTGTATATCCGAGGTTATATAAACGGATTATGGTGACCTATTCCGGACAGCATTTGTTCGATTTCGGACAGTTAACCCCTATTAATCAGGATATACTTCTGATAATCAACTACTTAATATTGTTGGCATTCTATTTGTTCAACAAGTGCTAAAGAAATATATTTATTGTTAGCTAATTTGGTATGAGTCGAACCTATCTGGGGGAGTTTGAAGAGTTGGTCTTACTCGCCGTGGCCCTCCTGCAACAACAACCCACCGGGGCTTATGGCGTCACCATTGCCGATGAACTCCAGCAACGAACTCACCGAACCACTTCCGTCACGGGGGTGCATGTGGTCTTGTATCGCCTGGAGGAGAAAGGCCTCGTTGGCTCGGAATTAGGGGGAGCTACGCTAGTCCGGGGCGGACGGCGCAAACGCTTATTCACCTTGACGGCGGCTGGTCAGCAGGTGCTGCGGGAGATGCGTCAACTCCGAATGGGCTTTTGGGAGGCCTTACCCACCCCTTTCTTTTCCTAACCTATGAACAAGTCTTTCTCCGACCCAACACCTCAGCCTCAGCGCCGAGCATCGGCCCGGCCACCCCGCTGGGCCGACCGCTTGCTCAGTTGGTTGACGCCTACTGATCTGCTGGAAGAGTTACAAGGCGATCTGCACGAGCAGTTTGCCCAGCGAGCCCGCCAAGTCGGTTCCTGGCGAGCCCGCTTCTGGTATGGTCTGGAATCCCTGAAGGTCATTCGGCCGTATTACCTCCGGCGTCGAGTGGCCAGCCTGGCCAAATGGCAAAAGAAGCCCTTCCTCAAGCGACGGGCTACCACCCCTCCATACTTTACCCCTGAATACTTCTCGCCCCCTCTAATAAATTCGGATATGATTCGCAACTATGTTAAAATCGCCTGGCGCAACCTGTGGAAAAACAAACTGTTTTCCCTAGTCAATATCCTGAGCTTGTCACTGAGTATGGCCGTTGGCGTTATTCTGTTTACAGGCCTGAAAGCCACGTTTGATACCGACCATTTTCATCCGGAATTCAATCAACTCGTACGCATACTCACCCAGGAAACAACCGAGGGGGAACAAATCAACTGGGCAACCGCGCCCTTGCCCTTGGCGACTCAACTGGACAAGGTCTCCTTTGTTGAAAAAACGGTAAAAGTACGACTGGCCGGAAAACATAACCTGCAAACCGACAAAGGGGATGTACCGATTGACCTGAAATTTTCAGAGCCTTCTTTTTTTGATGTGTTTGGCTTTCACTTGTTGTCAGGCAATGCACAAAGCCTGGCCAATAATCCCACTTCCCTTTTTTTAACCCAGAAAACTGCCAAAAAACTATTTGGAAACACCAATGTGGTAGGACAAACGGTTCAATTTGAAAATTTAGGCTTTTATACCGTTGGGGGAATAATCCAGGACCCGCCTTTAGAAACCCATCTGCCCATTGAGGCCATGTTATCAATTCGTTCTGCTGAACTGCTGGAGAAAAAAGGAGCCATCCCTACGAGTTCACAAGATTGGGGAGGCTTCAAGAGTTCAGCCATTTATGCCCGTTTACAAGCAGCCGGTCATGTAGAGCAACTGAATGCAACGCTTCAGCACTATAGTCGGAAATTGGATAAGAGCCATCTTCATTTTTTGGCACAACCCATCGAAGAGATTACCCCGGGAAAAATCGATCTTAAAAATAACCCCCATGCGGGCACGAGTTGGGAAGACGTAAAAACGCAGCTAGTCATCATTCTATCGTTAACCCTGTTAGCGGCTTTCAATTATATCAGTTTGGCCTTGGCGCGTGCTTTCTCCCGGGCGCAAGAAGTAGGCGTTCGCAAAACGATAGGCGCAACCAGAGGACAAGTTATCGGTCAATTTTTAATGGAATCGACCCTGGTTGCCTTATTTGCTTTGGCCTTTACCGTACCCTGTGTTACTATCTTAGCCCACTTTATACCCGATATGGATGATGTGACATTCTCCTGGGATATAGCCTTAGTAGTAAGCTTGATAACCTACGCCGTTATCACCGGCTTAGTGGCAGGGGCATTTCCGGCCTGGCTATTGTCAGCGTTTGAGCCTATACAGGTTTTGTGTAAAATGAAGAATATAAAGCTGTTCCGGGGTGTTGCTGTTTACAAAGCCTTGATCGTCGTTCAATTTTCGGTGACCATCCTGTTCATGATATTGGTTGTCATCGTAGCCGATTATGATCGAAAAAACAAGGCCATCATCCTCTCAACCGTGCCATCCAATGTGCTGACACTGGATTTGAAAGGTGAAAACTATCAAAACCTGCAACATGAACTAAGTCAATTAAGTCAGGTAGAAACGAGTTTGGCCACCAACTGGTACTATGAGCCCCTAAAACTGGGTAAAGATTCGGTAACGATAAACGATAAAACGCTGGCAATACATTACGTAAGTATTGACCCACGCACCATTGAAACAGAAGGTATCCGCTTACTAGCTGGGCAAAATTTTCCTGAAACTATGCCCCAACGTACAGAACAATACGTGTTGGTGAATGAAGCGGCCGCCAAATTACTGGCCTCTAAATCGGAGACCCTGGTGGGGCAAAATCTCTCGCTGGACTCTGCCTCTGTGCAAGTCATTGGCATCCTACCCAATGAGCTTATTGGCCAACAACGCCCTTTACTCTATCGGTATTTGCCCAACGAAATAACCAGCTTGACCATAAAAATAAAGCCCTATACAGAACTGGAAGCGACCAGGGCCATTCAATCGGTATGGAAAGACCATTTCCCCCAGAAAACAGCCAATCTTTATAACTTAAAAGCGTATCGTTATTCAGGAGAAATCAATGGAGAAATCAGTGGAGAACTGGAAATTTTCGGAGGCTCTGCCCTGATTGTGATGATCATCGCGGCTTTGGGCATTTTAGGGATCGCCAGTTACTCGGTAGAAACGCGCACGAAAGAACTGGGTATACGAAAAGTAATGGGCGCAAACAATCTAAAATTGGTGTGGATAGTGACCAGGAATTTTGGCATTCTTATACTACTTGCTGGCCTTATTGGTGTTCCAGCGGGCTTGTTTTGTGGTGATTTACTCAGGAAAGAACTGGGCAGTTATCTTGATTTGGGTCTTATCAATATAAGCATAGGCTTTATTTCGGTTGCCCTAGTCGGACTACTGACGGTCCTATCCCAAACCATTCGAGCGGGGCAAATTGAACCGGTAAAGGTTTTAAAAGCCGAGTAAAAAAGCGAAAACTTCATTGGCAGGTTGGGACGATGGCGAGACCATTCATTCTATTGGGCAACACCATGACGACCGCCCCTGTAACGACCGACTTAGTGTTGCGAGAAGGATCACACCTGTTGCTAACAAAATGGTTCTGCAAGGGTGCGGTGTAAGGGATAAGTGTGTATAGTCAGCTGAAAGTGTACAGATGAGGCCAGGCATGGGTGGTGCGTCACTGCGACGCTATCGCGGGTCGGAGCAGTGAAACGAGAAGAGAGCCTGTTAGCTTATAGATTAGCTAAGCACTAATTCATGGATGTCCGTCGCTTAAAACGCCCCGTTTTTGGAACAGATGCACGAAAGTTACTTCGTCTCGCCTGAGGACAGTTTAATGAGATGATTACTTTCTACTAGCTCTCGAGTGATCCCCGAAGGCGGTGGGGCATTCCGATCGACTCCCATAGCGCAATTTGTAGTATACAGGTTGCCCGCCACATTGCCTAACCCCTTAAACACTGAACACTTATTAGACTTTACGAGTAGTTATCCTACAAGCAAATAAGTCAACTGGATATGATCAAGAACTGGTTTATAACCGGCGTCAGCACGGGGTTTGGCAAACACCTGGCCGAACTAGCCTTACAGCAGGGCGATAAAGTAGCCGCTACGTTTCGCCAGCAAGGCCAAGCCGATGAGTTTGGTCAGAAATGGGCACCGAACGGTATTGGTCTCGTCGCTGATGTAACCCATGAGTCCCAAATTAACGAGGCAATAGCCGCGGCTATCGATCAGTTAGGCCACCTAGATGTCGTGGTAAATAATGCGGGCTACGGCTCACTGGGAGCCATTGAGGAAATCGACGATGCCGAGGTGAAGCGGCAATTCGACAGTAATGTGTTTGGCCCCCTGCGCGTGAT
This sequence comes from Spirosoma sp. KNUC1025, assembly GCF_045160025.1. Taxonomy (GTDB): domain Bacteria; phylum Bacteroidota; class Bacteroidia; order Cytophagales; family Spirosomataceae; genus Spirosoma. Next base: position 202,265 of record NZ_CP087141.1, read on the forward strand.
TAGGGCGGTGCTGCCTCATTTGCGAGCGCGTAAGAGTGGGCACATCATCAATGTTACCAGCATTGGTGGGCTGACCACGTTTCCCAGCGCCGGTATTTATCACGGCTCTAAATTTGCGCTGGAAGGCATTGGCGAGAGCTTAGCTAAGCAAGTAGGGCCGCTGGGCATTCGGGTGACAAATGTGGAGCCGAGTGGGTTTCGAACCGATTGGGCCGGGCGTTCGGCGACTTACACCCAAGTGGCCATTGCCGATTACGAGCCGACAGTTGGCAAGGCGCTGGCGTCCTCTCAGCAAAACAGCGGTAAGCAAGCAGGCGATCCGCAACGGGCGGCCCAAGCGATGTATGATCTGGTGCGCATGGACAACCCACCGCTGCATTTGCCACTAGGCAAAATGGCCGTGCGGGAAGCGCTGGCTAAGTTCACGGATCTCAAGACGGAAATAGAACGCTATGCCCACATCGGCAATGGCGCTGATTTTCCCGAAGCGAGTTAAATTCCCCTCCATTAAACGACTGCCCTATGACCACCCCGTAGTTGTTGGTTTGTAGCGTAGCGAATGTTTTTTTGCCAAGGTCGGTGCTAATGACAGTACCGACCTTTTGTTTAGGGGTTTTATAGGGTGGGCTTACCGTTAAATTCCGCAGCAGCGGGAATGTATCAGTCACTTAGTTTTACAAGTCTTCGTCTCAGTAGAGAGCGATTTGTGAGACTGGTAGACAAAACCCAAAAAAGAGGTGGCTAGCCACTGTCATCACATTTCCGACCAGTACAGCAGGTATTTCGGAGTGAGACCGTTTGTGTCCGAAAAGTTGATAACATTTCTAAAAAGAGCAAACTGTGCTGAAATAATCACCTCGTGCAAAAGCCGCGCTCACAAGCAGTGGGCGCGGCTTTTGCGTGTTCGTGGGTGTACTCTTCAAATCACCAGATTTATTTTTAATAGCTGTCGACGCTAACCCGTAGCTTACGGTAGCAGGTAGGCACAAGGTTTTGTTGTCTACTTTGTTTGCTTAAAAATGCGCGGAATCCGGCCACTTTGCAACTGGCCCGAAAACAGAGTAATCTTTGGTTGCTACGGCCCAAATACACGAACTGCGGGCGGGGTTCGCGCCCGATCTGGCCTTGCTGCTGGCTATGTCCGGCCCCTTAGTGGGATAGTCTCTCAAAATATTATTCGGTTTTGATAATAGTACGCAACCTGCATAGCCTTTCAAGCATCTTGGGTTTGAGAGCTCACAAACCATACGGTCATGCTACAGAACTACCTTAAAATCGCTTGGCGCAACCTGATTAAGCGCCAAAGCTATTCCGTCATCAACATTGCTGGTCTGTCATTAGGTATGGCAGCTTGTTTGCTTATTGGCTTATTTGTTAGAGATGAGCAGCAGTACGACAAGTTTGTTCCGGGAGCTGAAAATGTTTATCGCGTTTATCAACAGACCAAAGGAGATGTAAACAATATCATAGCCACGGTGCCTCCGACATTTGCAGTAGCACTCAAGCAGAACTTTCCAGAGGTCGAGGAAGCGGTTCGTGTGATGGCTTTTAAGTCAAAACAACTGGTTGAAGCGAACGATAAAAAGCTGTACGAAGAGAACGGGTTCCTTGTGGACAGCAATTTCTTTGAGCTGTTTCCGCTCCGTTTCAAATATGGATCAGCATCCAGAGTCTTCAGCGATCCAAAATCCATTGTGATGTCTGCAGCTATGGCGGAAAAATATTTCGGCAAAGAGGATCCGGTTGGTAAGAAACTTACGCTTTCTAAAGATGTACTGCGTGTGCTGGGTGTGCTGGAAAATAACGAGAAGTTCCACTTACCACTTAATTATCTGATTTCGCTGAACACTGCAGGCATCCCTGCCGACATGATGCAAAGCTGGCAATGGTATCCTTTCAACACGTATGTAAAGCTAAGAAATGGCACTAGCGCAGCTCAGCTCCAGGCAAAGTTCCAACGCTTTTCAAAGCCTTTCATGAAAGGCGAGGGTGATATCAATGTGCCGTACTTCCAGCCACTTGGGCAGGTACACCTCTATTCATCAGATTTTAAGTACGATATGGCCATCAGGGGCAACATAACGTATGTGAAAGCTCTTTCTGTTATCGCCATCTTCATATTACTCATCGCCTGCTTTAACTTCGTAAACCTTGCTACCTCGAGGTCGATAAAAAGAGCTAAGGAAGTAGGAGTGAGAAAAGCTGTTGGTGCGGGCAGAAAAGAGCTAATGGTACAGTTTGTTGGTGAAACAATAATGTTAGCCGCTATTAGTATGGTTGTTGCTATTGCAGCCACATGTGTCCTGCTGCCTTCCCTTAATCGTTTTACGGAAAAGAGCATGGTTTTTGACCTGATCAGCAACCCTATGGTTGGACTCACATTAGGGGCGCTTACATTGATAGTAGGCATCCTTGCAGGCTTCTATCCTGCACTGGTACTATCCGCTTTTCGGCCTGTGAAAGTTTTAAAAGGGAGTGCCGTATATGATACGGCGCTCGTAGGTGCAACGTGGCTGAGAAATGGACTGGTGGTAATACAGTTTTCATTATCAGTGCTGCTTATCATTAGTGCCATTGTGGTCATTAGCCAGGTGCGTTATATGCACAATAAAGATTTAGGTTTCAGAAAGGATCAGGTTCTGTTCTTTCCAATGAAAGGTGAGAACCTTCAAAAGAAGTATGCAAGCTTTAAAAATGAATTGATGCGCTACCCGGGAATAGCGTCGGTATCTATTGGCTATGGCTTCCCCGGTGATGCCTTCGGCGATGGCTTAATGACCGTAAAAGAAAATCCTGAAGTAAAGCCAACAAAAGCCACACTGGTGATGGTTGATGAAGATTATATAAACACACTGGGGCTAAATCTACTTTCAGGCAGGGATTTTTCGAAAGATATTGCTGGTGACGTAAGCGGCTACATCATCAATGAGACGGCTGTTCGTGAATTGGGATTAAGCAGTCCTGCAAAAGCTATCGGGAAAACGCTGTCATGGCCTACATGGAGAAACCCGGACTCATTAAAAACAGGGCCGGTGATTGGCGTTGTCAAAGACTTCCACTATAAAAGCCTGCACGAAAAAATAGAACCCGCCGTGCTTCAAATCTACCCGCAGGCCTATTCTAAAGTGGCAGTCAAGATAACTGGCGCAAACATCGAAACAGCTATTGACCAGATCAGCAATGTATGGAGCCGTTACAGCCCCGACTATCCTATTGAGTACAATTTCCTTGATGAAAGCTTTGGTAAGATGTATAAAGGAGAAGACAAGCTTAAAACCTTGCTTACGCTTTTTACAGCAATAACTATTTTTGTATCCTGTCTTGGTCTACTGGGTTTAGCAGCTAATGCTGCGGAGCAGAGAAGAAAAGAGCTGGGGGTGCGAAAAGTGCTGGGGGCTACAGTGGAGGGACTTGTAGTGCTGCTCTCAAAAGATTTTGTGAAGCTCATGCTGCTTTCTCTTTTGCTTGCTTCTCCTATTGCGTGGTACTTCATGAACCAGTGGTTGGACAATTTCCCTTACCGCATTACCATTAACTGGTGGATGTTCGCAGTTGCAGGAGGACTTGCAGTGGTGCTGGCATTATTAACAGTAAGTTTCCAGACCGTAAAGGCTGCCCTCTCTAACCCCGTAAAAAATTTGAAGACAGAGTGATTTTATTGATGCAGTAGTGTGGGGTGTCATGTGTAGTTATATCTGTTTAACCTCTCCTCACTTCTTAAGCCCCTAATGATTTAAGATTAGACGTTCATTTGTTTTCATTTTAACTTATATCCCGACCTCATTTGGCACCGTCCGCGGCTGCGGTCAATCCGCCTAACGGACTGTGTGGTAGAAAGGCGTTGTGTACTTGCCGACAGGGTTCCGTATGCTACGGTTTAGTGTTGACAGTTATTAAAAAATCGAAGTGATTCTGTAAGGAGCCTTGTGCTGATAAAATCTAGTGATTTTATCAGCACACCCAATACATTTCGGAAATCTAAAGAAGCGTCCCTCGACCGGTCAGCCGTGGTCCGGCATTCCGTGCTGGGCTTATCTAACCTGACCTGCTTGTTTGGTTATGCTCAATACTATGCGCAGTAATACTGGTAGGAAAGCATCTCCTTAAACGCCCCTTTAGGCAGCAGCTATTTGAAAATCACCTCGTCTTACAGGGGAGCCTTTTTATAAGACGATTAGTTTTTAATTATTGTCCAACCTAGTTAGCAGCATACGGTCTCAGAATTGTTTAGTTAAGATCTCTATGCCACCAAAGGGGAACTTGCAACTGTCAGCTGATTGTTGTATAATTGTCAATTGATAATTGCAGCTATGAAAACCAATCAGCACCTAGCCCCCCAGTTAACGGCACTGCGAGCCAAACGACCTGTTCAAATTAAACCCACTGGACTGGATGCACGACTTAACCAGTTAGCTCAACAACTCGGCGTTACCCTCAAAGAATTAGCTTCCCTCTTGCAGCTCTCCGAAAGTACCCTACACCGATTACGGCACCAAACGGCTTTGAGCGGACCCACGGCCGAACGGGCAGAGTTACTGCAACAAGTTATCCAGCATGGCCTGCGGGTGTATGCTGACGATGAGCAGGCCTTGCGGGACTGGCTGCGCTATCCGCTAGGTGAGTTAGATGGTCGTACACCGTTGCAAACGCTAACGACCATTGCCGGTTTCACCCAAGTCAACGATGTGTTAGGCCGGATTGAGCACGGCATCTTCTACTAACACGCTCTTCGAATTACCCACCTGATTACATGTTGGTCTATCGTTTACTGCAGGCCGCTTATCGTCATGAGCCCCTGTCCGGACAAGGAGCTGCCTTGTATGGTGGCCGTTGGAACCCTAAGGGGCTATCGCTGCTGTATACCACTGAATCCCCAGCCTTAAGCTTGCTGGAAGTGCTGGTGCATCTTAATCCTAAACACATACCTCAGTACTATATAGTCACCATTGAGGTGCCGGACTCGATACGTTCTTTTCAAGAACAGGACCTGCCTGCTGATTGGCGAGCCACGGGTAGTGGCCCCCTGTCCTCTCAAAGCTTTCTAGTGGATTGGCTACAAAAACCGGATCACTTAGTCGTTCAGGTGCCCAGTACGGTGGTACCTATCATGACTAACTACTTGATCAACCCCCGCCATGAACTATTTTCCCGTTGTCAAGTCGTCGGATCGGACATATTCGAGATTGATGAACGTCTGTATGATCCTTCACGACGCGGACACTAATTAGATGATGGCCAACTAATTAAGTAGGGAACATTACGAACGTTCCTCTATCTCAAATAGGAGCATTTTCTAAGATCGGCCAACACAAAACCCGAGCCTCAACAACAGAGGAAGGTTGGACTAAATGAAGCTTACTACTCAAGTTACTCGATCGTTGCTTTTTTACAGGCTAGATCAGCCAACTCGGGCTTGGTAGACTCGGGCAAATTCCTGAGCAAACTCCCTGAAAGACCGTCGCCCAAACACCTTGTCGGTGTTGTTTTGGTAATAGTCATCCAGTAAACCTTGGCCTATAGCCCTACCCATATCGACCATGTAGTGCTGAGCAACATCCGCTTTAATTCCGTTCTGGACTAGCGCACTCAAGAGTTGTTGATTGGTGAATGTTACCCACATTAAATCCGGGCGGCCAATGGATGCGCCCAGGATGGCCGCCAGTTCATGGCCGCTCTTTTGGTCGCTGATGATATTGACGGCGGTGCTTCCCCGGAATGACAGCGTATTGAAGGCCTTGGCTGCGGCCTCCGCGACATCGTCCGGATGAGACATAACTAGACTTATATCCCCATCGAAATTGTTGCCGATGATGCCTTGATGGTGGATCAAAGGTATGCTCCCATAGAAATTAGAATAGAAGCCAGCTGGTCTCAGATGCAGCACACAAACGTCTGTCAGTGTACTTAAATACGCTTCTAAACTTAGATAGCCCAGTAAAGGCGGACGACCCGCTAAAATCGAGCCCACACTGCTCAGATTCACAACATACGGAATATGGGCCCGACGGACGGCTTGGGCATAATTTTTACCTACAGTTTGAACAAACTGGTTATAGTCAGGGGTGTTGAAATGAGGGGAATCATCAAGTAGACGGCATCACTGCCTTGGAACGCCTTCAAAACAAAGGCTTCATCCTCAAGTGCCCCAATGAGCGGGGTAGCCCCCAGAGCGCTTATCTCGAGGGCCCGATCAGGGCTTGAACTAATAACTTTTACCAGGTGACCACTGGCCACTAATGTCTTAATTAAAGGGCGGCTAACGTTGCCAATCGATCCCGTTACTGTAATCTTCATTGGTCGGAGAGTTTTGTGCAAACCAACCGCTAAACGTACTTTTGTACAAGAACTGGCCCCAAAGTAGGTATACCATGACGCCCATAAAACTAGCCTCCGTGGTGCAGGAAAATAAGCAGCAAGCTTTCCTGAACTGCCCCGTCACCTATGTAATGGAAAAGATCGGCGGCTACTGGAAGCCCATTATTCTGTTTAGCCTGTTAACGGGGCCCAAACGCTATAGTGAGATCCGAAAAGCGATTCCTGGCTTGACCGAAAAGGTGCTCATCCAACAACTTAAACAGTTGGAAACCGCTGGTTTGGTTATTCGACGGTCCAAAGCTGTTGTTCCCCCTCATGTCACTTATGAGTTGTCGGCCTCGGGTAAAGCGTTGCGACCGGTTCTGTATGCCATGGCCGAATGGGCCGTTTCAACGGGAGGTGAAGAGTCGCCAGCGTTTGCGAAACGGATGAGTGACTTTCCGGCCGAGCCACCGATTGATGAATAAAACTAGGTAGGAAAACCAGAGGCCTTCGCTGACAAGCTAACGGCTTAAGGTGTAGCCAGGCAATTGGCTATAAAACGCCCAGTTCATTGAACTGGGCGTTTTTATAGATCAGCGACTTACTGCATCTCAGGAGTAGCAGGAGTTGACTCAGAAGTGATAGAGCAAGACGGTTGTAGTGTTGACCTTTGATCTGTCCAAAGCGGACAACCTTATACTGACCTCCTATCCGTAACCTCATAACCATGCAACATCTATCCACTACCTTCCTGAGTCTTTCGTTAGCCATTATGGTCACCGCCATCAGTCTGGCGCTGCTACTTGCGGCCTGGCTGATGGCTCAGTACCTGCTCGATGGCCTCACTCTTGGTAGCTTTCCATCAGCCAACTAGACTCACTACCGATAAGAACGCGATTTTTCTTCCAGGCTTTGTTTGCTTATCTTGGCTAGCGTATTTCTTTTTACCCATGCCTCGCCCGTTCCTCGCTTATCTGCTAACCAGTTTCCTTTTCTGGTTGTGTATATCACCTGCTCGGGGGCAGGATGCCATCTGGATACCCTTAATCACAACAACTCAACCCCTTGAGGCTACCCTCGATAGCCTGCGAGAAGAACTTAGTAAGGTTAAGACCGATACAAGTCGGATAAAGCTGATGTTTCTGTTGGGAGCGTTTCATGCCTATCAAAATCTGGATTCTGCCCAATGGTATGCTCAGCAAGCCCTTCGGCTAGCCCGCAAAGTGAACTATACTACCGGAGAGCTACACAGTAATGACTTACTGAGCTTTACCTACTCCGAGCGAGATATTCCGCAGAGTATGCAGCTGGCTTTAGAAAATATGCATCTGGCCCAGCAACTGGGCAATCGATTGTTTTTGAAGTGGAGTTATCAGCGAATCGGTTTATTAAACCTCTATCTGGAAAACTATCCGCAGGCGATCACGTATTTTAAACGGGGGCATGATCTTGCCTTTCAGGATAATGACAAATCGTACGCTAGTGCGGCAAGCACGGAACTAGCCGGTGCCTATCTATCCTTACAGCAGCCTGATTCTGCTCGCTATTATTTAACATTGGCCGCCAAGGAAGACTCCACCAGTAAGCAAAATCCGTTTTATATCTATTATTGTGGCCGCTTTGAAGCGATCAATAATCCAGCAAAAGCCAGCGCGTATTTCCGGCGGAGCATCCAACTCTTCAAGGCCCAACGCGACCTGCGAGGACTAAGCTTTGTGTACCGGTGGTACAGTGAGTTGCTGTGGAAACAACAGCAGCCGGATTCTAGCATCCTGATGGCCAAAAACGGGCTACAGGCTGGTCAAGCGCTGATGAACTACCGAAATATCTTCTACAACAGTCGTCTGCTAAGTACCTATTACCAGCGCCTTGGCCGAACCGATAGTGCCTATAAGTATCAGAGTATTATGGTTGCTGCCCGCGATAGTCTGTTTAGCCAGCAGAAAAGCAATCAGATTCAAAGCACACTAATCGATGAACAACAACGGGTGCAACGGCTGCAAGACGAAAAAAGTCAGTTCGAAAGCCAGGTTAAAGTTTATAGCCTGCTGGGCGTTCTGTCGGGTATGCTGCTAGTGGCAGGCGTGTTATACCGCAATAACCAGCAAAAACAGAAAACTAACGGTCACCTGCGGACACTGAACCAGGAAATCGAGCAGCAGAAAGAAGAAATCGAAGCTCAGCGTGATTACCTGGAAGAAACGCTGAACGAGCTGAAAACTACCCAAGCCCAGCTCATTCAACGAGAGAAACTGGCCAGCCTGGGCGAACTAACGGCGGGCATTGCCCACGAGATTCAAAATCCCTTGAACTTTGTCAATAACTTCTCGGAAGTCTCTACAGAGCTGATTGACGAGCTGGAAGGAGAACTCGACAAAGGCGATACTGAAGAAGCAAAAGCGATTGCAGGAGACATCCGTCAAAATCTCCAGAAAATCAACCACCACGGCAGTCGAGCCAGCAGCATTGTCAAAGGTATGCTCGAACATAGCCGGGCCAGTAGTGGCCAGCGCCAGCCCACCAATTTGAATGCCTTGGCCGATGAATACCTGCGGTTAGCCTACCAAAGGCAGCGGGCCAACGATAAACGCTTTACTTGTGAGCTAATCACCGACTTTGCGCCTGCCTTACCTCAGGTAGAGGTCGTATCCGGAGAAATCGGCCGGGTTTTATTGAACCTTTACAACAACGCCTTCTACGCGGTTCAGCAGCGAGCTAACCAGGCAGGCGACGAGTACAAGCCGACAGTTCGGGTAACGACTTTACGAGTAGAGAAAAAAGTGCAGCTACGAGTAGCCGACAACGGTACCGGCATCCCGGAAGGCCTACAGCAGAAGGTATTCCAGCCTTTCTTCACCACCAAACCGACTGGGGAAGGAACCGGCTTAGGCCTTTCACTCAGCTATGACATCATCACCAAAGGCCATGGGGGAGTCTTACCCTAGCGAGTCAGCCATTGGTAGGAAGCACCTTTATCATTGAGTTACCACAACGGCAAGAATCTGTAATTCATGCCTAACATCCACTCCTGAAACGCCCATTTATGGACATGCGAATTTCCTTTGTCTCAGTTGGGAGCGATTAATGAAAGTAATTATAGTTGGTTGCCACCATAAATCTATTGCATGAAAGTTCGCCAATAATAGGAGCTTGCGTGCGATGGCAACCTGTCTACGACTTATTTTCTGGCTTCGCCAGGGGGAAGGATCTTAAAACCAACCTCCGTCAAAATGGGGAGTTGATCAAAGTAAGTCCGATCACTCACAATCTTATTCTCAACGACTTTGGCGGTGTATTGATACGGAAACGAGATCGCTTTGCCGGTCCGCACATCGGTATAGCTATAGGTACCCCACAAGCCCACCCAATCCCCCTTCATGGCCCCGGAGAGGATGCGAAAACTATGAGCCGAAAACTCATTTTTCCGGTTCATCTGGTTCTTGTAGGCCATTTGCCAGTTTTTCATCGTCTGCTCAATCGTTGCCGAATCGGCCCAGCTAGAGCCATGCGCAACATAGCTGGGGCTGAGGAGAAGGCAGGCTTTGTCTTGCTCACCGGTGACGGTTATCGCCTTCACAAAGTCGCTAACCAGCTTGATGTTTCGTTGGGCGTTTGGATTGGGGATCATGGGAGCATTCTGAGCCATTGATGCTAGGCTAGATAAGCTACCAGCCAGAACCAGCAGCAGGAAAACGTAGTGTTTTTTCATGGGAAAGAGGAACTTAGAGAACCTGATGGTATTTGTAGAAAAGTACCAAAAGGGAAAATATAAACGTCTCTTACTTGCTGATACCAGTTCATTTGGGTCAAAAGCTAGCAAGTTTGAGCCATTTGAGAGGGACCAAAGACAAACAGATACGTAGGATAGCCGAAAACCCTTTCATTTCTTAAAACGCCCGTTTCCGCGAGACGCTGTGTTACATTACATCCCGCGGTCATAACTTATTCCAAAGGCCTCAAAAAGCTATCTCACAAATCAACGGCCCTTTTTCAAGGTCGAAGATGAGTTCGTGCGACACGTTTACAAACGTACGACCAACATCAAACGGTTGTAAAAGATAGCGCCCCAGAGTAATAAATTGCTTTGAACGATAGCCCAAAGCGAGGTGGTGACATTGGATGTCACCACCTCGCTTTGGGCCTGGTAAAAATTGGATTATTTTTGGGTATGTTGTAAAAGTGGCTATTATGTGATGAGAATAATCCTAGAACTTGATCGATTCCGCTATCATGCGCCCTCTTAAAAAAGTTTTAACCTGTCGGCTTCTGCTGCTTAATTATTGTGATTTATCACAGATTACTCGGATTGCCGTTAAACGTTTCAAAGAAGGTAAGCAACGGACCTTTCACGAGCCATTAAAAATTCAGTTCATTGGTACAGATACTACAACTGTAGAGAGCGACATTTCAGGCTTCGTTTAACCAGATTCGATTAAAAGTCATCAGTATACGATAGTATTACGACAGAGTAAATAAAGGTTCGTTTTCGTAAACGTCTGAAAACCAGCGAAGACGATCATTGAATTTCCTTAGCGTAATTCGTGGTCTATCTGCTAAAAGAGCTCCCCCAATGAAGAAAAAGTCAGATTTGCCCCAGAAAATTTGCCTCGTTTGCCATAGGCCATTTACATGGCGCAAAAAATGGGAGAAAGTATGGGAAGAGGTTAAATACTGTTCTGATCGATGCCGTTCTCAAAAAAAGCCTCCTCTCTTATAAGTTTAGTTTTTAGTCTCATGGATCGATTCAAGGTTCTTCTTTGTAAACAACTGAAAATCAGAATGATTGGATGTAAAATTTCATGAGCGTAATGCTATGCGACAGCCGCGCTGTCCATTTCCTAAAAGAACCCCTATTATGAATCAGTAATGGGTTGACTTTTCTAGTCTCTACCGTACTTTGTAAGTGGTGGTGGGATCTTTAGACCACGTCATACTTCCATTATAAGGGCCACTGGTCACTCGACTTGAATCAACCTGATGCAGCGAAGAGATATAAATCGTCTTTGACTGCCCACTAGCATAGGTCCAGCAAATGCCTGGCTGTTTATTTTGACTCAGAGCCTACCCGGCCAGCGAGTTGGCTGAACAGATCAGTTCCCGTAAAGCAGGCAGATTGATTAAGTCCAGGCTTGCCATCGCATTCTTCATGCAGCGTAGTATTTTCAGTTTGTCATTGGCGGGTCCAAACACTAACTGCCTGATCTGAGCGGGTGGATAGTAGCCTTCCCCATAGGCCGGATTGGTTGAACAATCCAGATACTCCAACTGGGCATTGTGGCTTAGATCCAACAGGTCAATGGCAAAGCCTGAGCAGTTCAAGTACTTTACGTTGGCAAAGTGTTCGATGCCTTCCAGGCTGGTGATAATGAGCAACTTGCCTATACCGATTAGATTCATCGTGTCTGCCTGCTTTACGTCTCCATAGCGGATAACTCCGTTCTGAATTGTATCTGAATCGATGCCCAAAAAAATGAGGTATCTCTCGAAGGCCGCATCTGGAATCTGGATGGCCGTCTCATCAGAGATAGGAACTTCAGCCTGTTTACAACTAGTCAAATAGCCAATGAGTGCTAAAATAAAGAGTAGTTTTTTGATTCAGTGAAGGATACTACGCTTAATATAGGCTAGCTCCGAAGCTAGTTTCAGAGGTACTTTTTTATTTCTTTTTTCCGGTTGGCATCGTCGGCATTGGCGAAGATGTTATTCTCCATCCGGTTTGTGATCTCCTGATCCTTCAGAATTGTTTTCTCAATCAAGATCGCTTCGTATCGGCTGCGCAGTTCGTGTAGTTCGACTCTGTACTGAAACTGTGCATCGGCATCGATGGCCGCTAGTTTCGCTTTCTGTGTGTTACGTGTCTGGTCGATGTTCGCCAATACGCCAGTGCCAAGATTTATGGATGGAGCTAGTCGCGCTCGAGTGGTCAGGCTGGTTTCTCCTCCGGTGTTTACCTGGCTGATCGGGTAGGTCAGTCCCAGTCCGACGTTGGGCAGATAGTACCACCACTTGCGCTTGTTTGTCTGTACATATTCAGTTCTGGCAGCGTCCCGCTTCTGGGTGTGAAATGCTTTCAGGCTCTGTTCATATACATCCAGTGGCTGTAGGGTGATTTCTTGTGCTTTTCCTTGATTCAGGGCTATGCAGAGCAACAGTAGGCCAGCCAGGGCAATTCCAGAGCGGGGGGGGGCGGGGGGTGTACAAATTAGTCATTTTGCGTATACGTGAAATAGGGGTTTTGTGTACGGTCGCAAAAGAGGTTGATTCGTTGTATTATTCCGCGAAATCGGGTGCTTCGTCGGGCCTCGATTTGGTAGCCAGTCGGGAAAATGTTTCACGTTTTTAAGCTAATCAATCGGCTCAATTTTCAACTGATCAATCGTATGCGTTAAAGCAAATACGTTGATGGCATGTGGTTCATTTTTATCACCATTACGTATACCTGCTACGACTTGCAGGCTTTGGCTAATTTGCAGATACCAAATTGACCATTCGAGCAAGAAATGGTTTTGCTCTTCGTCTGGGCCGTAATAATCCTGCTCTTTTTCAAACGTAAGTTCATCGTCGATCCCGCTGGGTCCCATTGGTAACTCATCCTCATTTTCTTCCCACATGCTAAACACGGCCCTGAACAATTGTATGGCTTCCACTCTGTCTATGTCAAAAATTGTCTTCATCTTGTTTCAGTGCCTGGCTTCCGACTCGGCATCGGGTTGATTTGTTTAGTATTTTCCAGATTGACGGTTGTCTTGCTCATTTAACCAGTACACGCCCCAACAATCGCTTGACCTGCATGGGGTGAAACTGACACCCCTGCGCGGTTTTGAAACCGAACTGATTGAGTTTGTCGGCAATCTCGGTGTACGTCTTTTTGTTCCGGCGCAGCTCAACGGCCAGCCCCTCCGCCTTTCGGGTTTCCGGGTTATTGATCGCCTTGTGCCGGTTGGCCTGGGCTCCTTTGGCTTGTGCCTGCGGAGTCAGGTTTTCCGGCTTCCCCAGTCTAGCACCCTGGGCAATCTTGGCCTGCAAGGCGGCTTTGGTACGGGAGCTAATCAACTCCCGCTCGTGCTGGGCCAGCGTGGCAAAGATGCCGATGGTTAGCGTATTGGCATCGGGCATATCCACGCACTGAAAGTTGACACCCGAATCCCGTAGCGTGAAGATGAACGAAGCATTCCGACTCAGCCGGTCGAGTTTGGCAATGACCAGCGTAGCCTTCTCCCGGTTGGCCCGATCAATAGCTGCCGTCAGTTGAACCCGCTGATTGTTCTTCCCTGATTCAACTTCCGTGTACTCGGCAACGATAAGGCCCTTCACGAAACCAGCTACGGCCGCGCGCTGCCCTTCCAGGCCTAAGCCCGAATCACCCTGCGCCCGCGTAGACACCCGGTAATAGGCTACGTACTTCGTTACATTCGTATCGGCGAGTAGGGTATTCTGCCTCTTTGCCATTTTTCAGGGGTTTGTCGGGTTAACTGGTTTCAACCGTTGAACGCGTCGATTATATAAGTCCAGGGCCGCATCGGTTAGCACGTGGCTGCGTTTCAACTCTGCGAGTGCCGTTTGTTGCCGACTGCGGTTGCCTGATCCCCGAATCTCGAACCAGATTTCACCAGAAATCCAATCCAGGTCCTCCCCTTCCCGGGCGGCCTCATAAACTACGGCCTTGATGAGGTTAAGGGAGTACGCGAGGTTACTGGTAAAATCAATTAACGACAGGGCCGCTTCATACACCTGCGCATACGGGTGATTGGGATCAGTTGCAATGGCAGGCCCCGAGGCTTCACTTGTCCACCCTTCAATAATTTCGTTAAGCAATTCACGGGCCTGCTGCTTCGATAATACCTGTTTACTCATTTAAATCCTTTTTAACAGCTCTTGAACGTCCGTTTAACAGCTGTTAAATATACTAAATTGTTTCTAATATTCATTCAGCAGGTAGTCAGAATTGAACGATTAAGTTAGTTCACTTGAATAGCACACTTAGTTTCTCTGATTTATAAAGAATTCCTGCCGCGTCTGCTATTCGATCAAACTGCACAAGACTTATATAAATCGGAGACGCTCAGAAATTTTCCGGACATTATAATCAATGTAGTGCTTTCATGGCCAGTTGTGAGACTAATTGTAATGAGAGATTCCAGTGGCTACCATCAATTACGTTATGGCTCGAAAATCATTCTAGCAGTCATGCTGAGAAAGACGTGATTTCGAGCGATATGAAAACGTCCGTTTCTTGATACTTGCTGAAAGCAATTGCGGGCTTCCAGGAGCAACGACAACTCAGACTCCTCGACTCGTACTACCCGGCCATTTTCAACATGCCAATTAGTAAGATTAGCCAAGCATTTGATACAGCTTACCAAACCGGGAACATGTCCTTACTGTCGAACCGTGACAATATTGCTCCATTTTATTGGGTACCCCAACTTCTTTATAAAATGTCTGTTTGCGAGAACTTGCTTTATTACGACTAACAGATATCTATATCCCATATTGGTATAGGAAATTTATTAGCTCTTAAACTATAACCCTAAACAATCTACCTCTTATGCAAAATAACGAACAACCAACAGAAGGAGGCTTCAGAGCCGGAATTGAGACTGGTCCGGATGGAAAGCCATCTGGCAATATCATTTGTTACCCCAGCTTCAACCCCAATTGCATCGTTGTTACATTGCCAACCGACAACTTGAGCACTGGTTTTCTTAGCCTTCCCAGCCCTACTAAATTTCATGATGAAGTTCTAATAAAGGCGACCAAGGAGATGAACGATATCTTGGCAAAAGTAGCACAACAGACTAGTCAAGACTCGCGCAAAACCAGTCTTCATCTTTTTCTCGCTGACGAGGGTCCAATGCTAATTTGGGTTGACTCAATGGCTATGGAGACGAATGATATCCGCAAAGTCCCCGAAATGGCTCATTCCTGGTAAGATTGACGAGAATGTTGAGGAAAGTTCAGACTGTGCCCTGGCAGGCAATACATTTACAGTTGATGGTATTCTCAAATCGGTTGCGAGTTTAGAGCATTGTTACAAGCAATGCCCTAAACTCGCAACCAGTAACTATTTTAAATAGTTACTGATATAGTTGTTTAAGCAACCAATTATTATAAAACTATAGCATTAAATTTAGTACTAAATATAGCGTCTATTTCGACGTCTACATTAGTGTTAATCCGTACTTCTTCTGCTCCCGCTGAATCTTTTCCTGTACGGCTTCAATCACCCAGTCGTGAATCGAGATTGGAATCTTTCGGCTTCGGCTGCTTGGCCGTTTATTACGTAAGGTTTTTATCGCATCGATTTCAGACGCCTTAAAGTTGATCTTGATACCTTTGATATCGTCGGGATTGACCGCATCCCCTACTCTACCTGTAGGTTTACCGCCTTTATTGATAAACGCCTGAATCTTCTTTTCTGAAACGGAAGGCAGGTGTTTTTCAGCTTTAGGCTGGTCGTCCGGTAATTTGGAAATAGCCATAATTTACTGTTAAATTAAATACCAGTTTCAACGTTTTATTTTACACTAGTTTTAGCGCTAAAATTAGCGTCAATAACAACGCCAATAATACCCATTATTTTAGTGAATAGCTGGTCGATTTCGCCTACAGCCTTTTCATCAACCGGATTTCCTTCAATGACGCCAAGTCCGCTTGATGCTGTGTTGGCAAAACTTTTACGGCTAACGATGGCAGGCGCTATGTAATCAATAACGAAGCTCTCGCTGAGGAGTACGGCCAAGTCTTTGTTATCGGAACCTTTCGGATCGGCCCGGTTCAGAATGGAAAAGGCATGCAGTTCATCCGGTTTGAGCGACCGAACTTCTTTCACCAGGTTCTCAACATCCGCAATGGTCCACAGATCGAAGCTGCGTGGATTGAACGGTACGAGGTATACGTCCGACACAAAGAGGGCGGCCCGCTGGCTGGTGGTATCCCGTCCGCCCGTATCGATGACGATGTGGTCGAATTTCGGTTTGAATTTTGTGACCTGCTGACGGACGGCGTCCCCGGTCAGGACCGTTGCCGTATAACCGCTGGCTCCCCGGGTGATGTGCTCCCGCCATTTGGTGAACTTGGTCGCCGTTTCCTGTTCGTCGGCATCAACGAGTAATACGTCGAAACCTCGTTTGGAAAGCCAGACTGTGAGATTAGTCGCAATGGTACTTTTGCCGCTGCCGCCTTTGATACCGCCTACGGTGAAAATCATACGATTATCGTTGGTTTTAAGTAGTTATTTTCGTGTCAAATATAATGGTAAATTTGAAAGTAAAAATAATACTGATCAGACTACTGAAATTAATATCGATAATAATATCAATTTTAGCGCTAAAATTTTATTGTAAAACTCATATTGACAGTGATTTATACTTATAAAATCTTTACGTTACTGGAAAGTTTATTGGAAAATAATTGAATAGGGTAGGGGTAATAGTAGTTTAAACTATGCTGTTAGTTCTGCCGCTAAAGTGATAGGCTATACACGTCGACTGTACCAGTTGAAACAAAAGAAATATGCTAAGAAAATTCATTGGCTGAGTATCCTAAATGGGTATAAAGTAACCCGATTTTTATGATATACTTGCAACATACATAACAAAAGTCTATTATAGCGGTTTGTGCTTGTGAGCGGACCGATATGATTGACAAGAGCGACCGAATACACCCCCACGATATTGTCCAGGCGACGGTGAAAAACCGCTACGCCATTCCGCTTTTTTTGTCGCTCGTTCAGTGTGGGTTTACCAGTCCCGCCGAAAATTACGTCGAGCGTCGGCTCGATTTGAACGAGCTGTGTAACGTCGATTCGGAAGGCACGTATTTCGCCAGGGCGACCGGAGAGAGCCTGGTTGGGGATCGCATTTATCCTGGTGATATCCTCGTCGTTGGTTCGATGCGGGAACCCGTTGACGGAAGTATCGTTGTCGTCTGGCTAAATGGGGAATACTGTGCGAAGATCTACCTCGACAAATCGCCACTCGTTGTTTTGCTCTCTTCCAATGAACATTATCTACCTATATATGTACACCCAAAAACGGATGACTATCAATCCGGTGACGATTTTCAGGTAGTGGGCGTAGTTACCTATGTTGTCTTTAAACCCCCTCGTCACGATGTACGTACTCATCGACTGTAACAATTTCTACGTAAGCTGTGAACGGGCGTTTAATCATGGCCTGAATGGGAAACCGGTGGTGGTGCTCTCAAATAATGATGGCTGTGTGGTGGCCCGATCGAACGAAGCCAAGGCACTCGACATAAAAATGGGTGTACCTATTTTCCAGATCGAGGAGCTGGTTAAGCAGCATCAGATAGCGGTGTTCAGTAGTAACTATACGCTCTACGGCGATATGTCCGCACGAGTTATGGCTTCATTGAACCGATATGTTGAAGAGGTTGAGGTGTATTCAATCGATGAAGCGTTTCTAAATCTGGATGGCTACAAATCCGTTTATCCTGATTTAGCCGACTTCGCCCGAACGATACGCTCCAGTATCAAACAGTGGACACGTATACCCGTCAGCGTGGGTATTGCTCCAACAAAGACGCTGTGCAAAGTCGCCAATTACTACGCCAAGCGCAGGCCCGAACTTGGCGGGGTTTTCCTCGCAGATACGGATGAGATAATTAAGGAGTTACTGACTGATTTTGACGTAGCCGATTTATGGGGCATCGGCTGGCGCTATGCGGGCATGTTGAAACGTAACGGATTTCGAACAGCCTGGCAGTTACGCAGTGCACCTGACGACTGGTTACGGGATAATCTGACGGTAAACGGTCTGCGGCTGGCCTACGAACTACGCGGAATGCCCTGCAAGCTCTTGGAGCTGGAAGCTCAACCAAAGAAAACGATCTGCACCGCACCGAGTTTCGGCAAACTCATCCCGGATCAGCGTACCATAACCGAAGCTTTAACGACGCACGTAAGCCGGGCAGGGGAGAAGTTACGCCTGCAGAATTCTGCGGCTGGTACCTTAACGGTATTCCTGCATACGAATCGATTCAAACGTTCCCCGAATGGCGAACCCATCAAACAGTATTCAGCCAGTCGAACCGTGGAACTGCCTCATCCGACGAGCAATACAACTGAATTAGTGGGGTACGCCCAGGCTGCCCTGAAATCGGTGTTCAAGTTCGGTTACGAATTTCAGAAGGTGGGCGTCATTCTGTCGAACCTCGTTCCAGCTGATTTTCAGCAGCAGGCATTGTTTACGGCTGAACCGGATCGGCGGATGACAAAGCTGTCAAGAGTGATGGACAAACTCAATTATCGATACGGGCGAGACAAAGTGCGGCTAGCGGATGCGGGTTATGATCCCAGCTGGCACCACAAGCGCAGGTATCTGTCACCGTGCTATACGACGCAGTGGAAGGATATTTTACGGGTGAACTAATCACTAATTAGCCTTGTGTGTAGTGGCTGTTTATGATTTGCTCGTCGATTCAGCTTTTAATAGCTTCCCAATGTATATAAACGCTTAGAACCAGAAACCGTTCTTAAAGGCCAATTGCCAGCAATTATGTTAGCTTAGATACGCTTGTCTTACTAGGTTATCGAATGTTGCTGATTGAGTTTTTTACCGTATCGTGTTTCGTTTTCAGGATCGCGCTGATGGCTGCATAAGACCGGTTTTCTTGCTGCATCTGCGATTGGAGCTGTATGTACTGTAAGTTAAAAGACATCTGCGTTTCCTGCATTTGCCTGGTTGCCTCCACCAACTGGTCCTGACCACCACCTCCGGCTGCGCCAATACGCTCAGTGGTGGAGTCGATCTGTTTTAGGAGCTGGTTGTGCTTCTTTTGGTATGTCTTCATTAGCATCTTGAGTTGCTTTTGAATCCGCACAGCCTGCCGACGGTTTTCATCGAGCAATGCCGTAGTCTGGTTAAGTTGCTGAATGGTTTTTGTGAGGTTTGCTTTAATCCGATCATTCGATTTGGGTAATAAGTCAGTAGACGGAGTAGCCATAGTAAACGAAGGTTGGATGGACCGATTGTGGTTTAGCCTTGTAGGGGGTATTTCTTGTATAAGGTGATCTCGCTCAAAATCTTTAGCATTTACTTACCAGCCGCACGTCAGGGTGAGCGATTTTTATCAATTCGGTACAAGTTTGTTGGACCAGGGCCTTATACGAATTCAGTCCGTTAGTAGAGGTAATCAGTAGGTAAAGGCCAGTAACCAGTACGCATATATTGCTATCGGTTAATTAGATACACCGACTGAATCGTCGTCTTGTCTACGAATGCCTCCATGGATTGTTGACTGTTTGCCGGCACTTTCGATAAAAGATCCAGTCCGGTTTTAGCTTCAATCTCATCCACACTCACCCGAAAGCTGTTTCATTTAGCGGTTCCGGTCGCATTCATGTTGGGCATCCACACCGCCAGAACCCGCGTCTGCGCGCTGATCCGGCTCAGGTCGTTCGCACCGACAGGTAGTACCACAACCACTTTCCAGAGCGCAGCCGGTACCGTCAGTTTGCCATCCGCCAGTGAACTAGCCGCTCTTTTATCGCCTTCACCCCCTTCACCCATGTTCCAGCGATGATGTACAGCTCATTGTCCTGCCTCACCAGGCTCCGGCAGTACTCCTCCAGCAGCCGCCAGCTTTGCTGGTTGAACGTAGGCGCTTGCGGCACGATGTTCGACAGGATAAAGGTCGTCCGATTCTCTTCTGCCGTGTTGTCCCGATCATCCGAGGGGCAGAGGTGGCCCCGACGGTTGGCCGCTGCCATCAAAGCCTGTATTGGTGTAGTCGGCATGGCGCGCTACGTACCAGCCAGTCAGTAGCTGGGTTTCGGGAATAAAGCTACCCGTGTAGCGACTCGCGGAGCCTTTCCAGGCTGCTGACAGGTGCCACTGGGCCGCCACAGCGGCTGCACCAGTTAGCAATACCGGTGGAGTTGTTGTAGGACAGGCTATACGTTGACCTGGTAACTAGAAAGTTGTTGGGGCTAAAGGGGGAAGGCTCCGCCCCGCTGGGATTGCCCAGAGCCAGATTATCATCGCGAGTAGGGGAGGGCGCGTCGGGTATTGGAGTAGCCGCTTGTTTACAATGAATCAACGTACCCAGCAGCAGGCTGTAAGCCATCAGCCGAAGAGAAACCCGTTTCATGTGTATGGTTAAAAAGAGGAAGGGGCTTATGCCCGAAGCAAAGGTAAGCCAGGAACGCTACGGCTTGCTTTAACCAGCTAGCCACTCCCACGGGGTCGTTAAACGAGTGACTCGTAATTTGTCAGGCATGGCCGGGTTGTCTAGCCCATAGCCGTCAGGTTAAGCCATTTGGGTAATAATTTCATAAGGGAGTGGCCGCGTGGTCACTCCCTTATGTTTTCGTTTATGCTTGCGGGCGTTATGGTTGGCAAAAGCCATAAACGCGCTGATCCACCTTTGCCAACCTACTATACCTCGACCCAATTGAGCAGCTAACTCATAGGCTTGATCCCGTAGCCATCGCCATAAGTACCAGTTACTGAGTTCTTTTTGATGATCTTGCCAATACTGAGTTTTCAAGCTACTCACTAAAGGGGAACCCAGTAAAACCAACGATAGGTTTGCCAGTAACTGAGCTTGAAACCAATACAGGTTTGAACTTACTACCTGATGCAGACCCAGCAACGACTTCCAGGCTTTAAAAATAAGCTCAACCTGCCAGCGTAACCGATAAAATTCCCGAACCTGAGTGGCCCCTAACAGCTCACCAGGTACATTGATAATCAACACCTCATACTGGCATAACAATCGCTGATCGTCAGAGACGGTAACCCATTCTCGATGGGCTTGTTTATGAAGCCGTCGTCGTTTCTGTTCAACCAGAGCATTGGGAAGCCCTTTAAGATAATTCGTTGAGGGCCTGCCTCTTGGCGTAACTGAGCATAGATACCTAGATGAGCCCAAAACTCAAAATATTCATCCTGAGATACCTGTTTAGCTATAGAGGCTAAAGTGACCGGTTGTCCATCCACAAATAACCGAGTCTTGCTCCGCTAACGCCTAATATAATAAGCCCCTTGGGCCTAAACCTGTTGATAAAAGCCATATGTAAAAAAGCCCAGATCCTGTAAAATCAAATCTCCCGCTTCGACCTGCTGAGTCCGATTGAAGCGCGTATCAGCATGGGTTCCATGACTATCTTGCAAGTCGATCACCATACCTGCTTTGAGATCATACTCATAATAGATCTTCAAAGCGGATGGTGAGCTACTGCCGCCATAACCTTTATAGGTGTTCTGATGACAAGCCGGTAATTCGAAACTAGTTGAATCTCCGATGATAATGCGTTTAAAAGGGCCTCCCAGTTGAGCCGAATTGTAGCCAAGTTGCTGCTCCAGGAGTTGCGTAATGACTTTGCGCAGGAAGGCGATACAAGTGGGCGTCCATCGTTCCTGTAGCGACTGCTTTTTGAGATAAATCTGAGCTTGAGCGGCCAACAGGCCACATTCCTGCCCTAAGCTGAAGTGGTAAAGGTTGGCTGATTCACTCAACAACATTTTCAGCCACCCTACTGCTGAGAGCTTACGGGCACGAACAATAAATCCGGTTTTGCGGGCCCAATCATCAAGTTGGTCGGTCGAGAAGAACTGGCTAAGCTGTCGGGCATAGTCCGTCGCTAATTTGGAGGAGGCTTGGGCGTTCATATGAGCCAAACAAAAATAAGCTCCAGCAAGCTCTTGCTGGAGCTTATTTAGAAGATTAAAACCTTAACCTGACGGCTATGCGGTAGCCAACCGGGCTTTTCTTTTACCCCTACTTTTTAACAACTAAGCCATGGACGAGCGCCCGATCATTTTTATGGACGCAGATGAGGATGATCATGACATGTATAAACAGGCACTTACTGAGTTGGCTTTGTCTCATCCAGTGGTCGTGTTCGCCAATGGCCAGATCGCCCTGGATTACTTAACGACAAGTCCTGACGTCTCCTTTTTGATTATTTCCGAAATCAGTATACCGGGTATGAGTGGACTCGAATTGCGCCAGCAGATCGATCAGAATCCAACCCTGCGCAAAAAGTGTATTCCCTTTATTTTCATGACCAGTCCGGTGGTCGATTATTTAGTGGAAGAAGCCTACGAGTTGACCATTCAAGGTTTATTTGAGAAAAAAGAAACCTTCAGTGCCTGGAAAAGTCAGTTAGCCGCCATCATTGCGTACTGGACCGAATGTCATCACCCCAAACGCTTTAATCGGTAAGATCTATACGGAAAACAGCCAGCCGTTTTGTGAATAACAGGGAAGAGAATTAGAAGTTGGCCACCTAAACAGGCATATAGTGCCTTCACTTTATGAGCGCTCCAATAGCGGTTTCCCGTATCAGTAAATCAACCACATCCTCCAGCTTACCGGCTCGTTGATAGGCCGCTCGTTGACGAGCTGAACCGGTACCTTTCTGGATAACCTGATTGGCAAGACCCGACACTTCATCCCAGTCGTCATAAACTTCCAGAGAGGAGCGAACATAGGCCAGAAACTGCTGAATCACACTGGGCGCGGCAACCGCCCGACTTGCCAGGGGATCGATTAGGGTTTGAGTTAGTCCGAAACGAGCCGCCTGCCATTTAGCTGCCTGTACGATTTCGGGCCGGATTGCTGGTAATGGCCCATTCGTTTCAGCCTCCAGGGCGCAAGTTCTGACTAAGGCCCGAACCAGACCTGCCACTAAAACAGCCTCGTCGATGGTCAGACACACATCGGTCACGCGAAACTCCAGGGTATCAAAATGAGATGAAGGCCGCACATCCCAGTAAATTTTGGAGGCATCGTCAATGCTGCCCATGGCCGTTAGGTCCTGGATCAAGTGGTCATAATCAGCTCGTGAATCAAAGAGTTGAGGGATACCTGCTGTCGGCCAGCGGCCCCAAATTTCCGTTCGAAAGCTGGCATAGCCCGTGTCGCTTCCCAGCCAATAGGGCGAGTTACTGGCCAAGGCCAGCAAAGCCCCTAGCCAGGGGCGGGCCCGGTTCATGACTTGAATGGCCAGTTCCTGATCGGGTATGCCCACGTGGATATGACATCCAAAAATGAGTTGTTCCCGGGTGAGTTGCTGAAAGTCGGTTTCTAGACCCCGATAGCGTTCGGTTGGGGTTAAGTGTTGATCCTGCCAGTGCGAAAACGGATGGGTACCGGCGGCTACGAGCCGAGTGTCGGATTTTTGGGCCGCTGCGATAACCTGGCCACGTAACACCTGAAGTTCAAGCCGAACCTGCTGCAAGGTTTGGCAAATAGAGGTACCGATTTCAATCTGCGACAGATACATCTCCTGAGTTACCTGATCGCCCAGGGTTGGCTGGGCTTTGGCCAGAACGGCTTTTGCCCGGGAACGTAGTTGGCGGGTCTGGGGGTGAATGATCTGGTACTCCTCTTCCACGCCAATGGTGAAAGTTTCCGGGGAGAAGGACATAGGGGCCTTAATTTAGGGACGGGTGCTTGATAAGCTGTGGTTCAAAAGTAGTAAGGTAGCTAATTCAGTCCTATTGATTCCAGCGGTGATTAGTGAGGGACAACTTGTACTAAACATAAACAGGCAATAAAAATTTGCAATAAATCTCCTTTCCAAATGGGACGTTTATCCGAACGCAATTAGGACAAAAGGGTGCTTGGTAAAGAAGAAGTCATTGTTTAAAATTAATGACTAAACATCTTCTTTAACGAATTCGGTAGGTGTGGCAAGGCAACTAGTTGTGCCAGCAAGTCAGCATCCGCCTGGCGATTCAATACAATTTGGGACACCTTTTGAATAGTTATTTCCGTGTTAGCCCCTTCGATCAAGTTAATCATATCATTTGCCTGCACGACGCCGGGTTCAACTACGCGAAAATAAATGCCGGATCGTCCCGCTCGAGCAAAGTGGTGAGTCATGCCGGGATCATCAAACCGAACGTTAAGCTTATAACAGGGAAACCGGGGTTGTACCGCCCGGAGTAGAGCCGACCCAACTCGAAACAGATCGCCAATGCGTACTTCCGATTCCAGCAAACCTTCTGTTGTCAGGTTCTCCCCGAATAAGCCAGGTGCCCAGTCAGTGCGTTCGATTCGCTGCTGCCAGTAAGCATAATGCACGTTATCATAGGCATACACCGCCTTATCCGGCCCGCCGTGCACCGTAAGGTCAGCCTGCCCATCACCAACGAAGTTGAGCCGGTTCAGTGACACAGCCTCTTGAATAGGTTGCTTGAAAATACCCGTAGTAATTGTGCGCCCTGCCCATTGAACTGATCGAGGCAGGCCTACATTGACCGAACGAACGTGCATGATCAGATTGATGGCCTAAGAATTTGTAATTGGGGTCGTAGTGAAACGGCGCTCATCAGGTTTGATAGAGAGGTCGTTAATGCTGGCAAACCGTTTTCTCATCAGGCCATTTTGGTCGAACTCCCAAAGTTCATTACCATAGCTTCGATACCATTGCCCGCTGGCATCATGCCACTCATATTCGAACCTGACTGCTATTCGATTCTCGCCATAGGTCCACAGTTCTTTCTTTAGTTTGTAATCGAGTTCCTTTTCCCATTTACGGGTCAAAAAGGCTTGCACCTCCGCTCGTCCGTTAATGAATTCAGTACGATTGCGCCACTCGGTGTCTACCGTGTAGGCTAAACTGACTTTTTCAGGATTTTTGCTGTTCCAGGCATCTTCAGCCATCTGTACTTTTTGCAATGCCATCTCAAGCGTAAATGGCGGCAGGGGTGGTCGCAAGGTTGGATTGTAACTAGGTTGAGCAAGTACCTCGTCCCACATGGTGTCACCGCACGCTTCGATCACAAATGGCCGACCGTCATCGTCGAATTGTGAATTTGGGTTCGTTGTTTTCATACTGAGTTGGTTTAAGCGGTTATCCGGAAATTGGCTTTACAAATAGTCTAGACGAAAGTAATTGAAAATGGACGGTTTCCTTTCCGGAAAGCCTGTATAGCCGCCTTATTACCCAGAATAGCCCGCAAATCATTCTGTTTGCCTTCTTCGGGAGTTACAGTGATCAATCGCCAGTCGCGGTAGCCGGGTGGAATTTTAATTCCGATGGTTGAATCGATTTGAAGCCTGTCGGGTTGCGAAGAATTTAGGCGGGTAACATGACCCGCTGCCAGGAGACTACTAGCCAGTAGGGCTGCAATTAGTTTCATTTTCTATGCGAATAAAAAAATGGGGAATACAATTTTTAGGCGGTAAAGCTTGTCTTAAAGGGCTAACCGGTTCGCTTCAACGATGGCATTGGCAAAAGCGGTTGGGGGGGGCGTCTCCATGCTGAGTTGTTCCTGGAAAGAGTTAAAAACGAATCCTTTTTCCCAGTGGCTCATAAAATTAACCGAGGGTCCAGCTATCAAAATTTAGCTAGCCTTCAGTCGGTCATCGTTACTGGCGAACCGGACATTTTTTGGGGCCAATTGGTCAGGACGCTTCGCCGAAACATTATCACTTGTCCGTCAGCTTACTCTCCTTGATGCCTAATCCGCTCCCGGTGCTGTTTGCCCCAATTGATCATCTCCAGAATAATCCTTCCAAATGATTGACAATAGTCTGTCGAGGTATATTCCACCCCAACCGGCGTCGTTGGAATCACCGTTCGGAGAATTAGTCCATTGGCTTCCATCTCTTTCAATTCTCTGGACAACATTCGGGTTGTAATGCCGGGAATACTTCACTCGATTTCCCGGAAGCGTCTGTTGCCGTTACAAATCGAATTGATAATGGGAAGCTTCCATTTACCCCCAATTACATATATCGTATCCTGTAAGGCCTGTACTTCCTGGCGCTGACTGCGGGGATTACCCAACCCCTTATTGACGGTCTCTACTCGCTTTTCATCCTGCATAGCTGGTATACTTGGTTATACTGGTAACAAAGTTATACCAATTCGACAATACTTTTGCCCCGATCAACTTAAATGGTAAGAGTATGAATACGCTAACAGGAAAAATAGCGCTGGTAACGGGTGGCAATAGTGGCATTGGCTATGCGGCAGCTAAGGAATTAAAGGACCAGGGAGCCGAGGTACTTATTACAGGCCGACGAAAAGAGGCCGTTGAGCTAGCTGCTAATGAATTAGGCGTAACGGGTCATGTAACAGACCAAGGTCAGTTGGCCGCGATAGACGAGCTGGCAGCTTTTGTAAAGGGTACCTACGGAAAACTCGATATTCTGTTTATCAACGCAGGGATTGTGGGGGGAGCCAGCATTGAGCAGACAACCGAAGAAGCATTTGATACAGTAATGAACATCAATTTTAAGGGGGCGTATTTCACGTTGAGCAAGTTTATTCCCTTGCTCCATGACGGCGCATCGGTCGTCTTTTTATCTTCGAATACGGCTAGGATGGATGGAGCTAACTCATCGGTTTATTCGTCCAGTAAGGCGGCTATAAATTCTATCATGCGGATCGCTGCGGTCGAACTGGCTCCCCGTCATATCCGGGTAAACAGCATCAGTCCTGGGCCAACCCAAACCGAAATCATGAAAAAAGTAGGGTACAGTGATGAGCAATTACTCCAGCTAAACGATTGGATGATTGATCGCGTCCCGCTCAAGAAACTTGGTCAGGCGGAGGATGTGGGTAAACTGGTGGCTTATTTCAGCAGCGATGCCGCCCGTTTCATCACTGGTGCCGAACTGGTTGTGGATGGTGGCATGAGCTTAAAGTATTAGCCCCCTTAAGTAGTTGGAAAACCGGAGCGGATTTAGAATCGCGCTCCGATTTTCCGATTTCGTAGGAGTGAGCTTTTATGAAAAAATTTCTAGTTCTTTGCCTATGCCAGTCTAGTAAACGTCTCAATTAGTATGAGCCTCCAACAGGGGAATAACCTTCGTTCCAATTAAGTCAATGGACTTCATCAATTGTGCATGAGTTAGTCCGGCATTGTCCATCTGAAAGGTAAACCGATCAACTCCACCAAGTGCTTCGCTATGCCGAATCAGTTTGTCAACTACTTGCTCAGGACCTCCAACGACTAAGACTCCAGTGGGCGAGACTAAGCCATCGAATTGCCGCCTTGTTACGGGCGGCCAGCCTCGTTCTCGGCCTAACCTGGTCCATAACTCAGCATAACCCGGATAATAGTCGGCTATGGCCTGCTCATCCGTATCACCCACGTAGCCGGGCGAATGCAAACCTACCTTTAACTGATCAGGCAAGAACCCAGCAGTGGCACCTGCCTGGCGGTATAAATCGATCAACGGTCGAAAGCGATGGGTTTCTCCACCAATGACAGCCACCATAAGCGGCAATCCTAAAGCACCCGCCCGAATAAAGGAGTCGGGTGTTCCACCGACACCCAACCAAACGGGTAATTTTGGCTGCAATGCTCTTGGGTAGATAGGTTGGTTCACCAGTTTTGGCCGGAATTTTCCCGACCAAGTAACAAACTCTTCGTCGCGAATTTTAAGCAACAAGTCCAGCTTTTCTTTAAACAGGGCATCATAGTCTGTAAGGCTAAACCCAAACAATGGAAACGCTTCTATCGATGAACCCCGGCCAACCACTAGTTCTGCCCGACCTTTGGCTATAAGATCCAAAGTGGCAAAATTTTGATATACCCGTACCGGATCTGCCGCACTAAGGACGGTCACTGCACTCGTAAGCCGTATTTGCCTGGTACGTGCTGCCGCTGCCGCTAAAATTACGGGTGTTGCCGAATCCAAAAATTCTTTCTTATGGTGTTCCCCAATGCCAAATACGGTAAGCCCGACTTCATCGGCAAACGCAATCCTGTCCAGCAATTGCTCCATGGCGTCCGCGCTGCTTAATGAATTTGTCCCATACATCGCTGATGCGAAGCTATCAATGCCAATTTCCATCGTATACTGCTTAAGAGAATGAACAAATTTATTAGTCTCACTCAAACGGTTGATAATTGGTTCCCTAGCCTGATAACCTATAGGGAGCGAATCAGTAGCTATCGACGTCGTTGAGTAGGTTTTCCTAAACTTAGCATTAGTTAAAATACGAATCAGTGTAAAGGAAATTAGCTATGGACAGAAAACACAACTACGTATTGCCGTTTATATCGTTCATCGTTTTATTAAGATTACAACTACTTGCTATAACCGCTTTTGCCCAGGGGCCGGGGCAAAGATTACCCCTGCCGCCTATAGCGATAAAAGGTGATACGACCCATACCTTATCTAAACACTTCACTATGGCCTCTGCCGCCAAAAAAGCACCTGATGCCAATGGGTTTATTCAGCGTTGGCTGGTGCTGGAACCGATAAAGAAAGATATTCTCAGGAATAATATATTCACAGACAACTACCTCAGAACAACGTTTTCGGTCGATAATTTTTCCTCCGATTACACCACCGTTCCCCAAAATGGCCAAACGGTACAAGTAGGGAATCAGGAACTGAAGTGGTATGCACTGGACAGCAAATCATTCAATTTTAATTTATACCATTTTACCTACGCCATCAATAAGCCAAAATTTGGAATACTTATCTGGCTGGTCACGATTATCGATTGCCCTGAAGAAATCAAAAACGTCAGGCTGGCGGCTGGATGTAATTCCGGCAGCATGTGGTGGTTGAATGGTCAGGAAGCCTTGTTGCTGTCCGGGGATAGGGATATGATTGCCGATAATGGCACCTCTGCCCGGTTAACGCTGAGAAAGGGAAAGAACATTATTCGTGGGGCCGTCATCAATGGGCCGGGTATGGCTAATTTCTGTATGCGGTTTTTAGATGAAAAAGGATCACCCGTAACAAATCTCAGTAGTCGTTATCAAAACTAAGTAGTCGTCTGTTTACGCCACAAAAAGCTCTCAAATGAAACCAATGAACGTATCTGGCCTGACAACTTTATTCGCCTTATTGATCACACAGACCCTATTAGCCCAAGTCGGAAGACCCTTTATCCATGATCCCTCGACCGTCACTGAATGTGATGGCAAATATTACACATTCGGCACGGGTGGTGGCGGATTAATTTCCAACGATGGCTGGACATGGCAGGGTGGCGGAGTGAGACCAGGCGGTGGAGCGGCTCCAGATGTTATCAAACTAGGAGATCGTTACCTGGTCATCTATGGAGCAACTGGCGGTTCACCGAACCATAAAGGCGCTATTTTGACCATGTGGAACAAGACGCTGGACCCAAAATCCTCTGATTTTAAGTACTCTGAACCGGTGGTCGTAGCTACCTCGGATGGCTACGAAGAGAACGACGCTATTGATCCCGGTGCCATGCTAGATCCCACTACCGGACGCCTTTGGCTAACCTACGGCACTTATTTTGGCTTCACTCGCTTGATCGAATTAGACCCCAAAACCGGAGGGCTCAAGGTAGGCAATAAACCCGTCGATGTCGCCATTGTGTGTGAAGCCAGCACGTTAGTTTATCGCGACGGTTGGTACTACCTGCTGGCTACGCATGGGAGTTGTTGCGATGGCGCCAACTCGACTTACAATGTGGTGGTTGGTCGGTCCCAAAAAATAACCGGCCCTTACCTTGATAACGTAGGCAGAAGCATGTTGGAAGGGGGCGGTAAGATGGTGGTGGCTACCCGTGGAGGATTAATCGGTCCCGGACATTTTGGCCACCTCATTCTGGAGAAAGGTGTTGAAAAAATGTCCCTCCATTACGAAGCTGATTTAGAGCAGGGTGGTCGAAGCGTATTGGGCATCCTGCCGGTGGTTTGGAAAGATGGCTGGCCTGTGGCCGGCGAAAAGTTTAAAGAAGGCACGTATGAAATCGAATCCGTACGTAGAGGGTATAGCTTAGAGTTGGCCGTTGATTTTACCAGAATGGCCGTTGGCCCACGGGGGTTTGGCCAGCCTAACAATGACCCAATAAAGCCCGTTCCGGCTCAGCAATTAGCCGATGTACTGAAAAACTGGCCAACCGGCCCTATTCAGTTGCGAATAGGCGATTACATGTCCCGTCCCCATCAACAATGGACGATTACCGATGCGCCTGATAGCACCGGTTATTTAGGTGGCCCCTATTATAAAATTGTACTGGCAGGAACCGATCGGGCCCTAGCGGCCACTGCCGATGCCGAAGTAATCACTGTACCGGCCTTTACCGGCACCCCTGACCAGTTATGGCGCATCGATCAATTGACGGATGGTACCTACCGAATCATGCCTAAGGTAGTTCCCAATTCAGGCAAGAAGGTAGCGCTGGTGTCTTCCGGAGATAGCACACCGACCCTGGCCGAATTTGATTTCAACAGCGATAATTGTAAATGGAATTTTAGGACTCCCTAAGTTGTATTATCCAGAAATTAACCGACGTTTTCTTGAACGGTGGTCGGGTAGGAGGGAAGGGACAAGAAACGGCCCTTTTTGCGTTCAAAAAACCCGTTCAGTTTTGTAGTTCAGGGTTTTGACTCGCTTCAAGCTTTTTCTGAACGAATTTTGTCATTCTAACTGCTTTAGTAGTCGTTTGCTCTCTGCTATTAGTCAATGTTTTCTATTGATTGATTCTACTCCTCATCTTTCGGAAAGTCTAATCGCTGACGAGCTTGTTCAATAGCTAGATGTAATTTTTGCTCTAATACAGTGGTTGGTAATTGATGGGTTAGATATTCCGCCACTCGTATGTCGCCTTTGTCCAATTGCATCAGTTCAATGTGCTCTCGTGTTTTCTCGGCGCACAAAATTAGACCAATCGGCGAAGCTTCGCCTTCTAGCATTTCATACTGTTTCAACCACCCCAGATAGAGTTCCATTTGACCTTTATATGCCGCCTTGAAGCGACCTAGCTTTAGGTCTATAGCAACGAGTCTCCGTAATCGACGATGATAGAACAATAAGTCAATTCGGTGATCTTCTCCGTCAATAACAATGCGCTTTTGCCTAGCCATAAAGGCAAAGTCACTTCCTAACTCGATAATAAATTTTTGTAGCTCTGACAAAATAGCATCTTCCAGTTCCTGTTCAGAGTAGTTATTCTCTAACCCTAGAAAGTCAAGTACATAGGGATCTCGAAAAACTAAGTCTGGTGAGAGTTGATTATCGTTCTGTAGCTGGGTTAACTCTAGTCGAATTGTCTCTTCGGGTAGCCGAGAAATCGCTGTACGTTCATAAAGCATACCGTCCAGCTTCTTCTGGAGCCTACGAACGCTCCACCGCTCCAACCGAGCCATTTGCATGTAAAAGTCTCGTTTTAATTCATCTTTGATCGTTACAAAAGTGACGAAATGAGACCAACTGAATTGTTCAGACACTGTCTGAACAATCTGAGGATCGGGATATAATCGGGCTAGTTCAACGGCATTAGTCAAATTGGCAATGCTAAATCCTCGGCCGAATTCGGCAATCAACTGCTCGCTAAGTCGACGAATCGTCTGTTTACCGTATTCAGCTCGACCTTGAT
Source organism: Spirosoma sp. KNUC1025 (assembly GCF_045160025.1). GTDB lineage: Bacteria > Bacteroidota > Bacteroidia > Cytophagales > Spirosomataceae > Spirosoma. Next base: position 233,868 of record NZ_CP087141.1, read on the forward strand.
TTAATATTTCCTCATTGATTCGTTTCCCGATAGCCCAATATAGGAGAGTAATTTCAGCATTAATAACCGCAGCGATCTGTTGACGTGACTGAGCAATGAGACTACGTAAATCATTAAGCAGCGGATCAGAGTTAGGTACTATTGGATTCATAAAATGAATAATGGGGCATTAGAGAAGACACCTTGCCTTCAACAAAAGTAAAGAATCAAATAAGGGTATTCTAGACAACTGGCAATCGAATAGAATAGGGTCCTTCGTAATGCCCAACACCATCCTGCATGAATACGCCCAACGGTTCGAAATCATCGTGAATGTATACCCTATTCGGTGGACGCTTCGGACTTAAGGGTACAGGACGCTGCGCGTACTTCTTTTTTACGATTTCTTTTACCGCCCATTCTCCTTCCATACTCAGTTGCATCAGGCAATGGACGTAAACCGACTCCTTTTTGCCATATAATGTTACTTTAACGGCTGCTTGGTTTTTCTTTAGTGACGATGAATCCGTGTGATGAATGCCATACCCATTGGCTTTACCCCTACGCCTTCTGATCCAATTATCTTTTTCAAAATAGCAATCGCTGCTTCAACAGCGTCGGTTTCCAATACTGGATAGATCGTGATTGTAAGGCCTGCACCGATGGCGGCCATTCGGACGAGGGTCGCAGGTGAGAGATGCTGCATCAACGAGCTGGGCCCATCACCGCAGTCATAGCCGATGTCGAAATCGCGGCTGGTGCAGGCTACCCATAGATTTCGGGATGGCTCGTAGAGGGCTTCAATGGCGGTAAGCATCACAGCGATATCAGGGTTTGGCTCTGAAGATGGCGCGGCTGACGCGAATCGGGCAGAACACGAGCCATTCTGCCAGGGCCCTACAAAATGCAGCAGTAATCCTCGTTGAACCAATTCGTCAGCAAGTGGTGCTAAATCAAGAGGTGCCCGAAGTTGAAGGTCGGTGGTGATGTAACTAATTTCGTGTTTCATGGCAGCGCGGCAATGTCGTCAAGCGGATCAGGTAGCCTAACGCTCCGAAATTATGGTAAATCATTGAGTATTGTATAGATTTATGATAATCAGGCAAGTAGTAGATTATAAACTTCATGCCCTACTGTATTATGTCTGTATACCGATCGCTTCGAGGTCCCGCTGCTCAAACCAGTCGGCCAGCCGGCCCGACAGACCGGCGTAGGTATCCAGGTCGAATTCAAAGCCGTCGCGGGTTCTAAAGCCTACCAGGGAGCCTTTGGGATGGGCGGTATAGTCCGCAGGGGAATGGCCGGAATAGGCTTCAAATGCCCGCAGAAAGGCCGTATAGGCCGGCAGTTGCCGGGAACTGTTTTGATCATCGAAGAGCGCCTGGGCGATGCCGTCCAGGCCGCTGGTGGCTATCCAGGTCTGGGCCTCGTGTTTAAGGGTGGCCAGGACCGTAGCGACGGGTACGGCCAGCCCGCATAGCTCGTGGTAGCGCCGGTCGAGGTAGCTGCGAAAGCTACCCAGGGTCAGAAAATGGGGGTCCTCCGGCGTCGTTTCCTGCCAGTCCCGATCCCACCGGTCCGCCTCGACGGTATAGCCTAAGGGAAAGGCAATTTGCGCGGAGCCGTCGCTCAGGCGGCAGTACAGGTTTTTTTTGCGGGCTTGATCCAGATAAAAGGCAATGGTCATCAGACAGGTCAGTTACGGGTTGAACGAGCCTAAAGATACGAAAAAAGGGTATATAGTAAATACATTTCACGAAAATGTGTACACTGAGACGAACGTAAACCGACCGCTGGGGGGCGTTAAGCGACGGGTCCTGGGCGAAAAACGAGGTTTGATCTCTCAAAAGAAAGGGGGCCGGCGTGCTCTAACCAACAGTGTGAACAGCGTGTGCAATCGAAAGAAACAGCCAGCGAATTTGTAGCAGCGCCATTCATGGCCGGTGGTGATTTTATCAGTAAATGGGAAATAAAGGGTAATAAATGGGAAAAATTCCGCACAATTGATAAGCCCATGGTCCGGAATTTTTCCCATTTACCAGCCGTAAACCGGGGTTGGTAGGGGATATTTTATTCCGTTTACTCGTCAAAAATCAGCCCCGTTTAGCCGCCTTTGGGCTAGTAATTACGGCCTGTACGCCTTGATAATCGGTTCGTTTTATAAAATTGATACTCAAAAATGTGCCCCTTTTGGCGCGCAAATTTCCCCATTTTTCCCCGGTTATGTCCTTAAACCGGCCGGCGCAGAGGGATTTCCAATTGTGGATAACTAGCCAGCGAATTTGTAGTTTTGTCCAGCGAATTTGTAGTCGAACTAGAAAAATAGTCGTTACAACGTATTAGTAATCAGTGGCTTACGAAGCCGTTTTTGGGCCTGTATTATCTATTCAGTCTATTATAGATTATAAAAAAAGATAAATCGTATAAAAAGACGGAAATGGCGTCGAAAGAAAAAAATGTGGATAAGCCGAAAGCGGCCTGTGGCCGGCAGGATAAGTCAATAAAAAATCAAGGGGTCAAAAAATTACCAAAACATTGGTTAATACGGTTACATTTGAATGTTAACAGTATATGCAGTTATTTAGCATCCCAACAGACCGTATCAATCACCCACATGGAACCCAACATACCACTCTCCTACCAGCAGCGGGCCAACGCCCTGCTCGACCATTTGCTAATCACACCCGCCCTGCCCGTCGATTACGAAAACTGGAACATCCAGGGAGCCCTGCCCCAGGACTCCATCATGCTCTTCATTAGCCAGGAGCATATGGCCTCCTTCAAACCCTGGAGCGATTTTCTCTGCCGGACCATCAAACTTATCAATTTCGACAAGCCCGCCGTCCGAATCACCCTGTTTCTGACCCACCGCTACAAAATCAAAAAAGCCGACAAAATCTCCACCACCACTCAGAAAAGCGCCATCCGCGCCGTCATCGACCAGCTGCTGGAAGACCAGCAAACCCTGCACCAGCAGATCAGCCGGCCCGGCCGCTCCCGATTCCAGCTGGAACAGGCCAGCCAGCAGCTCCAGCACCTCCAGAGCCGGCTCCAGCAGTGGCACCATTACGCTGCCGCACCGGCCGACTTTGAGGTGGCCATTTCCAACTACGAACGCTACTACCTCTACCACACCATCAACTTCAAATACCAGACTGAAGACAAAAAGGGACGGCCCCACTACACCAACGAAACTGCCCACCTGATCAAAACCCAGGTTGATTTCAATCAGACCCAGGCTCAGACCCGCTACAACGTGGTGTTTCTCGATATGGACCAGATGGTTAAGCCCGCTCCCTACCAGCACAAAACCATCCATGCCTACCTGGCCAATTTCACCGACAAAGCGCCCATTAATTTCGGCAAGGAAATGGTTTATATCCGGCCCAAAGGGTCGGCAGCTCCCCTTCCGCCGGAGGACCCCCAGGAGCCGGGCCAATCCAGGCCAGGCCAGCCTGGGGGTCCGGAGCCCTCCAGTCCAGAGCCAGCTAGTCCGGAGCCGGAAGGCCCCCGCCAGCTGCCGTTATTTCCGAATGCATAAGGTCAGCGGGGATGAACGAACCAGCATCGGCCATTTTGTGCCATTTTTAGCCCCGCTGGTAAACGATCACCCCCATAGATGATAAAAGGGACATCCGCCCCTTCATACGAGCCGTAGCGCTTAAATCAGACCGTTGGCTAACTTCCTGCCCAAACCGGTGATCGATGATCATTTGTTCCTATATTTGACCGGATTGGACCAATCCCTAACGGTTAATGAGGCTCATCGTCGACGCCCGGTTTGAAGATACCGACATAGCCAGTGCCCATAGCTGGGTGAAGGACTTTGAATCTGCCTTCGAAGAACTAAACCGGCTGGTGCAGCAGCACTGGACGCTGACCAGTGCCCTGCTGGTCGATGAAGGCCGCAGCCTGATCCTGCCCATCGAAGGCATCGACGGCACGCCCCTGGCCGGCGAGTTGCTGGCCAGGGAAGCCGAGTGGAACCTGCTGCTCACCCCACCCCCGGAGCACCCGAGGATTTTCAGACCTGGAACCAGCAGCTCGACGCCCACTACGCCAGCTTGCTGACGGTTATGCAACAGTTGCTGACTGATCTGGCCATCCACCGCCTGACGGCCCTGCGGCTTGAAGGCCAGCGGCTGACCGAAAGCCAGCTGAATCAGTACGCCACCTACCTGGGCCAATACAGCCGGCTGCAGCGGCAGTTCGCTTCGGACCGTATGGCCTGTCAGCGGGCCGCCAAAGGCCCGCAAAACCCCTAGCGCGGGAGCAGACAGGGGAACTTTCCGGGGGAGGATGGGCCTTCTGAGAAGAAACGATTAGCTGTGTATACTACCCACCAGCCGCCCGCTTCCCCGGAGAGTTTCCCCCAGAACGGAGCCCTTTATCACCGCCAGACGGCCGTGTACTCGTTGGTGGCGACTTAAAACCATAGGTCCGAGCGGCCCACCTACGTCGATCTTGCCAGCGTTGTCGCTGATATTCAAACCGATGTACAGATTGATCTGACGACGCTGACCATCGCGCAGGCCAGTCACTGAAAAGACTCAAGGCTGCTCACTGAACGCCAAATATCCGCGCCGTATAGGCTCCCTTATTATGAATTTTCGAGAAACATTTTTGAGCTCGATCTCAGGGGTAGTTAACACAGTTGGGACGGTCGGCCGCTGCCCCACCTTTTACTGGACCCCGAAGACCTTAGCCGTATAAGCTCCGATATTCGTGATTTTCTTGGTGTTGTTGTGAATCGTGATATCATACAGCTTCTGATGAATCACTTCGGCTGCATACCGATCCAGAATAAACTTAATCTGATCTTCCCGGTGCTTGAAATCAACCAATAAGCGCTTATGCAATTCCGATGGTGTCGGTTGTTCCTGAACAGGCACCGTCTGTTTCACCTTAATAACGAATCGAATTTCGCTAATCGCCCGACTATCTTTGTGAGTAAACATTTTCAGGTGTAAGTCCGAACACGCATTGATTTCCCTAGTAGCCACCTGTAATACCCGTTTATTGAAATCACCCCATACCACGTACTTCTCTTCACCGGTTACGGGATCATAGAGCCGTAGCCGAGTCTTCAGTTCAATAATGGATATGCGCATAACCCCTGCTTTTTTCCATTGCGATACCATCTCGTAAATGCGTTTCGCATATTTACTGCTCAGGTTTACGGCGGGTTCCTCTTCGAAGGTTGTAAATCGTCCCCCCTCAAGGTTGAATAAAAAAGGCCTTAAACCAGGGGATAATTCAAAAGTCATCGTACCTTCACCGAAGTCGTATAGCACTGAGGAGTAGGGGGCTACCTGCAAAAGTTTACCATTTACTGGGATATTCATGATCTTTTGCATCATGCCCTCTGTAGCTCTCTGTAGATCTCTGTAGATCTCTGTAGATCTGCGTAAAGATTGGTCAATCCTTACGCAGATCTACATCAAATCCTTTACCCGGACTACATACCGACGAGTATCGGAATCATCCTTTTTGAGCTGAGACTGCACCAGGTATAGAATATTCTTTTGCAACGCACTCATGTCATAGTAAGCACTCGTGAGCGCATTTGCTTGAAACAGAATCTCGTTTTCCCGACTGATATGCGACAGAGAGAGCAGGGTTAACTGATTGCTAGGTAATGACTTTTGTTTCATGGACCAAAGTGAGATGGTCCAATAAATCGGCACAGTTAACTTGCTTAACTTGCAAGACCATGCAGCCTAAAAACCAACCTCTCAAACGGCGTAAATATGACGCCATCTTCAAGGCCGATGAACTAAAAATGGTTACTAATGGCCAAAGTGTATCTTATGTGGCTCAGGCACTGGGTATTAGTGAAGCCCTCATCTATAAATGGAAGCAGCGGACGAAGGGGAAGAAAAACAGTTTTTATTAGGCCATTCGACGGATGTACGGCTTGAGAATCAGCGTTTACAGCAGCGAGTTCAGCAACTGGAAGTGGAGCGCGAGATCTTAAAAAAAGCTTAAAGCATCGTCAGCCAGCAGACTTGAAATGGCACTATGACCTAGTCCGATGTTTAGCTGATGAGTTTGCGATTGAAACACTCTGCTCCGTTTTGGAGGTAAGTCGGACAGCGTACTATCGGTACGTGCGGGGCGATAGCTACCAACTCACTCAAGAGCAGACCAATAAGCAGCAGCTAGTAGAGCAAGTTTTTGTTCAGCATAAACGACGGTATGGTAGTAGAAGAATTACGGCTGAACTAAAAGAACAAGGGTACGTAGTAGGGCGTCATCAGGTAAGAAAGTTTATGAAACAAACTGGTTTACAGGCTATTCAACCTAAGTCTTTTGTGCCACGCACGACAGATAGCACGCATGGCAAAGGCTACTGGCCCAATTTGCTCTTAAATTAGCCTTTACCTCAAGGGCCTAATTTGGTCTGGGTCAGTGACATTACTTATTTGCCGCTCAGTAATGGCGAGTGGGCTTATCTAGCTGCCTGGATGGATTTATACTCACGCAAAGTAGTAGGCTGGCAAGTGGGCGAAACAATGAAAGATGAACTAGTTGTAGTTCCGTTACGCCGTGCCTTAAAGATGCGTCAGCCCGACCCAGGTTTGGTTACTCACTCAGACCGAGGTGGGCAGTATGTGTCGGCCGACCTGAAAGAGTTGATTCGATTGTGGTACATTAGGCCCAGCATGAGCCGAGCCGACGATCCTTATGACAACGCCTTTGCCGAGTCATTGTGGAGCCGCCTAAAGGCGGAGTTACTGGAAGGCGGAGCGTTTCTGAATGTGGAAGATGCACAAACAGAAATCTTCGATTATATTGAGATCTATTATAACCGAGCCCGGAAGCATTCATCGCTGGGCTATCAATGCCCTGAACAATTCGAGAATCAGTATTTTACAAATCTGACAAGTTCAGTGTGCCGCTAAATCGGACCACCTCAAAGATAGGTTATCCACATTGTGAAAGTCAAATGGACACGTCGTTAGTTCGCTAAGATTTTGTCCATAGTTTAACGGGCAAGACGAAGATTTTGTCACTAGTTAATCTTACTTTGTGGATAGATTTGACGAAGATTTTGTCTATAGTTAAGCGAAAATTAAGGGTGTAAGCTAATGATTATCAACGCGTTATAAAAGCATTAAAATATCAAAAGAAAAAAATTAAATGATTCACAAAGTAGTTTGATAGTAGGGTTTATAGGGGTAAAAAAATGAGAAAGTCCCCAAAAAGGTCCCAAAATTGCCGGGAAAGCAAAAAAAATCACCTCAAATAAGCTGATTAGCCCCGCGTCACTAAGATTTTGTCCATAGTTGGAGGCTAAATTGTTGAATAACAGCAGTTTAGATAAATATAAATCGGTAAATCGATAGTTCATTTTTTGACTTAATTGAAGATCCTATAAGTAGCTAATTAACAGGCTGATTGGCTTATCCCTCTGATGAGCCACAGTGATTGATTAACAATTACGTGGACACTCACTAGTTTTTTGTCCACATTAAGGAGGACAACTAAATGGCTACTAAGGCTTTAGATCAAATAAAGACAAGGCCCTGTCGCTGGCGGTCTTCCTCCAGCGGCACAACCGCGCAAGATTCAGTCCACCGGTAACCGTCCTGCCCGCGATTAGTTATCCGGGAACCTATCGTTACCCACCTAACGCCTACCCATGGGTTGCCAGAGAAGGTAATTCTTAAAAACCAGCTGCCCCCAGTACGAACGAATCCGGATTGGCTACGGACAGATGGACCGCATCACCCGCTTCTGGATCGGAACATCCATCATTGAAGCGGTGGCCTGGCTCGACCACGATCCGTCACTTGCCATCAAAAAGTCCATGTAACAAGAATTCAGTGTATCGTTAACTCAACTGATCACTGAAACTGAGACGCTGATTGATGAGATGACTATTTGAGACGGCTGGCATCTCAGCAGAACACTTGTATCAGCATATAAATGCTATCGCGTTGAAACGGGCGTCTTGTGAGACAACAAGAGTTCCTAAAATGTGTTAGCCATTTACAAGTCGATCCGTTTTTTTAGACTAGTAAATTAAGTACTTAGTTCAGTTGATGGGAAGCTTTGCCAGAATGTTGGTGCCCTAGGTTTTTGAATTAACCTATCCACCTAGAAACTGGACACATATTTTGCCAATTTTGCCGCAATTTGCCTACTTACAATTATATCGATGGAGTCAATACAACGGTATCATTTTTTCAAGGAAAAATACGGCAAAGAGTTATTGGTCGATCTTGTCGCTATTTCAGACATTAACAAATACATTGAGGTAGCGCCTACGCACAGACTTACATATTATGATATTGCTTTTATAACGGAAGGCAGGGAAAAAATTAGTTTAAATCAGAACAGATTATCTGTTCAACCTGGTGATGTGATCTGTTCAATCCCAGGAGAGGTATGGAGTTGGCCAAGACAAACAGCGATACAAGGCTATGCTTTACTTTTCGAAGAAGAGTTTCTTCTCTCGTTCTTCAATGATAAAGGGCTTCTAAAAAAGATTAAATATTTGCAAAATGACCGCTCTTTTGCAGTACTTAGGCCGGGTGAGCAACTATTTAGTAAGATCCTAGATTGTTTAAATCAAGTCGAGACTGAAATTCAATTAGGCATCGATAGCAATGAACATGTGCTTCGTGCACTGGTTTATTTAATCTTGGGGCTCCTTGAACGGGCCAAGGAAGTGCGAATTGAGACGAATGTCGATTCAATAACTGAACAATCAACCAATAGGTACCTATCTGCCTTTATAAAGCTTGTGGACGAGCACTATCTATATGAACATGAGGTGCAATTTTACGCCGATAAACTTAGCATAACGCCCAATTATCTCAATAGAATTACCAAAGAGGTTTTAGGCTTTACATCAAAAAAGTACATTCTTACTAAAATTATTCAGGAAGCAAAAAATTTACTTAGCTATACAAGTTTATCGGTTGCTCAGATAAGCGATGAATTGAAATTTGATGCCCCCAGCTATTTCGTTCGACTCTTCCGAAAATATGTAGGAATGACGCCAAAACAGTTTCGTGATCAACGTTGATTTGTATAGGGGTTTATAACTTCTGTTGTTACTATAGGGAATAAATTCTCACAAGCACGTAAAGTGACATTTCTATCCTCATAAATGTCACGATTCAGACAAATCGTGCACGTAGCTTTGTAAAACAGTAAGGGAATCAGTACAACTCACGAATATTAACCACCCCCTTACCAAAAGCAAACGCCCCATGTCCCATACCCCCTCGAAGTCGCAGAAACCTTCTTCGCCCATTGGCAGGCCAATCGCGTGGAAGACGCACTCGCCATGCTCTCGCCCGATGTCATTTACCACAATTTTCCCGTCCCCGACCTTATCGGTCAGGAGGCTGTCCGTAAGCATCAATATGATGCTGGCATAGGTACTACCTTGCAAGCGAACTGGGAAATCGTTCATCTTGCCGCCGTCGGCAATGTCGTTCTTAACGAGCGAATCGATAACTTCATGCACGCTAACGGCACCATTCTCACAGTACCGGTAATGGGAACGCTTACCATTGAGGAGGGCGCTATCACCGTCTGGCGGGACTATTTCGACTCGGCCAGCGCGGCTCAACAGTATGAGCAGCTCATGCACTCACTCGCGTAGTTTGCGCTAGCACCCCCCCTACGCTGCTGTTCTGCAAATGTTCTCAGTAAAAGCTGGTTTGAATTAAGATGACCGGGGACGGAAACCAGGAAAAATTACCATAGTTTTAGTAATAAGACAAAATAAACAGCTCCTGACAAACCTAGCCCTAACGCAACGATGCCCCACCCATACTGCCGACGTACTTTGTACCACATCACCCAGCTACTGAGGCATAAGAACAGAAGACATAAGGCAATGCCATCCATCGCCACCAGCCAGGTATAGGTGACCCACCAGTTCGGCGATGAGGGCGCGTTGCCTCGGCCGACGCCATTGAAGGTATGCAGGGTTCGGAGTTTCCCCCATACATTGAACGTGAACTCTTTCTGGGTACAAATACCTTTCCTAAAATCAACGTGTAAGCTCCGACCATGGCCGGGTACGGTGACCCGAAAATCCACGCTATCCGGTGTCATCGCTACGTCACTCACCTCTCCGGCAATACCAAGCTGCTGCACCACATGACCCATGACCTGACTACTATCCAGATTAGGCGGCACCTGAATGTGGGTTTGGCTGGTTGTCTGGTTTCGTTCTTCCCAGAAAGAGGCAAACTTCCAGGAACCATGATTCAAGAGTAAACCCGAGAAAGCAAACAACCAGATGAAAAGCAGTAAGAATAGCCCGACATGGATGTGCAATTTGCGATTCCAATACGTGGCTGAGCGGACAAGGGAAGGGGTAGGCATAAGGGCACAAGAAGTGTTAGAAAATGAGCAGTAGTAGGCCTGAAAACAACAGGACACCCAGTACGATAGCGGTAATACCTATAGGCCGTTCTACTTTCAAACACCACCACAGCAAAACGCCACTGACCGTCAGCCACAACAGCAGGTAGACCACACTATCAGCCATCACTTTCCAAATCGTTAAGAATACAGAATTGCCTCGCAATCGGGCATTATGCTGGCCCGGCATCGAGTGTAAATAACTGGTGGCCCTTACCCACCCTTCCTCTTGCCGGGTAATGGTTACGCTATCGGTCCGGGTATCGACGTCAATCTTGGTTCGCAGCCCTGGTTTTATGACGGGGAACGAGATATGGTTGTCGTTGCTGGATATGAAATCAATTTCTCCCGTAATACCAAGCTTTTGGATAATGGCTTTGGCGGTCAATAAGTCGGAGGTATCCCTGGGAATGCGGTCCAGTTTAGTGCGTTCAATGGGCAGAAGCTTGACGGGCATCAGGCTATTGAGAAGCTTTACATGATTAAAGGCCAGCACGCTAAGGCAAAAAATGATGACAAAGGGGCTAATAAACAGGCCTGTAAATAAGTGCAGGGCCCGGATAAGGGGATAATATTGTTTCATTGACTAAGCAAAACACGCCTACCCTCTGTACCTCCTAATACAGGCCGTCATAGCCCGTCAGGAAGCAGCGACAAATAGGGTTATGCTGGGAGAAGAAATTCACTCGTAAATTCTACTAGGACTTACCCGCAAAAGCCAGCACGGTACACGACTGGTTTAGCTTATCAAGAAAGTTGCCTTATCGTAGTTAGAGCGTCGTAAACCTCAGCCGTTTTCGACTGCACTCGGTCCAATCAGATTACGCTAAGCGTTGCGCAGCCAGCGAATACAGTGGCAGGTCTGCAACGGTCATTCACGGTTAGTTTCCTGTAACCCATAAATTCTCACAATTCGCTCAATTTTTTTGCCAACTGTTGTAAAACAACGGGTAAGGTATTGATACCCCAGTGTTCAATGTATTTTCCGTTTCGCAATCGTACTATGTCAATTACGTCGATACTTACTGGCCGATCAGTTGGCGGTATACCCATCAAGGTTCCCGTATGGGTTCCTGTAATGGTTTTGCGGGTGGTCACTAAATCGTCTTCAGCAACTTGCTTATGAATAATAACTTTCATGTCAGCCAGAGCCGGACGAAGAATATGATTGAAGGTGTGAATCATACCTTGGGGACCATTATCAGCCCCTGGTGGAGCAGAATGATTGATAAACTGCTCGTCCATCAACTCCTGAAAGCTGGCCAAATTACCTTCGGCAATTACCTCTTGATTAAAACGTCGGACGATTTGTTTGTTAAGCTGACTGTGAGTAGGCATATGGATGGGCAGTATTGGAATAAATCGGCTAACCAAGGAACAAAACTACAGGATAAATACTCATGCGTTGCTCATATCCTAAAACCCTCCAAAAAATGAGATGACGAAGCGTTAGCGAGCTTCTTTTTTGACGGAGCTTATCAAGGGACACAACCCGTTGTACAATCCTAGAAAGTAAAAACCTAATCCTTAACAAAAATGAAGGCTAGGAATTGTCGCTATATCAAACCAATAGCTGCGTAATTGCCCCACATAGGCTTTCCAGTCCGCAAAACTAAAGGGTTTCGCCGTAACGGCACTGGCTCCAAACAGCAACGCTTCTTTAACTAACCGTTCACTTGGATTGCTCGATAGTATAACCACGGGCACTAAACGGCCATGAGGATGATGGCGCACTAAGTGCAAAAAATCCAGGCCTGTCATTGAGGAGTGCAGATTATAATCCAGCAGGATCAACCGGGGACCTTTTCCCTTCAGGCCTAGAAAATACTCAACCGCTTCATTGAAACTATCAATATGAATAAACTCAGCGGCAGGAAATACCGCCGCAGCCGCTCGGTTCAGGATATCCGCAATCGCCTTTTCATCATCTACTAAAAGAATCGTCTGTTTGTGGGGCATTTCAGGCAGTTTTACGCTTTAGTAAAACTAAAGTGTTCCGTTTTAGTTTATACTCCCTGGGTAGCCTACCAACTAGTAAGTATTAGTACACCATGGATATAGTAGACCGGTTTACAATTTTAGTGGTGGACGAGGAGCCACCCATCTGCGATATTCTCACTCGGATTGCCCAAAAAGCGTTTCCTCAAGCCCAGTTTGTCAACACCCGATCCGTGGCTGAAACTTACCACTATCTGGATCAACAAGTGACTGAATTACCCCAGCTCATCCTGTTAGATATTGATTTGAAGGAGGCAAAAAATGGCCTGGATATGTTACCCGAGTTGAATCATCGCTTACAAGGCCGGGTACCAATCATCATGCTTAGTGTGCAGACTGAACGTCTAAAGGTATAACGGTCTTATCAGGAGGGAGCGGTAGCGTACACTCAAAAACCAGGGGATTTGAGTGGCTGGCAGCAGTACGTAAAGGCCCTGAAAGATTACTGGCACGGAACAGCCACCTTACCCACTGTCGATCCTGGACTTAACTGATCTTCCCTGAGTAACCTGGTGCCCCTTGAGCTATAATACAAACTTTGGGAAGTAAACTACGGACTAGTAAAATAGCTTCTAAATAAGAAGACGGTAAGTGCTTATCTCAAAATAGGCTCCCTCAAAAGAGACATAGGGAGTTACATGGACCAACTTCGCTAAAGCGGCTTTACGCAGAAGCATCGATGTACGCTGTGTGTCCACTAACATTCCCTACTTCGAGGCTACATACGGTGCAATCTAGTCGACTTCAAGCTGCGTCTAGGGGGTATCACTTGACCAATCCTCAACGCAGCCTTCGCTTTGCCGTTGCGAAACGGACCCAAAGTCAGGTAACGCTTCTGTACCCCTATCAGAGGGTGAGGTAGGGAAATAAACACGAGTAAAGCTACCCTGGCTCGGATGTCTTATGGTAACTACATTACTTGTTCAATCTAACCAGGGGTATCCAAGTCATTCAATGACTTACCCTGAGCCCATTCCCTGCTCAGCATCAACGTCATTTGGGCTGGCGTAAGCTCACCTCAAAGCAGCTACCATGACCCGGGGTTGAGCCTACCCTGAGTTGGCCGTTTAAAGTCTCCACTAAATGCTTTACTAAAGGAAGCCCAAACCCATAGCCTGACTCCCCGGCGGTCCCATGACTGGACGTGCCCTCCCCCTTCAAGATAGCCGCTACCTTGTCACTGGCCATCCCCTGACCCGAATCTTCCACGACTAAGCTTAACAGGTTGTAGGTGCCCTCATCCGTTAATTTAGTGCTGACCCGAACCCACCCCTGTTGGGGCGTGAATTTGAGGGCATTCGAGATTAAATTACCCGCAATTTGCAAAACTTTGTTGCGGGAAAAGGGGAGCAACTCCGTGGTGGCATCCGTCGAAACCGACAAATCAATGCCCTTCGCTCGGGCTTGGGGAGCATAGAGCTTTTCCAGCATTTCCTTAAATCGGGCCTGGTGAAAGACCTCATGGCTTACCGAGTCCTGCTTGCGATGGTGCCATTTGTCATCATTAACCAGAATTTCGTCAGCCAGGTCAAGTAGCGATTTGCTGCTGTGTTGCATCACCTCGATGAGCTCCAGTATCTCATGTAACTTAATAGTAGACCCGCTGCTGGTCACCAACTGGGCCATGCTGATAATGCCGCCTAAAGGCCCTCGAATGTCATGAGCCACCCGTTTTTTTGACTCTTCGAGTTCGGTGGCCTGACGTTTGAGATACGCCACTTCGCGGATGATGTTTAATCGACTCACCACTTCAGCCGCAATGATGTGGAGTAACTCGATTTTCTCCGGATCAAGTTCTTTGCTTTTGGGATCCAGTACGCAAAGAGCGCCCAGGTGCGTACCCTGGCTCGATTTGAGGGGTATCCCAAAGTAATAGCGCAAATGGGGGTCGTCGGCGACATACCATTGTTGAGCAAAGCGTTGATCAAGTTGTAAGTCTTTCACCTCCAGGCTGTCGGGTTGCAGGATGGTGTATTGGCAGACGGAGTCTTCCCGGGGCATCGACACTAAATCCAGCCCGTGACTGGCAATGCTCCACTGGGTATAGGAATCGATCAGGTTAATGAGTGAGATATCCGTGCCAGTGACTTTGGCCGCTAGTTTAGTCAGGTCTTTAAACGTATCCTGGAGGGCCGAAAAGTCCAAATCGTAGTCGGCCAGATCAATAACCCGTTGCCACTCATTGTCAGGTAAAGGATACATAGTTTTCAGGGTCAAATCGCTCAGTGCATAACCGGTTGTGTGCTAGTAACAAGTTTGGGGCTGAATGGCGAATGATACGTTGTAGTCAGCTTTTGGCTGAGTTAGTAGTAAATGAATGTGTTTATTGAGTAACTATTTACTTATTTACGGTCAAATATAGTAACTTATATAAATGAGTAATAATTTTAACTGGGCAGATGTGAAGAATCGACATACCGGCTTCCTAGCCTATCAAGCGACTTTCTGTCCTACTAGCTCACTTTTAGTAGTTTACAACTGACTTTCTATGAATCTTGTCACGCTACGGGTAGGCGTAATTTTGTGTTTACTCTTCATCTGGGGTAAAGCTTGGCCACCAACGGCTCAGGTATTCACCAAGATTGTTTCCTGAGAAGTTCAGGGCAAGCATGCTCTACCCAAAGTTATGTCAGTAGGCGATGTTGTTAAGGAATGCCGGTTTTTACAGCCATGAGTGCAAGTATATGCAGTCAAGGGGCTGCACGTTTGGCGAAAGCGATCAATCTCAAAAGATTGTTCGCGATGTATACTGGACCATACTAACTTCGGATAAAGACCGAAAACCATGAGTAAGATCAACCTAACTCGCCTACTCGATTGGATACTCAACTAAAATGGGAACTTTCAGTTTCCGATCTCAAATAATGCTCCTTCCTGAGACGAAGAGCGATTTGCATCTCAATAATTAGGACGTTTTTTAAAACACTTGGAACAATCGATTCGCCTACTAATTTTAGGATCGGGTAGGAAACAGCGTAGTAGAATGGGAAAGGGGATTTGGATAGGAAGTTGCGCCACCGTGTTTTTCGTGTTGAGCACTTGTGGGTGTGGTGCCTTTGCTCAGCCCTCGATCCCACCGATCTCAGCAACCGGTGATCAGAAGGCTAGGGCCGTTTTGCCCAATTATGTGAATACCCCTGACTCGACCTTCGCCTGGCACCTGACCCAGCAGTTCAAGTCTCCTCAAGGCACCTTTCTTGCTTTGTCTTTTCAATCCCAAACCTGGCGAAGCATTCCCTGGAAGCATCAGTTGTTTGTCTTCTTTCCCGCTGGCAATTCAAGCCAAACTGGATTTCCCTCCTTGCAAATGGAGTTTGATCTCAAGAAGGCTCATACCGCTCTGAGGCAACTGGCGCAAACCACCGGCGTGCCCTGTGCCATCTTATGCGACATCCCCAACCAACCCTTGTTTGAGGGTAAAGAAGAGGAAGAATTACTCAACTATACATTTGAACAGTTTCTGGCCACTAAAGACACGACCTGGCCGCTGCTGTTGCCCATGGTCAAAGCCACGGTTCGAGCGATGGATGTGCTGCAAGCGGCCAGCCAAGGCCATCATCTGCCTTTGCTTTACCAGTTCGTCGTGGCAGGCCATTCCAAAAGAGGGCATACCGCCTGGTTAACAGCCGCTGTTGACCGGCGCGTAGCGGGGCTGATTGCCCAAGGGTTTAACACCTTACATGCCGCCAGGCAAATACCACATTATCTGGCTACCTATGGCGCGTTAGACCAGTCGGCACTGGCCGCTAAACAAGTCATTGAACAAATCAACTCGCCCACGGGGCAGCAATTGCTGGCTATTGTGGACGCTTATACCTATCGCCAGCAATTGACCATGCCTAAACTGGTCATCCTCGGCACCAACGATGACTACACACCGGTCGACGCCCTGAATCTGTACTGGTCGGGTTTAGGGGGCAGCAAGTCCATCCTTTCCTTACCCAATACGGGGCATGTAGGGGCCAATAATGACCCCCGGCTTTACCCGACAGCCTATGCGTTCATTGAGCGAGTTGCGCACGGAAAGCCCATGCCGACCGTAGAAAGCACGATGCATCCAACTCCTCAGGGCTCTCGCTTAATGATAAGCACAACGGATTCTGCGGTATCGGCCCGGGTTTGGATCGCTACTTCACCCACACTTGATTTTCGGGACGCCCAGTGGGAAATGAAGACGGTTCCATTAATGAGTTCTACCGTTGCCCCTCCCAACAAACTTAATCGGCGATCCTATCAAGTTGACCTGGAAAATCGCTCAACGGGTAATCAGGCTGTCATTGCTGAAGTAGAGTTTTATTACGTTACCCGACGGTTCTGGCTGTCAACGATCCCGTACGTGTTGCGAAGTCACTAATTGGCTCGGACGGCTCTGAGGGGAAGCGAATGGCTACAAGAACTATTGTTGCTATAACTGTCTTACAAAAGGCTCCCCAGTGAGACAAAGAGCGATTTGAGTATCTGTAATTCGGGCGATAACTGAGACGACTTGTCTTAATGGCTTTTAACTACTATCCGCGGTATAAGGGGTTGGTTAATGGCGCTGGATCATTCGTTCGGCAACGTTCGGTAACCAGCGGTGCAAGGCCAGCAGTGCCTTGGCCCGGCCAATACGCATCTCCGGTTGGTTAGCTTGCCAGCCCTTCATAAACTTATCCACGAGTGTATCGGGCGATAGCTTGCCTTGCCCACGCCCAGCCGTCATAGGCGTATCGACTAAGGGCGGGATAACTTCCATGACCTGTACGTCCGGCAACTGGTAGCGCAGTGCCTTGGTAAACACATGAATACCCGCTTTGGTTGCATCATACACCGGAGCGGACGCCTTCGGCACGAACCCCAGCGACGACGATACGTTGATAATAGCGGGGTCAGCATTGGCTTTCAACAAGGGTAGCAGCAGCCAAATCAGTTTGATCGGGGCCATTAGATTCGCGCTGATTTCGTACTCAATTTTGCCAAGAGCTTCTGACTCTACATCGAATGTGTAATTGTACTGCACCGATGCGTTGTTGATCAGCACGTTCAGCCCCGGATGGTGCTGTTCCAGGTAATGAATCAGAGCATCAAGGTCTTTGGGGCGACTCAGATCGCCCTGAACAGTGTGCAGGCCAGGCAGTTCGGTCTGGGCCTGCCGCAGTTTATCCGCGTCGCGCCCCGTAATGATCACTTCGTTGCCCAACTGGGCAAATCGCCGGGCCATGGCCAGGCCAATGCCCGACGAACCGCCGGTGATGAGGATGGTGTTTTCTGTTGTTTTCATGATTGTTGATGGTCATTGACGGCCGTTTAGTGGTCATGCGTTTTAACGCAATCAGTATCAACGCATGACCACTTCATGACTACTTAATTGGTTGCAATCGTTTCGACTTCAATCAGGCAACCCGGTGCGGTGGCCAGCATTGGCAGCGGCACAATACTACTGGCCGGGAACACCTTGGCCCCCCACTCTTTACCGGCTATGTCGATGAGAATTTTCTTTTTTTCAAGACTAAACTCGTCAATATAAATGGTCTGCTTTACAACGTGCTCAGTCGTCAGACCGGCTCCATTGAGGGCTGTTTTCACGTTCCGTAGCGTCTGACGGACCTGTTCGGCAAAATCAGTGGAGACTAATTGGCCTTTTTCGTCTGAAGCCCATTGCCCCGACAGGAAGAAAAGCGTGGTACCGGCGGGTACTTTGCCAACGTGCGAGAAGCCGTTGTACATAGGATTGAATAAACCGGTTGGGTTAATAAAGGTGTTCTTTTGTTGCTGAAGAACAACCGATGTTTGAGCATTAGCGAGGGTCGTAGTCATGACCAGAGCGAGTAGAGGTAAGATGATTTTTTGAGCGTTATCATGGACACAGCTGATTAATGTGCTGACTGAGACAAAGGAACAAGAGTGGTAAGTCCGGTGCATTTACATAGGTAAAGAAAGCTGGCTGGCCCAGGCTTTCATTTGAAATAAAGTGGGATGCTCCACGACAATGTCGGAGCGGTGGCGCGGAAGGCGGCTCGTATCATGACCGGGAAACAACACCAGTTCGGGCTGGACGTTGAGTAGCGCCCGGACTTCATTCCGGACCTGGGCTGCCCGTGGCCCGTTGACCGACACCCGCTCCACATCATCCGAGCGCAGCCAGTCCCAGTGTACGACAGCATCACCGGCCAGCAATACCGGCCCTGTATCCAGATTGACCCAGGCCATGAGGTCTTCGGGCGAGTGGCCTCCACCCTGAATCAGTCGAACCGTCTGGTCGCCCAACACATCGTACAAATTACCTAAAGACGAGGGCATGAATGGGAAGTGCTCAGCCCGCACAATGGCCGACATGAGGGCCGCTGGTTTTGTCGAGTCAGCTTTAGCGCTGAGGATGACGCGGGCGTTGGGGAAAGCCCTCAGATTGCCCAGATGATCCTCATGGAGATGGGACAGGATGACTCGTGTTACGTTGGCGGGGTCCAGCCCCACGCGCACCATCTGCCGGTCGAGGGTTTGCCCGGATTTGCCCCGGCTCTCGAACAGTATCGACATAGGAAAGGGCAGAGCTGCTTCGCCCCGACTGGCTACGGCCGACGACAGCCCCGCATCAAACACGATCAGGCCCGCCGTTGGGTGTTCGATCACAAAAGCGGGGGCGGGCCGCCAGATGGGATTCCCCGGTGCCAACGCCCGCGACATGCGGTTGTAGCCGGTGTTGAAGACGTGCAGGCGAACCCCCGTTTTTACGGCATATGGAATCGGCGTCGCCTTACTTACGTTGGGTCCGGCCAGACGTTGAGGCCGGTAGGCAAACAGGACGCTGAGCAACAGCATTATAGAGATAGATACGCCCCCCACCAAAGCAATCCCTTTAGCCAGCCGGGTCATGGGTGTCGTTCTGATGGGTTGGCGATTGACCAGGAGCAGCAGTGAGATAGCTACCGCCAGCATCGGCCCGTGCGGTATGTACTGAAACAACAGCGTGAAAAGCAGGGCCAGCGGAATCACCGAGAAGGGTAGTGCGGTAGCCAGCCGGGACTGCATGACAGACCGGCGCATCCGAACGGCGAGGGCCATGACCAATCCTAGCGAACCAAGCAGCGCGGGTACTTCGATAGCCCAGAACATTCCCTCTCGGGCCGCTTTAGTCAGATACTCACCCCACCAGTATACACCTACATTGGCTAATGCGCCAGTGGTTAACGTGCCCAGCAGACTGGTTTTGAGTCGGGATCTGGGAATGGATCGCGAGAAGAGCGTAGCAAGCAATAGGCCAATATAGACCAGTATAAATAAACGACCCGTAGCGAAATAGGCTAATGGCGGCTGTCCAAGTGCAGACGCAGCTACGTTGCCGAGCCAGTCTGGAGACATCCATTGAGTCAGCAGAACCGAAGCTGGCGGACCGCTGGGGCCGTTCCAAATGCGGGATTGAAAAGGCAGCAGGAGCCCACCAGCCAGTACGGCAGCAGCGGCTCCATAGCGAGCGACAGTATCCTGAATTGACGGATCGGTGAGTCGGGCCGGTTGCTGAAGGAGAACGGTCCGAAGGAGTTGATTCGTTTCCATACGTGATTTGTGTTGATTAACAGCACAAAGATCACGTACCCCCAGATGGGGGACATTTACATAGGTAAAGAAGTGAAGCTGCCCCGAACCAGCACCGCTACCGCCCGGCCATGCCCCGGCGAATACGGCTAAGCTGAGTGGGCGTTACGCCGAGATAGGACGCTATATGGTACTGTGGAATGAGTTGTTCCAGGTGACCATATTCCTGCTGAAACTGGGCGTATCGCTGGCCCGCATCCCGCAACACCAATTCGACCTCGCGCTGTTCTTTGCGGGCAAAATACAGTTCGGCGTTTCGCCGGGCAATGCGCTCCAGGTCAGGAAAGCGGTCGCAACATTCGTTGAAGCGGGCATAGTCAGCCACCCAGATACGGCAATCAGTCATGGCCTGCTGATAGATTAGATTGGGCTGACCGGTCACTAACGATGAATAGGCCCCAACGGTCGTAGGAGCGGTAAAAAAGTGTTTGTTGTACTCGGTTCCGTCGGCTGTCCGGTAGAACACCCTCATGACGCCTTCGCTCATAAAGGCGAACGAATCGGCCACTGGTCCGGCCTCAACGAAATAGGCCTGTTTGGCCATTAAGCGCTCGTGAAACAAGGGAGCAATCGTCTTCCAGGTAGCCGTTGAGAGTGGAGCGATGGCGTTGAAGTAGGCGAAGAGTTCGTTAGGGGCCATACCCCAAATATCGCCAGAATATGTTGACTTTTTTGCTTTCACGACCGACTTTAGCGAGTGCCCAAGTTACGAGTTTTCCTCCGGGCCGTCTAAGCGGCCGACCGGTGGCCAATACTGTATATAACGGCAACAATCCGCTACATTTTCGATCTCACTAAATGCTCCTCTATTTGAGACAAGGAGATTTTCGATGGCAAGTGACGGATTTTGTACGAAACGGCAAAACTACCCATCATTGAAGCGGTGGCCTGGCTCAACCATGATCCGGCGAAACGGATCACGCCCGTACGCCTGAACACCTCCTGGGGCGCTTTCCACCTCACTTCACCCCCATCGGCTGAGCGCCACACAACAGGGTGAAGCCGGGACTGGCCCAAAAACAGACCATAAAAAAAACGGGTAACCACTAGAGGGTTAACCGTTTATTTCGTACCTTAGTCCTATCCCCCACCCGACCTAACGGGGGCTTTTTTTATGGTCAGCCGTTTATTTTCGATTCAGCAGAACACCCGTGGATCGCCGGACAAAGGACATCGACGCCCAGGGCTGATAGTTCCGGTCGGGACCGGGATTGTCCTGCCCCGGTACCACAATCGCCAGCTGGCCGTAGTCAGCCCGCGATTTGTTCAGCACATACCCGATGCTAAAACCAAAACCCAGTTCGGTGCGATCGACATAGGCCCAGCGGGTACAGCCGATCATAGCCTCGGTAAACAGCTGCTGGCCAAAGCCCCAGTGCTCGAAGAGATAATCCAGCGGGGGCGGACTGTAGCTTTTTCCGTCGTAGCGGCTCATGGCATAGGTGCCCAGGCTGTGATTGGTCAGCGTACCGCCCTTTCCGGTTCCCCACATGGTCGACCGGATCGAATCCTTGCCCACGGTAGGCCGCACGCTTAACCAGTAATCACTCGTGATAAAGGCCGTATCGCGTTCACCGTAAGCACCGGCCGACTCATAATCGTAATTGTAACTATTTCCTTTGGCCCAACGGATCACCTCGACCCGGTAGTCACCCGAAAGGGCAACGGCCAGGTAGGGCGAATTGAGCAGTTCGGTCTGCTGCGCTTTGATGGTCAGTGCATCCGCATCGCCCCCGTCGGGATCGACGCCACCGTGCCGGCAGCTTTGAAAGGCCAGCCCGGTGGCCTCGAATACCCAAAGATAGAAAGCCATTTAGGGTTTGACGCTGTGTAAAAGCAACAGTATCAGGGTGCATCGCGACAACTAGGACCGATTCACAAGCTGACGTATAGACGAAGTCTTTCTTGCTTTTTCTATCCGCTATTGAAGCTGCTGATCTATTACGTTGCCAACGCTAGTAAGTGAATGCCATTGGGGTTACTCAAATATTCTGCCCACGCTAGAAACTGTTCCAGAAAAAGCCCAATGTGTGAAGCAGATGCATAAAGATGCTGTCGTCTCAGGTGGGAGCGATTTTTTGAGATTAACAATACATAAGTGGGTAACCCGGCGTGTCGTGCCTTGAACAACCTAATGGCTCTTTTATAACAGGGTTAACCTTTGATTTACCGTATACTAAAGCAATTTCTCTACCTGGTACTTAATCACCCATATTTAGAAGTATGAATGCATGAACAGTTTTCAGCTTAACTGCCTTCCGCTCAAAATTACCAACATCCATGCTTAACTACGTACTTCTTTAAGGGTTTCTGTTGATGGGTTTCGTCAGTCAAGCTCAGTCGACTGCCGACATCCAAAAAACCATCCAGGACTTAGAGCAGATTGGTGTCAAAGGCATTCTAACCGCCGATACCAGCTTACTGGCTCAGATTTGGGCCCATGAATTCATGGTCACTACGCCCCGCAATACCATTGCCCGGAATCGAGCGGCCGTGTTTAAAAATCAGAAGCAGGGCTTGATTGATTACAGTTCCTTTGAGCGCGTCATTGAACAGATGCAAGTCCAGGAGAACCTGGTCATTACAATGGGCTACGAGTTGTTTGTAGCCAAGAATGACCTATAGGAAGCCAAGGCCGGTCAACCCACCAAACGACGCTTTACCAATGTCTGGATGAAACAAAACGGGCAGTGGCTCCAGATTGGTCGGCATGCTTCGATCATTTGCTCGCCCTAATCTAGGCGACTGAGCTTCGTGCTAATCCGACGGTGCCGAATCCTGAAGCATACTAGTATTAATTGAGACTCGTTAAGTGAACGCCCGAATGAAGAAGCAAATCCATGAATGTAGCTGCGTCTCAAGTGGGAGGGTTTAGTGCGATACCTTTTTTCGGCTAAGCAACAATGTCTCCGGTTTATGGCTTAAGCCTTAAGCCGTCTTGTGATACGCATCCAGAGCGGCTTGGGCCGAGGCTTTTAAGTCTATACAGGGGGTGGGGTAGGTTTTACCTAACTCAACGCCTGCCTCAGCCAACACCTTGCTCGGCGCTGACCACGGTTCATGGATGTATTTCCCCGGCACATGCCTCAATTCAGGCACAAACGCTTTGATGTAATCGCCATTCAGGTCGTATTTTTTCGATTGCAGCACCGGATTGAACACCCGGAAAAAAGGGGCTGCGTCCAGGCCCGTACCCGCCACCCACTGCCAATTCAAGGTGTTAACCGCCAGATCAGCATCCACCAGACAATCCAGAAACCAATCCGCCCCAGTCCGCCAGTCGATCAAGAGATTTTTTGTCAGAAACGAGGCGGTGAGCATCCGGACGCGATTGTGCATGTAGCCCGTCTGCCAGAGCTGCCGCATGCCAGCATCAACAATCGGTATGCCGGTTTGGCCTTGCTGCCATTGTTTCAACCGTGTGGCATCCTGCCGCCAGGTTAGCTTCTTCAACCGGGCATTATAACTCTGGGTGATCGTTTCTGGAAAGTGGACGAGCACGCTACAGGCAAAGTCTCGCCAGCACACCTCACTCACAAATTTCTCCCGATTATCATCTGTCTTTTTACCGGCCCCTATCGCCTGCCAGACCTGCTTTGGGGAGACTTCGCCGTAGTGCAGGTAAGGTGACAAGCGAGATAACACATCATGGGATGGAAAATCCCGCTCCTGGCCATAGTGTTCCAACTTACCCGCCACAAACGATCGGAGCATCTCCTGTCCCGCCATTTCGCCGGGCGTCCAACTCGCCTTGATGCCGGCATCCCAGGGTATTTTTGGCAACAGACCAAGTTCAGCTAAAGTAACCCCACCCGATGCTTGA
Source organism: Spirosoma sp. KNUC1025 (assembly GCF_045160025.1). Classification (GTDB taxonomy): domain Bacteria; phylum Bacteroidota; class Bacteroidia; order Cytophagales; family Spirosomataceae; genus Spirosoma. The sequence continues at coordinate 257,632 of NZ_CP087141.1, forward strand.
GGCGAGACGACAGGGAGCGAGCGTGGCTTGGCGATTGGCTTTTTGGGCGCATCTGCGGCCAGAGCGGTCTTTAAAAAGGGCTTATACACTTTAAAGGGCGAACCATCTTTTTTAACAATCCTGGTCGGTTCCCATAGCACTGTTCCCTCAAAGTCACGCACTGGAATGTCCGCTTTGGCCAACTGCTTGTCGATGGCCTCATCGCTGGCCAGAAAAGCCGGTTCGTAGCAGCGGTTCCAGTGGACGGCGGTGGCTTTAACGGCCACCGCCAATTGGGGAATGATGAGCGTGGCGTCCCCTTTGAAGAGCTGTAGTTTGCCATTGAGCGACTGGTTGAGGCTCGCTAAGGAGTGATGCAGCCACCATTTACTGCCCCCCCAATAGCTAATTCTTGCCGCTCGTCGAGTACGAACAGGGGTAGAACATTACCTGCTTGAGCGGCTTGAGCCAAGGCGGGGTTGTCATTGAGCCGCAAATCGCGACGGAACCAAATGATTATTGTATCAGCCATCAAAGTGTCTTCAGCGGTTGGTACTCAGGCTATGCTTTTTGTTACAACACAGCGTGTATTTGCCATCTTTAGCAGAATAGTTTAGAAGAAGGTGTATACGTGTTTTGTTTAAGGAATTTGATGTTGGTCTATAGTTAGTGAGCTTGATGTTGGTCAATTTAATTGGTTAATTACTTTACCGAAGAAGTAACTCTTGATGCGCTAGAGGAGGGTTTTCGTGAGACAAATAATCCTAAATAACAGGCTGACGTTTCGTAATTCGGCTACGCTAATGCCCCTCTTTTGACAGATTATCGATTGGTCACCAGAGTTGGGGAAATAGGTAGAAATAAAACTTCTTTGCGCACGCTTTCCCGCCAATATGTTCCATACTGTTTGTCTAAGTAAGCAAAGACCACCTGGCTATACTCGCGCAGACAACGATCGTCAACTAGCCTGACACAACCCAAGTCTTGATAAATAAAGCCAAAATGTTTTTCGATGGAAGAGTCGTTGGCCCGCCTAAGCGGTGCTATCCCCTTAGTAAAAACAATTTAGGCGTCCCTTTAGCCAGATCTCGTTGTGCTGTGAGTCGGTTAAAGGCTGGACAAGGCTTAACGGGTTGGCTACAGACAACCTGCAGTGTGCCAAGCCACAGAAAGACCATGGTGGTTAGTTTCCTCATCATACCGGCTTACGTTGTAGTAATGCTAACAAAAAACACTCACTAACGGATTTTATCTCTTGTTAAGATTACTTAACGGCAGCCGTGGCCGTTTATTAAAATGCCCGGTTTTGAGAAGCAGACACATTACAACTCTTTTATCTCATTTTGGAGAGTTTTAAGAGACGATTATTTTTTCCAACTGTCAACTCCAGTTAGTAGCATACGCCTAAAGGCATACGGTATATGATTGATAGATATACTAATTAGCACGTTCTATCAACCGCCGATACTTCGTTAGAATAAGACAGACATCGGTTTGTACAACTTTCCGTTTTAGCAAACCCTATTTTGCCAGTTACTATCTTTAGCACCTGAAACGTTGTCTTAGGCTTTTACTTTGTTCGTTGGTTGATGGTTACCCCACTTATACAATATATACAAGAACGCTCCACCATACCACTTTCTGAAACAGATAGTAGCCTGATTGAGAAAGCGTTTATCCCCAAAAAATTAAGAAAAAGACAATTTCTACTTCAGGAAGGTGAAGTCTGTAAATACATCGCCTTCATTGTGAAGGGGGCCACACGGCAATATAGTGTCGACGAAAAAGGGTATGAGCACGTGCTCAATTTATGCATTGAAAACTGGTGGACGTCGGACCGGGAGAGCTTTCATAAAGAAACACCGTCTATTTACAATATAGATGCCTGGGAAGATACCGAGTTGCTCTTACTGCCCAAAGCAAATGGCTATTATGAACGCGTTAATACCATTCCGGCCTTCAACGAAATGCGGATAAAGCTGGATGATAACCAGCACATGGCTGTTCAAAAACGCCTGAACATGGCCCAAAACTACACGGCCGATTACCGCTATGAGGAGTTGACTAAACTATATCCCGAATTCCTGCAGCGATTCCCGCAGCACATTATCGCATCATACCTGGGTATAACTAAAGAAACACTAAGTCGCATTCGCCATCAACATATAAAAAAGTAAGCTGATTAGGTGTGCATCAACGCATTGGCGAGTAGGGTGAAGATTAGATCTGGTTATAAACCAAACCATCAGGTAGTACCCCAATTTTGAGCTAGATACCCATCCACCGATGAGAGCGGGAAGAACATCGTTTCCGACTCCGCTAAATTGGCACTATAGCCAACTGATTCAAACCAGCTAAACATTAGGCTCATCTCGTCACCGGTCTGTTCGCGGAAACGGTCAAGTGAAATTTGCTGATACCGCACGGGTTTGTTGAGTACTTTGCTGAAGGTTGCTGCCAGCTCATTCATTGAGATACTTACACTGGCCACGTCTAGTTCTTTTCCTAGAAAACGGGCGCTATCGGCAAACACGGTCGCCACCATGTTGCCATAATCGGTCTCGGATAACTGCTGTAGTTTCGTGTCGGGGCTTAGGGGCAGGGCAATCAGGCCGTTATCAATCATGGCCTGCATATTCCTGTAGTTATACATAAAGTAGACAGGGCGTAAGATGGTATATGGTAATCCAATTGCCCGGATATACGCTTCTATCTGGTACTTGCTGTCAAAATGCGGAATGCCCGTATGGCGATTGGCACTGCCAACAGACGAATAGACGAAATGGTTGACACCCGCTTTTTTAGCCAGATCAGCTACTGTTTTTCCCTGTTTAACTTCCACATCGACGCCGTGGGTAAAATCCTGCATGGAAAATACACCCCAGACGCCCTGTAGTGCTTTTTCCAGTGACGCCACGTCGTCATAATCACCGGCGACTAACTCGACGCCCATCGTTTCCAGCGCTTTGGCTTTCTCGCTCGCCTTATTCCGAACCAAGGCACGAATCGTAAATTTACCCTGCTCCAGTACGCCTTTTGTTACGGCACTGCCTTGATTACCGGTAGCTCCGGTAACCAGGATTATGGGTTTTACGGTCATTTTGTGAATTGCTTTTGGTGGCGATAACCGCCTTTACTGAGCATCCATAAATACAAACAGATGCGCTACTTTCTCATTTTCTACTACAAAAAAATCCATGCCGGTCAGGACATTCGGTTGAGGACCAGTCCGTATTTCCCAGTATAGGCGGGCACCATGTTGGGTGCTTTCCATCGGTTTTGTTATCGTAAAGGTAAAATCGGCGTCACCCGCAAATAGCTTGTCGATAAAGTCAGAAACGGCTACGCTGCCGCTCAGGATAAACTCCTTGTCGTACATCTTTATAACATCGGCATAGATGGTTTGCATCAGTGCATCACGCGTTATACGGTTTTTCTCGTTCCAGACAGCTATATGGGTTTGCTGGAGTGTATTCAATAACTGGGTATCCATACGTAATCTTACTCGTTCGTTTCTTAACACACTAGGGTCTTACTACCCAAAAGTACGCGTTGCCGTTGATGCAAAACGTTAATGTACATCAACAAAGAGCCCGCATCACGTGGTTTGTCCTCCGTCCACGTTCAGCGTTATACCGGTGATATATTGAGCGTCATCGCTCGCCAGGAAGGCCACCGCAGCGCCAATGTCCGTCGGGTTACCATACCGCCCCAGGGCTACGGATTGCAGCATGGACGAACTGTACGGACCATCGGCCGGATTCATGTCGGTGTCGATCAACCCCGGCTGTATGATGTTTACGGTGATGTTTTTGCTGCCCAGATCCCGGGCCCAGCTACGGGTGTAGGCCGCGAGGGCCGCTTTGGTAGCCGCATAATCACCTATGCCCGCATAAGCCGAGCGACTGCCGCCGGTAGAGCCAATGCTGATGATCCGGCCGCCAGTACTCATGTACCGCAATGCCGTACGAACGGTATGCACGACGCCATGCACATTGACCTCCCACTGTTTTTTGAAGGCGGCTGTATCGGCGTCGGCAGCATCGATGGTGCCGGTGATGAATAAGCCGGCACTGTTAACGACGATGTCGATGCGCCCGAACGTATCGACTACTGATTTGATGGCCGCATCAATTTCTGCATCACTACCGGTATCCGCTTTGATCGCCAGGACGTTGACACCCGGAGATTCAAGTTCAGTAACCAGTTTTTCTGCTTTCTCTTGTGAACTGACGTAGGTGAAGGCGACGCTAGCTCCTTCTTCAACTAGCCTTTTCACAATGCCCGCACCAATTCCCCGGCTCCCACCGGTAACAAAAGCGATCCTTCCTTGAAGTTTGGTCATAGTATTTCTTCGTTTCTGTTTTTTTGAGACGATTATGCCTTCAAAGCCGCTTTGATCACCGCAGCCGCCTGCAACAGGGCTGTTTGGACAGCCGGAACAGTGGCGATGGGATTCAGCAGACCATAGTCGTGAATCAGGCCACCATACCGGGTGTGGGTTACAGACACACCGGCTTCGTTCAATTTACGGGCATAGGCTTCGCCCTCATCCCGCAATACGTCGTTTTCGGCGGTTTGTACCAGCGCTGGCGGCAAGCCTCTCAACTCCTCGGTAGTAGCCTGGAGGGGCGATGCATAGATCTCGTTGCGCTTACCGGCGTCAGGCAGGTAATTATCCCAAAACCACTTCATCATGTTTTTGGTGAGGAACCGACCATAAGCAAACAGGTGGTACGAGTCGGTATCAAAATCGGCATTGGTAACGGGCCACAGCAGCACCTGTAATTTAAGTTTGGGACCGTTGTTGTGTTTAGCCATCAAGGTCATAACCGCCGACATATTACCACCAACACTATTGCCGACAACTGCCAGATTGCTGCCATCCACCCCGATTTCAGCGCCATGTTCAGCGACCCATTGCAGGGTGGCATAAATCTCGTTGATAGCCGTTGGGTACTGCGCTTCGGGAGAAGGGGTATAATCGGGAAAAACGGCCACAGCCCCGCTGTTGACCACCAGATCACGCACGATTCGTCGGTGGGTCGGGTAGTCGCCCAGCACCCAGCCTCCCCCGTGGATGAAGAGGAACACCGGTGCACCATCCTGACTCTGTTCGGGCTTTACGATGTGAATGTTTACCTGGTAGCCGTTCTGTGAGATCGTTTTTTCGGCCTCGGTAATACCCAAGTAATCGACCTCGACCGATTGCTGAGCACCGGTCAATACCTGCCGGGCATCGGCGGGGCTTAAGGCTTCCACGGGCTTCCCATCGCCTGCATTCAATGCCTGCAAAAATGTTCTAACCTCCGAAAAAATCTGTGGGTCCTGCTCGCCTTTAAACGGGCGCTCCTGTGCTGTGCTGCTCATTGTTTATAGCCTTTAAGTTTGTGAAGATGTTGAAACTGGTAATCCCAGTTGGGGCACGACAAAACTAGCAGCCTAAAAAGCGGCAGGCATTGAGGTATGATAAAAAGCACTGTTGATGTACATCAACGAAACCTGACTGTGTATATCACTTATTGGTTTCGCACGTTAAAACAGTATATCCTGATAGTCAGGCGTTTTATCAAATATAGCTCGGGCAAAGGGACAGAGCGGCAGAATTTTCAGCTGTTTTTCCCGCGCCCAGACAACGGCTGCCTGCACCAGTTGTTTGCCAATACCCTCGCCTTTAAGGGCTTCGCTTACGCCGGTATGGTCGATGATGATTCGTTGGTCACCCGACCATACATAGGTCATTTCGGCTTCTGTCTTACCGTCTACCGCTACGTAAAACAGCCCCTTTTGTCCGTTGTCTTTATGCTGAATGTCCATGTAAGATTCGCGTTCGTCTATGGATGAATAATGGCCTTGTACGCCTGCTGGCGTAGCCTGTTGCTTACCGGTTTACCTTGATGAATTCAATCCCGGACAAGACTCCGCCTACATCCTGCAGGTGGCCGCCCTGCCTGAACGTGCCCAGATCAACCGGTGCAAACCCCATGGCTTTGGTAATGTCGGCTACTTGTTTTTTCGCATCGCCATCATCACCACTGATAACAATGACTGTATTTCCAATATTGCTTTGTGAAGGCTGAGCCAGGGTAGCAGCCGCCAGGGTATTGAACGCTTTAACGACCCGATGGATCGGAAACAGGGCCGCTACGTGTTCGCCCGTTGGTTTGCCCGCGATATCAGCCAGTTGGAAAGGGCTGACCGAGACAATATTGTTAGTGGCGTCGACCAAAATCTTCCCATTATGCCCCTGTAGTTGGCTGGCCAGATCCGATAGCTGTGTCCAGGGGACGGCGATGAACAAAACGTCAGCCTGGGCAATGGTTTGGGTAAAGTCGGCGGCCCTCAACGATCCGCCAATGGAAGCCACCAAGTTGGTCAACGACGCTGGCCCCCGGCGGTTGGTGATCAGCACCGGATAGTTTGTTTTTGCTAAATGCGTAGCCAGTCCATGCCCGATATGTCCTGCACCGATAATGCCAATTGTGTAGCTCATGTTTGTTCTGTAAAAATTAATAAGTCAGTTTCTGTGCTTCCGGTACGGTAGCGATGTGCATCATGGCCCCGTTTCGGTATTGTTTGTACAGGTCGGCAATCTCAGCCTGGGTGTCGGCGATGAAAAGCCCCTAGGAAATAATATTGTCGTGGGTCGGTTTTGCCGCATACAGTACAAAACGCCCACCGTTTTCGCCCGCCTGCATCGTCAGCGTGCTGTCCGCTTCGGTATCAACTACATCCAGCCAGGCTACCTGATCGTGGTTTATGTCTTTACCCGCGATTTGTAGAGAACCGAGTTAAAGTTGACCGGCAACTGAACGCTGGTGCCAACGCCTGCTTTTAGCTCAATCTCGGCGACAATGAGCGGTGTGTAATTCTTAATGGGTGAATGAATACCGGCCAGTGTACCGCTGTACAGTCGCATGTATACGCTATCTTTGTTTACTACCGGAACGCGTTCGGCAGGCAACAGCTGAATGCGTGGTGTCGCCCAGCGGTCTTTACGGGGAAGGTTCAGCCACAGTTAAAACAAACGCCCTTTGGTGGGACCTTCTATGGTTTCGGTGTGGCTCGTACCGCTACCAGCCGTCATAATCTGAAAGTCCCCTTTTTTCATGGACTCCAGCATTTCCTTTATTTCCCCATCAATCAGAAGAGACACCGTTTCAAAACCGGCGTGGGGATGAGGTCCACCGGCGGATTCGTCATTTTTCTTATCCAGCCAGTCGTCCATTAGGAAAATGAACGGATCTGTTTTTTGAAAACCGCCGGTCAAAACACTACGTGCTGTATGACCGGCCCCCAGAAAGCCGCGTTCGTCAGGGGGTGTATTCAGGCTGGCAATGTTCCTTTGTACCATTACGTTGCTCCTTTTATTTAGGCACAAACGTACGATTGCCCATCCCGGCAAGCCATTGAGGTATGGTAATAAAAACTATTGACCTAGATCAACAACATCCCGGTAGCAATTGGGACGTTATGGGTGATTAGTGAGTAGACTTGAAAAGATTTATTATCAGGTATCAATAGTCACGTACAAACCATCAGCCAACAACCCATTGTGTCGACAATGCCATATGCTTTTCGGTTTGATTTGTACAATTGTTTTCCAGGTTTAGCTAAGTAGGGTTACTGACAAATGTAAGCTTCTTATCTTACTGCTTCGGAAGGCTATAAAGTGTTGCCTTAGAGCGTATGTCAGGTACGGCTCCCGGGCGACCGGGCTATCCGTAGCCCTGAGCCAATAAAGGTTTCCTCGAATACCAGACTCAGCTGGGTGGCCCGAGCCAAAAATATGAGTGGCTAATTAAACGCCTGAATTATCGACACCCCATCGTCTCAAGTGGGAGCGTTTTTACAAGACGTTTAATTTCACTAGCTGTATAACCTAGTTTGTAGCCTGTACCTATTGTTTACTTTATTCGGTCTTACAACCTGTCCCTACTTAGCCCTCCATAGCCTAAGCTAGGCACAAAAAAGCCTGCCATCAGTTGAGGGCAGGCTTTCTGCTTCTATCCACACCAATAGATTTATCCTAAAATGAACCTATTATATTGGCAAGATAAAATAAGAATAGATTAACTGGGTACGCGTCGGCGACAACTGCTTCCTTTTGGTACATACTGGTCAAAATAGGCGGGTAATCGGTCAGACTACTGTAGCTCACAACTTGGTAAAACCAGGGTTATCTAAGAATAATATACCACCGGTTACTACGCTGGAATGCCTAGTATAATTTAATACCCTGTTCTTCTATATAGTTGTACAAAAGGCCACAAGCACGTTTAAGCAGCTAAAATTTCATAAAACATTAATACAGAGATACGTATTATAAATTAATCAGGTTTTTATAGCAGGCTTTAACCGATTAGTACGCATGGCTCTTCCGTTTATCATCACAGTCGATCAGCCAACGCTGGACGATTTACAAAATCGACTCGCTAAAACCCGCTGGCCCGATGAAATCGAGAATGCCGACTGGAAAATGGGAGCCAGCGAAGCGTATTTACAGGAAATTTGTACGTATTGGCAGAACGAGTTTGACTGGAAAAAGCAGGAAGCCTACCTCAACAGTTTCCCCCAGTTTAAAACCCAAATCGACGGATATGGTATCCACTTTATCCACCAGAAAGGCCAAGGCCACCGCTCAATCCCATTACTGCTGACCCATGGCTGGCCTGACTCGTTCGTTCGCTTTTTAAAGCTGATTCCACTGCTGACCAAAGCCGATGAGAACGGGGTTTCCTTTGATGTAGTGGTCCCCTCGATTCCAGGACATGGCTTCTCCGATAGTCCGACCCAAAGCGGTATGAATGCCAAACGCATTGCCAGTTTGTTTGCCGACCTGATGACCGAGGAGCTGGGCTATGAGAAATTCATCGCCCACGGGGGCGACGTGGGCAGTGAGGTCACCGAACAGTTGGCACTGTACCATGCTGACGCCTTGCTGGGCATTCACCTGACGGATATTCCGTACCACCACATTATGACGACCGACGACGACAAACTGACCAAAGCCGAAAAAGATTATAAACAGAAAATAACGCAGTGGCAGCAAACCGAAGGCGCCTATAATGCGGTTCAGAGTACAAAACCCCAGACGCTGGCCTATGGATTAAATGACTCACCAGTGGGGCTGGCTGCGTGGCAACTTGAAAAATTCTATGCCTGGAGCGATTGCGAGGGTGACCTGCAAAATTGTTTTACGAAGGATGAGTTACTAACCAACATCACCATTTACTGGGTTACCCAAACCGCCAATTCGTCGGCCCGCCGGTATAACGAAGCCATGAAGGACATGATGCAGGAAATGTTCAACCCGCTCGTCAAGCTCAATCCATTTGATAAAACCGGAACCAAAGCCGACGTACCGACGGGCGTTGCTCAGTTCCAGATTGACCTGCTGCCTCCAAAAGCGTTTGCCGAAAAGTTTTTCAACATACGACAGTGGAACAAGCTGCCCAAAGGGGGCCATTTTGCCGCTATGGAACAACCCGACTTATTGGCGGAAGACATCCGGGCTTTTGTCCGTAAACTGGACGTCGACCAATAAAACATGAATCGAGGGCATGAAGATGGCCTTTGTCGTATTCAATGATTCGGAAAGAATCTGATCAATATGACCAATGAGTTGTAGTAGCACGCGAAAAGAAACACGAAACACATGACTAACGCTCAGGAATTCCACATCAACGTTCCGCAGTCCGTGCTCGATGATTTGAACGAGCGCTTGACCAACACCCGCTGGCCCGATCAGATCGATAACGACAAATGGGAACTGGGTACGAACCTGAACTACCTGCAAGAAATCTGTTCGTACTGGCTAAACCAGTACGACTGGCGCAAATGGGAGGCCCTGCTCAATGGGTTTCCCCACTACAAAGCCGTCGTCGATGGCCAGTCGATTCATTTCATCTATCAACGGGGTAAAGGCCCTAACCCCATACCCCTGGTATTGACCCATGGCTGGCCGGATTCGTTCTTTCGGATGTATAAGATCATCCCCATGCTGACTGATCCGGCCCGTTTTGGCAAAGATCCGGTCGACTCGTTCGATCTGGTCGTGCCTTCCTTTCCGGGTTTTGGCTTTTCGGACAAACCTACCCAACCGGGTATGAATCTGGGACGTACCGCTGAACGTTGGCATTCCCTAATGACCCAGATACTTGACTATCCACGTTACGCAGCGGCTGGTGGCGATGGAGGGGCGGCAGTCTCGGAATTATTGGGCTTAAAGTACCCGGGCGCACTGATTGGTATTCACTTAACCGATGTGGCGTTTCAGGCGGGTCTGAATGCGGATCCGAAAACCTTCTCAAAAGCAGAGAAGAAATACATGAATCACATGGAGGAAGTAGGTATGAAAGAAGGGGCTTACGCGATGCTCCAGGGCACCAAACCCCAGTCACTAGCCTATGCCCTTAACGATTCTCCAGTGGGGCTGGCCGCGTGGATTGTGGAGAAATTCCGGGCCTGGAGCGATTGCGATGGAGACGTGGAGCGCGTCTACACGAAAGATGAACTGCTGACCAACATTATGATTTACTGGGTGACCCAAACCATTGGTTCATCCATTCGAGGTTATTACGAAGAAACCAACCATTCCTCCTACAAGCCCGGTGACTGGGTTACGGTACCAGTTGGTATGGCAGTATTCCCCAAAGATAATCCGCCCCCTCGTGAATTTGCGGAGCGTGGTTTGAACATTCAACAATGGACCGAAATGCCCCATGGTGGTCATTTTGCCGCCCTGGAAGAACCTGAAGCTCTGGCGGATGAGTTACGGGCTTTTTTTCGACCCTTGCGTCGTAGCTGATACTAAAAGGGTATCTTTGAAAAGCGTCAAGTTACAAGTTGAACCTGTACTCGTTTTATAAAGACCGTAACCCATTGCCAACCCAACACTAGTTTCTAGTTTGGGATTCTGTTTTCTGTCTTCATTTTCGGTACGTTTTTCGTCTCTAAAAACGCTTCATTTTTGACGCAGCTAGATGAACGGCAGATTGCCTTACGCTGAAACGTTTATAAACAGAAGTGGTTTGCTAGCAATTCACTAAAAAAGTAATGTCAGTCCTCCCTTCTTCGGGACTTGGGGCTTGCTTAAGCGGGCAATCTCATGGCTAAGAAACTGGGTGAGCTGACCGTACATAAAATCCGGTATCGGTTTGGTCGCTTCTTGCCGACGCGACTCTTCTAAAGCAGCAATATAAGCCGTTCGGTCCTGGGCATACACTAAGCTCAAGGGCAGGCCATGATACTGCTGAACATAGTTCATTAGCAGCCGGGAGGTGCGCCCGTTGCCATCGCCAAAGGGATGAATACTGACCAATTGAAAGTGTACCTGAAAGGAAAGGTCATAGACCTGCCGGACTGTTTTAGTGGCAGGCAACAGCGTGTTCATCTCTTTAAGCAAAGTATCCACGGCCGCAGGCACCTTCTTTGCATCTAAAAACATGCGGCTAGCGGCCATGGCGCTAACCGTTCGGAATTGACCAAGGCTCGAATCAAACGCACCCAACAGCGTGTTGGTTGGTCCACCCGTTTGACGCATGACCGCTGCGGCAATGGCCTGTAGCCGGTCCCGATTCAAGGGCTCGTGTTGGGTGGCCCAGTCGAGGACCAGTTGTTGAGCGGCCTGGTGGTCAATGACCATCAAGTGGTGTTCTAGCGGCTTGCCCCCCGCCGTAAGCCCTTTTTCTAATAAAGTCTGGGTCTCAAGCAGCGTTAGAGTAGAGCCTTCAATAGCAGTCGAATGATGGGTGTGCACCATTTGGTTATACAGCTCGAAGTTAATCACGCCGGTGGTGAGCGCCTGGTATTGCTTAATCAATTCAGGCAATGTAGGAGCGGTAGGGGATATGGTTTGAGCCATGGTGAGCGGTCAGGCGATTGAGCGAGACAGGTTACTCAAAGATACAAAAGATGCTGGCTCAGGGCGCCAACAGCCTCTAAATCTAGCTTTAGTTGAGGATCTACACTCGGCTAGCCCCTCTACCGGAGGGCTTTCCTGATCAAAATATAAAAAAGCCCAATAGAGTCTGTCCTGAACACACGTTACGGCTTGGCCTTACCCCCATTTCTGATAAGCTATGCGATTTCAAGTAAATCATTCTTTGTCTCAGGTAGATGCGATTTCGTGAGATTTTCGCTCAAAGCCCACTTGCGTCTTACAGCTATCAGACCGTAGTTCTGAGCCCTTTTACAAATCATTGATATTCTTTTACAAACCAGTCACCGCATACCTCCTCAAAGACCGGTAGGTTTGTTGCTGGGCTTAAAAAAGAAACAAATATGAAATACGTACCCGTCTGGATCTTCTTACTGCTAGTTGTTCTTGCCACTGCCTGTCAACGAGAAGATAAAAGCCTTGTTATTCAAAACAGCTTGCCCAATGGTGGACCCTACACCCACCAAACGGGTGTACAATTTCAAAAGCGCATATTCTGGACGCGTGTCATGAACGAAACGGAGACTCCGATTGAATTCACCATTCATTTTCCTGCTGATTCATTTCCCATTCCAACTTCAACCGGCTTCTACTATAAATTATTTATGCCTTTGGACACCATGACCCTTGCCAAGAAATCCTTGGCCGATTACGGCGCGACCGGTTTACATGCTTTTTTGGATACCAGCCTTTATAAACCGACCTGGTTGCAAAAAACGGTCAATCCTAAGGAGGAGTTTTTGTTCTATACCGCCTTGCTGATGAGTGGCAGGGGTGTGGTACGAACCGTAGATGTCTTAAAAGACAACCTCGCCGTCAATAAAGCCCTCGCCGGTATCGGTGCCGTACGAACCGGCGTGGTATTAAAAGAGAAGGCCCTTTTTTATAAAGTTAGCCTAGGCGCACTGGATTCAACTTTGATCCCCTGTGGTCATATTAGGGTTAAACAATAAATTATTTCAGAAAACGCAGGATAGGCAGACCTCTGATTTTAGCTCAAAGGTATTCGGTTTTCTAAAGCGAAGAAGCGAGCCGGAACCCGATAGCGCCGTAGCCTACCTGGACGGGGATGCGATACGTTACACGGCTTATAGCGGGTTCGCTGGCCCAGTTACCCCCGCGGATAACCCGATACGGCCCTGTGGCAGGACCTTTGGGATCATTTTCCGGACTGTTACCATAATAGGTTTCATCATACCAATCACTGCACCATTCAAAGACATTGCCCGACATATCATACAAGCCCAATTCATTGGCCTGTTTTTGGCCAACAGGATGCGGAGTTGATCCGCTGTTAGCAGACGTCCAAGCTACCGAATTGCTAGCATTACTACCGGCATAGTCAAATCTCTTGCTCTTTGTACCCCCTCTTGCTGCATATTCCCATTCGGCTTCGGTGGGCAGGCGATAGTTCTGACCGGATAGGATATTCAACTTTTTTATAAATGTTTGTACATCATCCCAGCCGACAGCGGTTACTGGGCAATCATTACAGTCTTTACGACCAGAAGGGTTGCTGCCCATCACCTGTTGCCATTGTGCTAGCGTAGTTTCATGTTTGGCTAGTTTAAATCTGCTTAGGGTAACCGTATGGATTGGCTTTTCATTATCATTTTCATTGCCGCCCATAGTAAAGCTGCCGCCCTGCACCGTGACCATATCCGGCTCATAGATCTTTCCAGTTGCCTTAGTCGTCGTGACAGAATCAACATGAACCGCGGCTGCGTTTTCTGATCTCTTGGAAATGTCTGGCCACCACGGGGTACCAGCCGCCGTTATCAGCAGAACGGCGATTATTATGTAGGTCATGACTGGATTTTTTGCTGGCGTTTGCGGAACCTCTTCCTATAATTCAATTAAGCCACTTTTCTACTTTGTGTGTTCGGCGCTAATCAGCTGATGGCGTGTCGAGTAAGCCGCCAAACAAGCATACATACAGCACAAACTAATAGGGCAGCGTGAATAATGAAACGCCCAGTTTTTGAAACGGTCACATGAAAGCTCCTTTGTAAAGGAACATTTTTGTGAGAATTCGCCAGAACAAATATTTTTGAATGACCTCTGCGTCTACGTATTCTAAAGATAGGTTATGAGGTCATTGCCGAAAATGGAACTTACGGGTTTACACGCTTGAATCGAACGTTCTTCAACCGATTTAAATCTAAATAAACTGTCGTTGGTTTACCCCTGCTAGGTAGGGCGACTTGAAACCCATCACACAAAAGTTTCGTCGGACTTACTAAAACCCCCGCCACTTCCTGCCCGCCTAATTTAACGCTAAATTGTTGATTGGATAGATGGTTGATCAACAGTGATTGATTGGTTTCCTCATTTCGATAGGTTCCGTTGATTCGGCCTAAATCAAACCCCTGCCAGTCATGATCCCGGCGTCCTAACGTATAGGGCGCATGGGTGGGATGGTAAGCTGTCACCTGAAGATGGCCCGTCTGATCCGTGGTAAATTCGAGCTTAAAACTTGGATCGTTCAACTGGTGAAAGCAGTTGGCCGACTCGCGCACCAGTTGAACGTCATTGCGTCCAAAACGGATTAGGTATAAACTGGTGTCTCGCTGGATAAACTGAAAACTAAAATCATTCGCGTTCAAGTAGATGCCTAACACATCGGGAATGGCTTTGTAGACGCCCACTTGTTTTGGTTGCCTTAAAGTAGTCGTTTCAGTCAACTTAGTCCGCAACAGTAGGTCCGCCATCTGTCGGGTCTGAGTGGCGGGAAGCGTTTTTCCACTGTTAGTCAAGGTGATCACCGAAAGGCTATCCGTCGGAAACCGGATCAGCGTAGCCTTCCAGGCACCGGTTGCTCCTTCATGAAATCGATACGAAAGACCTTGATAGCGGCCAAACTCCAACCCGTAGCCGTACGATGTGACCGGAGAATGTTCGACCAGTTTCTGACTTCGTTGAATCAAACCCGGTGGTAAAGAATCATGGTGTCCGAGTTGAATAATCGTCTCCCACACTAACTGATCGGCTAAAGTGGTGAACAAGTTTCCGTCACCATGGATATCGCAAAGCCAATCATAGTTTACCCACCGATCAAAGTTAAAGTAAGGCTTGGCAATAGGCTCCAGAATAGCCTTATGGTTGTCCACAAAACTCGTATGGTGCATACCCAGCTTGGCGAAAAGTTTTTGAGTATACTGCACGAATGGTTCGCCCGTTACCTGTTCGACCAGGGTAGCCAGCAGGATGTAGTTGGAGTTACTGTATGAGTAGCTAGTACCGGGGGAAAAGTTAAGCTCCTGTTGTTTTTGCAACAGCGTCAGCGCATCCTGATTGGTCAGAGTCGTCTTCCACCAAGTAACGCCTTGCAGGCTCCATAGGTCATACACATCGCGGATGCCCGAGCTGTGGTTGAGTAGGTGCTTGAGTGAAATTTTGTGGTTAATCCCGCTGTAGAGCCCCGGTATATACGTTCGTATATCATCCTCCAGACTCAACCGCTTCTGATCGGCTAACAACAAAATCGCCAGCGCCGTAAACTGCTTGGCGTTGGAGGCTAGGTTGAAGCGGGTCGTTTGATTAATCAATACGCTATCGGTCAGATTGGCATAGCCCACGTAGTAGCTATACACGATCCGTCCGTTTCGGACTATCCCGGTGGCAATACCCGGTGAATGAGCCGGTACATCCTGGCTGGCGATTGAATCAAGGCATCTGATTTGCGCGGGTTGAAGGGATGAGGCTGCTTGTCCAAACAGCGAAGGAATTAATGAAGTGAATAAAGAAAGTAGTAGCAGAACAATCAAGAAGCGCATAAACCAACGGCGAATAAAGTCTAAAGTTGAGTGCCTGCTCATTCCCAATCGCGTCAGATCGTGATTTGACACCTATTTAGGACGATTTTGCGCTAAATAGTCGCGCGGTGCCAACCCGGTACGTTTTTTGAACGCCCGGTTGAAGGTCGATTTGGAATTGAACCCACACTCGTAGGCGATACCCAGCAGCGTATACATCGTATGATTGCCCGATTGAATTTGGGCGATAACAGCTTTGATGCGGTACAGGTTGACGAAGTCGTTGAAGTTCATGCCAAAGCCCTGATTGATAATCTGCGACACGCGCCTGGTGCTGATAGTCATGAGCTGGGCCACATCGAGTAGGGTCAGGGTCGGGTTTTGATACGCTTTTCCCCGGTCATTATTTCTTCTAGTTCGCCCTTCCAGCGGTCCAGATCAATCCCGTCCAACTCGTCAATAACTACCGCCCTCGACGGTGGCTGATGAGGTATTTGATCATCGTCCTGCTTCAGGACAAGGGCGGCTTTCAGAGAAAGAATTGACTGAAGGGCGTTACTATAACCGCTAAGGGAGATGTAGTAGAACAAGATTGAAAAACAGAGGTAGTACCAAAACTTGCGACCAAACTGATCCCATTCCGGATTGACCAAGAAAAATAGGCCCCGTAGTAGCAGCAGCAATAACAGAACGATTAGAAACCGTTTAATCCAGGGAAATAAAATAGCATCCGCAAAACTGACGGTTTGGTAACTGATGGCTATATAGCGGAAGTATACGTACAAGCTTAGTAACGAATAGATGAACAGAGATATAAAACCAGCACCCTGGTACCAAGGTGAGAAATCTTTATCCTGGCCGTCGGCATAAAAGTAATCGGTGTGCAATAGCCATTTATCCGTTATAAAAACAGCCAATGAGTAAAATAAATACCCCAAACCGGGCAGGAAGTGCAGGCGATCTTTCCGAGTGAGGATGTAAGCAGGAGTCAACAACGTCTTTACGTAGAAATAAAGGACGGGTGGCAAGAAAAAGAGTTGTTGAAAGGGGATGTAAAATAAGAGATCGCGGTAAGGCTGCTGACTGTACCAACCTGCGTAGCCAAACATAAATGGGGCAATGTAGAGTCCAGATAGGAGGGTAAAGGCACTGGACCAAAAGCTGGGTCGATGCTCACGTTGGATGGCTTGAGCCAAAAGCAGTAGCGAAAAAACAAGCGCATGCAGGCCAAATACGAGTAGCAGTGAGCTTTTAGGATTAAAGCTAAAAAACATGGAGTCGGGCTGGTTGAGGGCCACAATATCCGGCGAAAAATAAATTGTTTCCACCTCATTGATAATCAACCTAAAAATCCACTGTCTTAGGGTACTTTTTAACCGCCCCATTTAAGTAACACTTACATGAGATTTTCTTCGGCTTAGCCCGGTGTGACAGTAGCCTGATGCCTGATAACTACCAATTTATACCTTATTTAACGTCACTTTAAAGTTTTGGCCGGCATTTGTCCAGGTTAGAATTAGTTGAGTGTACTTACCCGTTCCGCCTGGATGGTAGTCCATCGTGATATCCTGGGATGTTCCCGCGTCAGATGTCAAGCTCAGTTTAGTCCCCGTTACGGCCCACGTCCCGGTCACTAACTCGTCCGTGGTGTTTCCCGACAGGCAGTTGCTTTCGTCAGTTTCTGAGAACGTATGATCACGGTTAAAATTATAGTAAAAGGTTATGTCGGAGCAGTTGTAGGAAAAAATCTGACGAAGATAAGCCAGGTAATCGCGGGTGCCGTCGGCCAGGGGTGGATCAACGACAAAGGCGACCATCTCCCATTTGCCTGTTACGTCCACTGTCGGCGTGGGTGTCGAGTCCTTCTTTTTAGAGCAGCCTGTCCATAGGAGCGTCAATAAAAATATACAGCAAAAAGCCTTTAAAACATAATGCGATTTCATAAAACGTCAAATTAAACGGTTATCGTTAGTTTTAGGTACTATGAAACCAACAGAGACTGATTAGTTCTGATGGAATACGGAAGAGAAATTGCGGCATTAAACGAGGCCAATCGCGAAATCTTTCGTGAACGGTTCGTTTTTTTCGAGAGCGGTAGAATTCAGGAATGATCCGTTGACCCCAAAAAAGCTCATTCATCCAGGAACGAGCTTTTTTAAGGGGGAAACCGGATTTATTAAATTGAACTAGTTAAAGACTGATTCATTGCGCCTGGAGACCGGGTAATGGTCACGCCCGTTATCGAAGACGGCTTAGTGACCTTGCCAGCGGCTGTGTCTGTTGTGCTACTAAAAGCCGCCCGGCGGCCCAGTCGAAGTACCTGATTGACGTTGGCTTCAATGGTGACCGATTCCAGAATTATCCTTCATACCGCAAGGTCCGGATCAACTCCGGCCCTGTTTAAACAGAGAAGACCCGATTTTGGGTAAGTAAGGAAAACGTTACGCTACGAGCGGACCAGGGGTAAGGGCTCGATTAGGGCTTTAATGGCTAAGTTTTACCGTCCGGCCTTCGTCACCGGCGCTAACCGTCAGGAAGGGGTTCCCTCGAAGCCGCTCGCCCCGCATGACCTGCTCAACCTGCTCGTTGGTGGCTACATATACCGCCGTGCCGACGGGATACTGTTTTTCTCGTTTGGCGTAGGGCGCTAATGTAAACCCATTGGTTTCGTTGGCTTCTTGACCTGGCGCGTACGAAATCAACGTGATCGTGCGGGGCAAGGGACTATTGTTCTCAAACCGCACATGGATCCGTTTCGACCCCTCGGTTGCTGCGGCTGCTTTCCTGGTTGCGGAAGCCGGAGTAGGGTCGGCTACATTGATGACCTGGGCAAAGGCCTGTTTGACTACGTTTACCTGCCTGGCATTGACGCGAACGGTAGCGTTAGCCTGTGTAACGACGTTGGCCGACTGAACCATTAGGGCATCGGCGTCTACAGTGCCATTGGCTGCACTGACAACGTCAAGCGAATTGACCTTGCCAGTAAGGGATACGTTGCCATTGGCTTGATTAACCAGCGCAAATGACTCACCCAGCAGGCCCGTTACCGTCACGTTACTGTTGGAGCCGTGGTTGAGCTGCTTCAGAGTTGGCGTAGTGATCCTGACGTCAATGGTGGCTTTACTGACCCAGAAAGGTCGTCCCTGTGGGTCTTCAAAAGACAGCTTCAGCGTACCCTTCTGGTTCTCGACCC
Source organism: Spirosoma sp. KNUC1025 (assembly GCF_045160025.1). Classification (GTDB taxonomy): domain Bacteria; phylum Bacteroidota; class Bacteroidia; order Cytophagales; family Spirosomataceae; genus Spirosoma. The sequence goes on from NZ_CP087141.1 coordinate 276,500, forward strand.
GCAGGAGCGGTTGCAGATTATCATCGAGCGTAATGGCCACCGACGGCTCAACTCCGCCCACTTCAACAAGTACCGATGCCGGAAACTGGTGGATCTCCAACGCATCGAAGGGCTTAACCGATGGCTTTTGGCGAACGGGTCGGCCGCTCCCACGCCATTCTCGGTTCGAATTATATTTGTTATGTTGGGCTGTCGCCCATAGCGACAACAGACAGCTTATAAGTAGAAGGACGTGTTTCATATCCGGAGTGATTAGTCCAGCCTAATTAAGGCACTGGTGCAATAAACCAGCCAGGCCCAACTACTGTGCCAAAACCGAAAGCAGCCCTTCTGAACCAGTAGCTGTGATTAACCCTACCCCGGATGTCCATAAACGGACGAGCGGCCGTACATTGGCGGACAACTTTATATGTCCTCCGTCTCAAGAAGGAGCGTTTTTGTAAGAATAGCTGGTTTGTGATGTTATTCACTTCTTAATGACTTTACTGGATTCATTAAAGCCGCTTTTATACTTTGATAACCGACAGTCAATAGAGCTATTCCCACGGCCAATAGGCCCGCTAAAACGAAAATCCACCACTCAATGGTGATCTTGTAGGCAAAATCGCCTAACCAACGGTGCATGGCATACCAGGCTAGGGGGCTGGCCAGGAAAATAGAGATCAGGATTAGTTTGAGAAAGTCCTTACTGAGCAAACTTACCACGCTCGATACCGAAGCGCCCAGTACCTTGCGAATACCAATTTCGCGAGTTCGTTGTTCGGCCGTAAAGGTGGCTAAACCAAATAAACCCAGACTCGAAATGAAGATAGCCAAAGCCGCAAACCAGCCAAATACCTGCCCCGTACGCGCTTCGGTTTGGTAAGTACGGTTAAAGCTATCATCCAGAAACTCGTACTCAAACGGCTTGCCCGGAAACTGCGCCTGCCAGCGTTGTTGCAGCTGCTGGAGGGTGGAGGAGATCCGGTCGCCCCGCAGGCGGATGGCTAATTGACCCTCCCACCCATCATTGAGTGTAATCAGTAAAGGGGCTACGCTTTGCTTCAAATTGGCGTAGTTATAATCCTCAATGACGCCGACTACTTCGCCCCGTTGGGGCACCTCCCGGTATACACCGGGCTGAGTGGGGTCGTAGGCATACGTGTAGTAGCCCGTCATCTTGCCCTTACTGGTCTGCCAGCCAAAAAACTTCATGGCCGCTTGATTGACCAAAAAAGCCCCTCGATCAGAAAGGCGATTGGGATCTAAGTTTCGCCCTTCAAGCAGTTTAATGCCGAAGGTTTTTAAATAGTCGCCGTCAGCAGTTAACCGGTTAATACCGCCCGTTTGTGATCCTTTAGGCACATAATCGCTCACCAGCTTCTCGCCCCGGACCGAGCTGCTGCCCGGTAGCCCAAAAGCCCGCGTAGCCGCTTCAACCCCAGGCAGCATCAGGACTTGTTGCTTAAAGTACTCTTTACTCTCATTGGGCGCATCCCGTAAATCCATTGTGAGCACCTGTTCGCGCTGGTAACCGACATCTTTGGTTCTCAAGTACTGTAGTTGGTAGTAGACCACCAAGGTCGCGACGATCATGACGACCGAGACGGTAAACTGACCCACAATTAATGTTTGACGGATCCAGGAGCGTTTGCCTGTGCGGGTGCTGTTGCCTTTTAAGGCAGCGATGGGGCGGGCGGAGGACAAAATAAAGGCTGGGTAACTCCCCGCCAGCAAAGCCACAATCAGTGAGCCCGCTCCCAGCCAAACGAGCCGACTGCCCGTAAACAGGAGTTGAAACGATAGCTGTTTATCCGCTAATCGATTGAAGTAGGGTAAAATCAGCCCTGCAATCAGCCCTGCCAATAGCACCGCAACCAACAGCATGCCCCCCGTTTCCCCCATAAACTGTCCCCACAGCTGGCCAAAGGACGAACCCAATACTTTCCGAACACCTACTTCTTTAGCCCGCCCAGTGGCCCGCGCCGTGGCCAGATTCACGTAATTAAAGCAAGCTAAGCCCAGAATCAGCAAGGCTACCAGGGAGAATACGTAGACGTATTGCAATCGGTTGGTAGCTACCAGGTTCGTTCGTAGATACAGGTCAGTTAGTGGGACCAGGTTTAGCTTCCACACGCCTGCATTGGGGTCGTTCAACTGCTTAATATAAGCCGGGAACTGGGCTTGCAGATCACTAACGGCTGTACCCGGTGCCAGTAACAGATAGGTCCAGGTATCCCCACCGCCCCAATAGTTCGTCGTTACATCGTAACCGGCTAGTTCGTTGGCATTTAGGTAGGGAACCAGAAAGTCTAGCTTGAGGTGAGACGTAGTTGGTAGGTCATCAAGCACGCCCGTTACGTGCAGCGTCACCTTATTATTAAGCCGCAGCAACTGACCCATCGGATTGGCCTTACCAAAATACTTACGGGCCGTCGTTTGAGAAAGTACGACACTGTACTGCTCCGTTAGCGCAGTTTTTAGGTTGCCCTTAATCAGGGGTAGAGTAAATACGTCAAAAACAGCCGGGTCAACCAGCCAAAAATTAGGTTCGTGGAAGGCCCTTTGTCCAGCGGCTACTAATGGCTTTAGCCGAGTGAGCCGAACTGCATCGGTTACCTGGGTGAAGCGACTTTTAAAGTCGGTGGCAAACTTACCTCCGCTGGTCGGCGAATTCTCATATTGTTGAAACAACACGATGCGGTCCGCCTTTCGGTGAAAGCGGTCGTAGGCCAACTCATCCGACACGTAAGCCCAAATGAGCAAACAACTCAGTAAGCCGAGCACAAATCCGACCAGGTTAATCAGCGTTGCTACTTTGTGGGTTAAAGCATTGCGCCAGGCAATCGTCAAATAATTTCGGATCATGGTAAGGCTAAATAAATAGGGTTGATGATAGGTATTCCGATTGATGAGCTGGCGGGGATAAATCGGGGGTTTTCGTTTATAAAAGAAGGGCCTTAAATAATGCAGTACCGCCCAGGTGTATTCCCGTCCCGCTTGGCTTGTTCCTACCTCAGTGACCCGCTTCTGAAAAACTTCATACAAATCGCCCTGTAGGTCTTCCCGTAGGTGAGGAGCGACAAACCACTCCAAGAGCCGATCGGCCCAGCGGGGCGGCTGCTTCAGTTCGCGTTTGATGGCCATTACCTGATCGTTTAGCTACCCATGAGTTGAAGTTTGCCTGCTGGAATAGCCTGCCACAACTGCTGACGCATGGCCTGAATCTCCAGTAAAGCTTTGCTGCCTAAAGCCGTTAAGGCAAAGAATCGCTTCCGCCTACCCCCTCGCTCGGCGGTAGCGCCACCCAACTGGGAGGAAAGAAACCCTTTTTCTTCCAGTCGGTACAGGGTAGCATGAACGGCGCTCATGGTGATGGTACGCCCCGTCTGCTGTTGAAGCTGCTCCCAAATGATAACTCCATAAGCCTCTTCACTACAGGCGGCCAGCACCAGTAAGACCACCTCTTCAAACTCGCCGAGAAATGTTCGTTTCATGGCTTTACGGGTTGCGAATGATTAGTTGTAATAATGCAAAACAAATCTTGTGCCAATGTCCAGGCTCTGGCTAATGGACGCACTCAGGGGATATATTCCTGAAGAAGTACGAATTGATCTGTCCATAAACGGACATCGATTGTACTCTAGTGGACAGCAAGGCTATTTCCCCCGGCAGGCTGTTCCAACTTGTTCAGTTGAGGGACAGAAGAATATTATACTCTCGAAATGCGATTCGCTTCAACTAGTCTATATTTTTTGACGCTGGTTACAAAATGCTATTGCCACCGTATTTGCCAGTCAGTAACCATAGCAGATACTTGGCTGATATTCTAGATTCGACAGCGCATATGCGCTCCAGTATACCCAGATCGGCAGTGCGCTGAGCCTGGGGTTTCGCTCGTCATTTCGGCTAAGCGGATTGCATTGGGAAAGTAAAAACGCACTGAGGTAGAACTATCGCTTTTGAATAGATTGTAAGTCCGTAAACGAGCGAATTGTGAGACATTTATTTTTTAATGTTAATTAAACGCATCCGGACGCATCCGGTTCGAAATGTAGCTCATAAACCACCCTTTTTTAGCGAATCAGCTTGCCCTGTAATGCAACGTTACTACCCCCGAACAGAGCGTTTTTGTGGCCAGCAACGTCAACTTATTCAGTTGTATGTTGGTGTCAAAGAGGCTAATACCCTCCCCAGGATGACCGGATGTAGCGTCAGTCTATATTCATCGATCAGTCCGAGATTTATAAAGCATTTGGCCAGCCTAGGGCTTCCGAATATCACCAGATCCTTGCCGGATTGCCGTTTAAGCTGATTCACCGCTTCAACCACATTGTCATTGATCAGCGTTGTGTTATGCCAGTCTGCACGGGATAAAGTGGTGGAAAAAACGATTTTGGGAATTTCCTGCACCCATCGGGCATGGTTAAGTTCGGATGGGTTGGCCTTTGGATCGTTTAAGACCGTGGGCCAGTAGCCTGCCATTAACTGATAGGTATGCTTACCGTATACCGCAGCACCGACGGTTTTGATCAGCTCGTCGGCTAATTGTTGAAGCTCCTGATCATAAGACAAAAAACCCAGCCTACCCTGACTGTCTGCGGCAAACCCATCCAAAGACATATGGGCGAACAACACTAATTTTCTCATATTACTTGTTTTTTGTGTTGACTGACTGAGTCGAGTCGTGGTGACTACGGTAGCCGACTCATTTGCGGTCAACGGATGGACAATACGCTCAATCCCTGGTCTGTTTTGATGATCTCAGGCACTGTCTACGCTAAAAGGTCAGCAGTAACAGCAACTGACTTCAAGCGACACTAACCATACCTTCTTAATGGCTTGACAGGCCTTTTTCAACCCAGTTGAATACTGGGGTTGGCTAGTCGTGCTTACCTGCTCAATACTAACTCAATCCAAACGTAATCTATTTACGTTGTTAACTGACGAATCATAAATAAGGGTAATCCTGGCCTTAAGGAGCCTACAATTTGTTGTTCAACGTTGGGAAAAAGAGAGAAAATATGGGTTTACAGTCCGTCGTAGCGCTAGACCGCTGGAGCGGTACGATTCCACTTAACAACCCGATTAGACATAATAACTAGTTCTATAAGTTACTATATTTGATGAAATAATAATTATTTAGATAATAATTGTCTATTTTAGTTGTAATACGCTGCTCAACCAGCAGCGTATTACAACCGATCATCCTCCACTTAACCCTTAGCTTGTTACCAGGACCAATCCTGTTTAGTACTGAGCTAGTTGATTATGAATACTATATACCCATTACCGGATAATGAGTGGCAACGGGTCCTAGAGCTGGCCGACTACGATTTGGACTTCTCAGCCCTCCAAGATAAATTTAAAGACCTCACCAAGCTAGCGGCCAAAGTCACCGGTACTGACATCTCACTGGTGAACCTAATCGATTCCTATACCCAGTGGAGCATTGCCAGTCACGGGTTGGATCTGGTCTCGATGCCCCGGGAGGAATCCGTCTGCCAATACACCATCCTGCAACCCGACAGCCTGGAGGTTAAAGACCTACAATTGGATCAACGCTTTGCCCAACGATGGTATGTCGCCGACGCTCCTCATTTACGCTACTATTTTGGTATACCACTCAAATCGAGCCAGGGTACGCACCTGGGCGCTCTTTGCGTACTGGATCCCCATAGCAGAGAACTGGACCCCGAGAAAATAGAATTACTACACATCATTGCGTCGGAAGTGGTGAGTCGATTAAACACCCTTCGCGAAGTGGAGTATCTCAAACGCCAGGCAACCGAACTGACCGAATCAAAAAAACGGGTAGCTCATGACATTCGAGGGCCTCTAGGCGGCATTATCAGCATGGCCCAGTTGGTGACCAGCAGCGGGTCGGCTATTCAGCTCAATGAGATACTGGAGCTCATCGAGGTGATGCAACACAGCAGCAAATCGCTGCTGGAACTGGCGAACGAAATTCTGCTCAATGATGACAAATGGCACCATCGCCAGCCGGACTTGGTAAACCAGGAGCTTTTCCACCAGGCCCGTTTAAAAGAAATGCTGGAAAAGCTCTATGCTCCCCAGGCCCGAGCGAAGGGCATTGCCTTCTCGGTATCGCCGGATGCCACCACGGAATTGGTTCCTTTTTCCCGTAGCAAAGTTTTGCAGATTGCGGGTAACTTAATTTCCAACGCCATCAAATTCACGCCCCAACAGGGATATGTTCGGGTCAGCACCAAGTTAGTTGATGAGGGTGCCTACAACCTTCTAAGTTTAGTGGTGGAAGATTCGGGTAAGGGGATGCCCCCTGAGAAGGTAACGGCCATCTTAAAGGGGGAGGGCACCTCCAGTCATGGGACAGCCGGGGAGTCAGGTTATGGGTTTGGGCTTCCGTTGGTAAAACATTTGGTGGAGACCCTAAACGGCCAGATCATTGTCCGCTCGACCCCTGGTCAGGGTAGCTGCTTTGAGGTGAGCTTACGGCAGCCCAAATGGCGTTGATGCGGAATAGGGGATTGGCTTAGGGTGGTCCCTTGATTAACGCGGATGTTACTAGTTAGGCGGACCGTTTACTAGAATCACGATAAGCGGCCTGCGCCAGGGTGGCTTTACGAATAAAGGCACTGTTGAGTTTTGGCCAAGTGATACCCTGCTATACGCAGCTTATAGGGGATTATATTGACCCGCCTGTCGCATCGAATCAAGGAAAGCAAATGGAACCGTAGCGTAAATCTAGGTTTCTTCTTAAAAGCCGCATCAGCGTAGTGGGTCCAGCTGACTCCTTGGTTCTCCATTGAGGGAGCGTTTTCTGAAATAATGAAATTTGATCGTTGGCGTATATCCTAAACCTATACCTACACTATTTTTCAATGTACCTTATTTTCGCTTCAGATGGGTACTGAATACGGACCAAAAAAGCTTATCGGAGCACCGCCCGGCATAATTCTTTCCGGACTGCCGGGCTGTCCTGTTCTCAGAAAACCCCTGGTTAACCCAATTGCTTAACTTTAGATAGTGAGTGTCATCCGTTTTCTTTACCCCTGGTGTCTGGTAGTTCAGGGCTGAATGAGTTTATGATATACCGATATATAATAGGGTGAAAAACGTCCCTTCATGATCATCTGTTCCATCGCCTTCTGATGACCTGAGACCAAACTTGTCACGATCCTGTCTTACGTGACTACGTTCATCAATTGGAAGGGCATACACTAAAAGCCTAACCGACAGTGGTCATTAAAACTCGCAATTTGGGTGGTAAGGTCACTGAAAATTAACTTATTGATCTATTTACTAACTTACCTAAATACTTACCCAACTTAAATGGGAAATAAACAGTTACGATCGGTCAATTTCTTGAGCGGTAGAGGTGAAATGGGGTTACTAACCCGGACTTTTGATTGGGATGCTTCTCTGTTAGGTAGCCCCGAGGCCTGGCCCCAGAGTTTACTTGCTACTGTATCGATAATCCTTTCCTCTAAGTTTCCCATGCTTCTGTATTGGGGCAATGAGTTTATTCAGTTCTACAATGACGCATTTCGCCCCAGTTTAGGAAATGACGGTAAACATCCACGGGCGTTAGGCCAGCGGGGCCAGGACTGCTGGCCTGAAATCTGGCCTTCCATCAAGCCCATGCTCGACCAGGTGATGGCTGATGGTGAATCTACCTGGACGGAGAATCAACTCTTTCCTATCTACCGGAATGGCCAGATGGAGAATACGTATTGGACCTTTAGCTATAGTGCCGTTCTGACGGATTTTGGTCAAATCGGCGGTGTTTTACTGGTGGGTCAGGAAACGACGAAGGCTGTACTCGCTCAACAAAAGCTTCAGCACAGTGAAGCACGTTTCCGGACCCTAGTTGAACAGGCTCCCTTGGGAATAGCTTTATTGAGTGGTCGGGAAATGATTATTAAAGTCGCCAATGGGCCGATGTACGACATCTGGCGACAAGATCACTCCGTCCTTGAAATGCCATTGATTGAGGCTCAACCGGAACTCAAGGGACAAAAGTTCATTGAACTGCTAGAAGCCGTTTATGATACTGGGGAGCCTTACTTCGGGATTGGTGAACGGGCTCAAACAAACCGGGATGGAACGTTACAAGACGCTTACTTTAATTTTGTGTACTCCCCCTGCGGGATGTATCCGAAGCTATCACTGGAGTAATGATTATGGCTGCGGAGGTTACTGCTCAGAAAGAAAATGAACTACTCCTTCAACAATCTCTACAGCGGGAACAGGACCTTAGCCAACTCAAATCCCGGTTTGTCTCCACCGTCTCTCATGAGTTCCGCCCCCCCTGACCACCATCCAAACGAGTGTGGATCTGATCAAACTGTATCTGAATAAACCCCAGGATACCGCCAAGTCTGCCATTGAAAAACATCTGGAACGTATTAGTAACCAGATTAAACACGTGAATGGGTTGATGATTGATCTACTCACCATAGGAACTATTGAAGCGGGGAAAATTGCGTTTCATCCGAGCTGGACCGATGTCGTGGCATTCTGCCAACAGGTTATTGACAGACATTTTAGTAATCAGGGTGACGACAGAGTCGTCCATCTTTCAGTGGAAGGGGTACTGTATAGCGCTTTCCTGGATACAAAACTGATGGATCATGTACTGGTTAACTTACTATCCAATGCGTTTAAATTTTCTCAGCATGACCCTCGTCTCGTTCTCCACTTTACATCCGAAACGGTACTCATTCAGGTGATTGATACCGGTATTGGCATCCCCGCTAGCGATCTTTCGGCCTTGTTTCAACCATTTTTTCGAGCGGGCAATACTACTTCTATTGTGGGCACGGGCCTGGGGCTTGTCATCGCCCGGCAGTATGTAGAGCTTCATGGGGGCAACCTAACCGTCCAAAGTCAGGAAGGGATCGGGACTACTTTCACTATCGTTTTACCAAATGGACATAAGGGTTAAGCCATTAGGCGATGGACAAATTTCCTCTCCAACTAGTAAGATAGCAGAGTAAGGGGGCCGCCCGCATTCGTACGACATGTTCCAGTAAGGATCATCTTGTCGCCCCGCCAGGCGTTGATTCAGATCTAAGTTGACTAACTTACGTAACGTACCTTCCGAAAAGTCATATTCGCCTAGAAAATTGATATGCTTCCAACTCAGCTGAGCCGTATCGTAACAGTTTACTACGCTCCAGGAAGTTCAATTCCTGGAGCTTCTGGGAGATATATAACCTATTCCAACACGTCATAATATTGATTTACAGCTGCTTGCTACGGGCCATCACCAGCAGGTCTTCCTTCGTCGCGTACCGTACCAGTCCGTTTCTAGCCAAGTTCAATTCATCTGCCAACAGAGGCATATTCGCTATTTGGGTTAATTGATGGCTGACCCCACGACGCGTTTCTTCTTCGTGCATATAGCCAAATGACGAATCATCAGGGCGGCCTGTGCCGTACTTTTCCGCAGAACTTCCCAATATATGTCGTTGCTGTTCGAAACCAATAGATTACTGATCCGGGAGTATCAACCTACTGATTTGCTCTCCATTCATCAATACGCCAGTCAACCACTAGTGGTTAAGTACCAAAACTGGGGCCCTAACAGCCTGGAGGATACCCGGAAATTTTTGCAACAGGTTCAGCAAAACAGCCTGCTTGCTCCCCGTATGAGCTACGAACTCTGCATTGAAAGAAAGGACAATAGGCAGCCAATTGGCGGCTGTGAATTGACAATTCATTCAGACGATCCGTCAATGGGGACGATGGGATACGTCCTTAACCCCCTGTTTTGGCATCAGGGCTATGCCACTGAGGTCAGTGGCGGGTTACTTCAGTTCGGGGTTAGCCAGCTAGGCCTACATGTAATCCGGGCAACCTGTGATGCGCAGAATGTGGCCTCAATCCGGGTATTAGAGAAGAGCGGATTTCGCTTAGAGACCACCCTGGTCGACGATTTTATGCAGAAAGGAAAGATGCGCACGACGCTTGTATACACGTATAATGAGCTTGCCACCGTATGGTGAGCCATCATTGACTGTCATTGAGAAACAGAGCGATGGAGCTTTCTTTGTTTCATAAAAGAGCGTTTCATGCGATGCAGCTACCATGAATAACTAATTCAGGATAGGTAGAAGGAACTTGATCCAGGCTTGACTCCTTCACCCGATTGGATCTGGTTGACCAACTCATGGATGGTTTGCTCTTAGGCCGAACCGCTCAATGGACGTTACTTTTTGTAAGCCAGATAACGCCCCATTTTAAACTGCTGCCACGACCTTCTTTTGCATTTGTTTTCTCCACGTGCAGTCCTCAACCGTTTACACAATTTATTGGAGTAAGCGCCAGGCCGTTTAAAAATGTGAGTAGATTGGCAAGATCGGTTTTCTTAGCTGACCATGAAAACAATCCTCTTTTTCGTAGGCCTACTGGCTACCCTTGTCCTTACCCGTTGTCATTCGTCCCAAACCGAAACGACCTTATCGGGCCATCAGACCCGCCTGGTGTCCGTAGCTGACAGCGTTACCCTCGAAGTACTCGACTGGGGCGGAGAGGGCCAGGCCCTGGTGTTTTTAGCCGGCTTGGGCAACACGGCCCACGTCTTTGATGAGTTTGCCCCAAATTTACCGATCACTACCACGTCTATGCCATCACACGCCGGGGATTCGGCCAGTCATCCAAACCCATAATAGGCTATGACATGGGAACAATGGCCCATGATATTCTCGTTGTGCTGGACTCCCTTCATATCCAGAAAGGCTCGCTGATCGGGCATTCCATCGCCGGGGATGAACTGAGTAAATTCGCGTCGTTGTATCCCGATCGGGCGGCTAAACTGGTTTACCTCGATGCCGCTTATGACCGCTCCAATATCATGCAGATACTGGCCCAAAGCCCTGGCCCACCCAATCCAACGGCCAGGGATTCGGCTTCACTGGACAACTTAAGCCAGGCCTTTCATGAACTAGTGGGTGTGTCGATTCCAGCCGAAGAAATCAGGGCCACATCTATTTTCGCCAAAGATGGCAAGTATATTGGAGATACAACGCCGGCTTTTGTCTTCCCGGCCACGCTATCGACCTTAGAGCGTCCTGCTTATGGCCGCATCCAATGTCCGGCGCTGGCGATTTATGCCCGGCACACCTCGGTCCGGAATGCTTTCCCATACTACAACCGCCTGGATTCTGCCAGTCGCCAGAAGGCCATCGCATCGTTTCCCAACATGAGAAAGTGGGATGCTGAACAGGAGGCCCTGTTTCGAAACGAAGTGAAGGGAGGCCGGGCGATAGGGATCAAGGACGGCAATCACTACGTGTTCCTCTCGCATACTACCCAGACGGAGAAGCTGATGCGGGATTTTCTGCAATAGGAGTGCCTATTCTTTGCCTTTGTGACTGACTGACCAGCAACTAGGTTGTCACAAAAGGCCCATTTCCTGAAGCAGATGTATGACTATTCTATCGTCTCCTGTGGGAGCATTTATTGAGACGACTCTTCAGGCAGTGTTTTGCTTCGGCTTCTTAAAGGGGACGGATCTTTAAGGGTCACTTCAACCTCCAGATCTAATACAGCACGACTGCCTGTTAGTTGAACGATTGCCTGAACGCCAAGGGCGATTGGGCAGTTTTTGTTTTGAAGAATTTGCTGAACGATTGAGAATGACCAAAGCCCAATTCATAAGCGATTTCGCTAACGGAAAGCTCGGTCGTTGACAGTTTTTCTTTCGCTTTCTCAATCAGTTTGTCGTGTATATGTTGTTGGGTCGTTTGGCCGGTGAGCGTTTTGAGCAGCCGGCTCAGATAACTTACGGATACATTTAACTGACCTGAAATGGATTGGACTGATGGTAAGCCTTTTATACTCAAATCATCGCTATCAAAATAGGCTGTCAGTAATGTTTCCAAACTTTGCAGGATTTGATGATTTGCTTTTCGCCTTGTCAGGAACTGCCGGTGATAAAAACGGTCGGCGTATCGAAGCAACGTTTCTACATGGGCAATGAGGATGTCCTGACTAAAGGTATCAATGGTTGACTGATATTCCCGTTGGATTGCCTCAATAATCCCAAGGATTGTCAGCTCTTCCTTCTCGGAAAGAAACAGGGCTTCCGTTACGGAATAATCAAAAAAATCATACGTCCTGATGGTGTTTGCCAGCGGAGTATGCCAAAGAAAATCGGGGTGGATCAGCAACACCCAACCCGATTGTTTTACTTCTTGTTTGCTATCAGCTACGATGCCGAATACCTGATTGGGCGATATGAACGACATAATACCCTCGTTGAAATCATACTCCTGCTGCCCGTATTTCAGCCGGCTCTTATTAAGTACTCTTTTCAGAGCGATCACGTAGAAGTCCAGCACCAAAAGCTCAGTCTCATCCGTGTGCAGATGCCTTGCGTTTTGGACTTTTACTACACTGATGAGCGGATGCTCAGGTTTAGATAAACCCCTTAGCCGATGAAATTCATCGATGGTTTTGACCCTTTTTACCATTTACTTTTCTTTTTGCACTTCCAGCACAATCTTACCGCGAACGTGAAACGTAGCCACTTCTTGCTGCGCTTGGGCAGCCTCCGCTAAGGGGTACACCTTGCTAACAAAAACCTTTACTTTTCCTTCATCAATCAGCGCGGCTATTTCAGCCAGATGTTCGTGGTTCTGCCCGGCCACCATCTCCCCGGTTATGTGTCTTTGGGCGAGCGCTTGGGCAACCTTTTCATCAAACGGAAAATCAACATTGACGCTTACATAGGTGCCTCTATCCCTAATTACGCTTATGCTTTTCAGCCGATGCTCATTATCCCGGATCGGCGAGGCATCAAACACCAGGTCAATGCCGTGCAGCAGGTCTTCAATTTGGTGCGTTTTGTAATCAATCACCTCATCAGCGCCGATTTGTCGCAAAAATTCAAGGTTGCCTGCCGACGCAGTAGCGATTACAGACGCACTCTTTGCCTTGGCTAACTGTACGGCAAAGGTACCCACCCCGCCTGATGCACCCTGAATTAAAACGCGTTGCCCGGCCTGTAAGTTGCCAAGCTCAAAAAGCCCGGCCCAGGCAACAAGCGCTGTCAAAGGCACCGCAGCGGCCTCGTTAAACGACAGGCTTTCAGGCTTCAAGGCAAACTGACTGGCCTTTGCCGCCACATACTCGGCATAGCTTCCATTGCCCGGAAATTTTGGACAGCCAAATACTTCATCGCCTTTTTTGAAGCTGGTTACCTCAGTGCCTATTGCTTCCACAATTCCCGCAGCATCACAACCTAGTATCAAGGGCAATTTCAGGAATGGCCTTAATACATCATTCCCGCCCTGGCGAATGGCAGCGTCAACCGGATTAACCCCGCTTGCAAAAATTTTTACCAGGATTTCATCTGCCGCAGGAACCGGCATCGACGCGTCTTCTAATTTCAGCACTTCAGTGCCGCCAAATTCGTGAATTCTTATTGCTTTCATTGGAAGCTGATTTTGTTGGTACAAAAGTCATCAGCCAAGCAAGAACTGTTGTAGTCAGTTTTGACTTTGTTGTAGCCGAATATGACGCATGCCTGAACGGTCAAAGCGCCAACTAGGGGGTGACTAAGCTGTTAATGGGTAACTGGAGCCACCCAATGAACAAAACAGTTTGCCTGGTCGAGCGTGGCGATCTGTCGCCAAAGCAACGGCAAACCTTCATTTATTACGGCTTGTTGTGTTCACTCAACCTAGTATTGGCACAATTTTACGAACTGCCCCCCTACTCTTATACGTTGACTTCCTACTCACATCGCTCTTCAATAGGCAGTCTCCAGAAACGCCCGAATTCAGGAACAGCTATTTGCTAAGACAGGTTGGAGTTACCTACGATTCTGCTTGGATACTGTCCATTCTGGTAGATCGTCTATGAAGCTATAATTATGGATTACGCTTTTTCTTGGCTTACTTCGACCTCAGCCGAGGGTCAATCACTAGTGGCTTCTCGTCAATCACACGGATAGATGCATAGCTATTGTGGGCTGGGTGCAATAAGTAGTTGATGCCTGATGGCATCACCGAGGAAGGTATACCCAAGGCTAACACATCTGGCTTAGCTAGCCAATCGGCCACAATGTGCTGACTCCGGTTGTAGGTGTTCTCCTGCCAATAGGGGGGAGTTGAGCCGCATCTAATACTCGCTGAGTGTTAGGGGGTAACTCCAGACTAAACAACCGGTAAGCGGGTAATTCATCGTAGGGCAATTGAGGCATATGAACTAAGATTTCTACCAAAGCAAGAGCCGGATGTTCGGCCGTATAAAGAATGCCAACACCCGGCGGATTCCACCGGCCTCCATTGAGCCATGTACCGGTAACATCTAGGGGTTGGGCGGCATACTTCTGACGCATCACTCGATAAACAATGGCCATAGCTTATCCGAAGATACCATAGTCAATACGGCCTAGTACCCGGTCTACCAAGGTGTAGCCCGTAACAGTATCCAATGTCTGGAGGGGCGTTTGGTAGTCTAATTCACGTAAGGGGGAACGCATCCAGTTGAGGGCAGTTGAAGGGCGCCCTTCATAGGTATCTAGTGCGTGTAGCAGTAAGTTCTCTAGCAGCAGCAGTCGCTCGGAGGCATCCTGACTGATGCGTTGGTCGACTTTCAGCCGATGTAGATAAGACGCTGATAAGCCTAAAGCCATGGCCAATTCTTTATCGGTTAAGCCAACTAACTTGGCTACGCGGTCCGCTTCCGCTCGTAGTACGCCTTGCCGACTGCGGGCGATAATCTCCTGTTCGGTCATGAGCCGGGGCAACAGGGCTTGATTTGGCGGTAAGACAGGCAAATTGATAGCCATAGGAATGAATTTTGTCACTAAGTTAACTATAAAAGTTCATCCGGTCAAATCCTTATAAACTTACAGCAGCAAGAATACAGCAGCGTATAGATTTTACTCAATAATTTGACTTACCGACTTTGATCCCCTTTTAAAAAAAGGAATACTATTTGACAGAATGCAACCAAATGACGATCAATTGCATCTCTTTAAAATAATATAGTTCAGCACGTACTTTTGAGGGCGCTTTGTCGACGGTCGGCCGCTGCCGGCTACATAGCTATATGTTATTTGTTTATGCATGCGTTTCCACCGCACGGCAGCGGCCGACCGTCGGCGGCCCGGATCAAAACTTAGCCCTTCAATTGGATGACCTGAAAAAAGCCGGTTGTCAGAAGATATTTCAAAAGAAAGTATCTTCAGCTAAGGTACGCCCACAACTTCAGAGGATGCTGGCGATTCTTCGAGAAGGCGACACGGTCATTGTCTGGAAATTAGATCGGTTGGGTAGTTCGTTAAAAGAGCTATTCACCTTGATCAATGATTTTCAAACCAAAGGGCCGGGTCGCCGGTGCGATCGGCTTCCGTAGTTTGAATGACGACGCGCCACGGTGGCTCTTGATACCACTACCGCACAGTGTCGTTTAGTCTTCAACCTGTTTGCTTCCTTAGCTGAATTTGATGGCACCGGCCACCCGGAGGGATTTAATCCGTGAGCGTACCATAGCCGGTTTGGCCGCAGAAAAGGCTAGGGGACGGATAGGCGGCCGTCCGAAAGGACGCTCTACCGAAGCCCAAGCAAAGGCACGGGCCGTTAAGTCTATGAAAGCGCTTAAAACCCATACAATTCTGGAGATCGGTCAGTTATTTCATGTAAGCCAAGCGACAGTTTACCGGTACTTGGCTTGGCAGGGCGAGAAATAACTATCGGTTCATGAATTACCCCATTTTAGAGGCAGATGAACAAGCTTCCGTTCGTCTCAGTTAGGAGCGTTTTTGTGAGACGGACTATATATATGGTTTGTGTCAAGCAACACCATCCCAATACTTCTAAAGGGGTATTCGGCAGTCAGTTAAAAGAAGCCCTGAACTCCAGCGGACTCTGGTTGGTCTTGGCTTTGAAGAGCTTATTGAAGGACTGTGAATGTTCGAAGCCTAACTCATAGGCAATTTCGCTGACAGACAATTCGGTGGTTGACAGGCGTTCTTTAGCCTTGGCAATCAGCTTTTCGTGGATGAGTTGTTGCGTGGTTAGTCCGGTCAACGATTTAAGTAACCCTCTTAAATAACTTTGCGAAATGTGCAAACTGGTTGAAATATACTGAACAGTTGGTAACCCTTTTGTCGTTAAATCTGTATCATTAAAATAATCCGACAGGAGTTTTTCTAATCGGGCGAGGATTTGATGATTATTAATTTTACGAGTAATAAACTGTCGTTGGTAAAACCGCTCGGCATAAGTCAGGAGAGTTTCTAGATGTGAAATAATAATATCCTGACTAAAATTATCAATGTTTGAGTAGTATTCGATTTTAATTTGTTTGATTATATCGTTAATGATTGTTCTTTCCTTGTCAGACAGAAACAGCGCTTCGTTGATCGAGTACTTAAAGAATTCGTAATTATTTATTTTGCTCGCCAGCGATGTTCCCCACAAAAGGTCAGGATGCACCAGTAAAATCCAACCGGATAAATCGTCTTCGGGACTAGCACCTGCCCCTCTTACTAGTTGATTGGGAGCCACAAAGTATAACATCCCCTCATCAAAATCATAGGTCTGTTGGCCATAATATAATTTATTTTTGAAGCCTTTTTTAAAGGTGATGTAATAAAAATCCAATAGTAACCCCTGGTTTATATCTACGGTGTTATTGGTAGACGATTGAAGGTCGGTATAATCAACAATGCTTATCAGAGGATGCTCCGGCTTGGGCAATCCAGACAGTTGATGAGCTTCGGTAATTGTTTTTATGCGTATCGGTTTCCTGGCTGGCATGACAAAACACGGTTTAACGATTCGGTAAGGGTTATTTTCCTGTCTTCTGATACTGCTTATCCAGGGCTGCCTGCAAAGGAAGTGTCCGCAACCGTAATCCGGTTAAATTATGGATGGCATTGGCAATAGCCGGAGCAACAGGCGAAAGGGGAGGTTCGCCCACACCGGAGGGCGGCTCCGAACTTTCCTGAATGATGACCTCTATTTCTGGTGTATCGGTAAGGGTAGCAACCTGATACGTATGAAAACTTGTCTGAGTAAACTGGCTATTTTCAATCGTAGCCTCTTCATACAGCGAAGCACTAATCGCCATCATGGTAGCTCCTTCTACCTGCTGTTTTACACCAGTTGGGTTAACAATTGTTCCAGCGTCTATGGCTTGAACCACTCGGAGAACCTTTATTTTTTTATCGATAAGTTGCAGCTCAACGATGGCCGCCGAAATGGTACCGTGGTCTTCACATACAGCTAGACCCCGGCCAGTAGCCTCCGCTTTCGGTTTATTCCAGCCGGCCTTTTCGCCAAGTTTCAGCAATAAATTTTTACGACGTTGCAGCAAGGCTGTGTTGCCACAGTGATCTAGTCTAAACTCTAAAGGATTTGCACCAGCTTTACTGGCCAGTTCGTCCATAAAACTTTCAATAGCAAACGTATTGGCAAACATACCCACTCCCCGCCATAAACCGGTTTGAAAGGGCAGATCGCTGTGCCATATTTTAGTTCGTCTGTTTGGGATCGTATAGGAAAAGCGCCCTCCATGACCCGCCACCATGAAGTCGGCCCCAATAATAGGTTTTACCATCGGCAAGCCTAAAAAAGCCATAGACCCCGTCGCAAATTCATGCTGAATAGCTAAAATTTTACTATTTGCATCTAGGTTGCCACTCATAATATGATGCGTGTTGGGTCGGACATAGCCATTTTGAAATTCCTGCTGCCGGGTATACAGCAAATGCACGGGTTTACCTACAGCCTTCGATAGCTTGATAGCCTCAAGGGCATTGTGCTTATAGCCTCTTCTGCCAAAGCCGCCCCCTAAAAAGGCCGGTATGATCTGGATGTTCTCTTCCTTAAAATCGGTTTGGTCGACAATGGACTGTCGCATGAAAGCGATATTCTGCGTAGAGGTGTATAGTTTCAGGTTTTCGCCTGATGCATCGGCCACGACAATGCTTGGCTCCATTGTCGCATGAAATCCTATCGGTGTTCGGTATTCGCTGGCTAGCACATCACCGGTTAATTCATCAGCTGTATTGCCTTCCTCCTGCATGACTACCGCTACACCCTGGCCGACTGTAATGGCGTCAATAGCATCCTGTGTGGTGTAATTGGGTTCAAAAGTCCAGCCAACCTTGATACTGGCAATAGCTTTTTCGGCTGCATACCTTGTTTTTGCTACTACACCGATCCAGTGTTTATCCTGAATTATGGATAAAACACTCGGATTGTTTTTAGCGAGTGTTATATCAGCCGTTTTCACCTCGCCACCAAAGTACGGGCAGTACAACACAGCCCCGTAAACCATGCCCGGAATATCCGTATCAATTCCATAAACGGTCTTGCCCAGTATCTTGTCTTCTAGATCGACCCGTTTATGCTCTTTGCCAATGTATTTAAACGTAGATGCCTGACGTAGAGCAGGTGTTTTTGCGATTTCCCAGGTTTTGGTTTGCTGGGCGATTTCTGCATAACTCACGCTATGACTGCCTGCGGTTATAACCCCATTGGCTGTTTGTATGTCTGTAGGGGGTACAGTCCATAATTTTGATGCAGCCAGTTTTAAGGTTTCCCGTAGTGTGGCTGCTACTTCTCTAATGGGGGTATAGAGTGAGGATGTACTGTTACTCAATCCCGTGCCTGCGGTGCTTTGTGGGCCTGTTAAGGTTGACGCATGGACAACCTTTATTATATCAACGGGTACATCAAGTTCTTCGGCAGCCAATATGGCGAAGCCGGTGAAAACGCCTTGCCCCATTTCCATCTTGGGCGATTTCAACGTAATTGTATTATCGGCGTTAACCTCAAACCATACAGTAGGATCAAAATCAGTAATACCCGCGTCAAACTTTACATCGGCGGCTACATTGCTCAGGACGCTACGTATTTTGGATCGCCCAAAGTAAAGTAACGCAACAGAACCCATTATAGCAGCGCCCGAACGGGCAAGAAACTTTCTTCTGGAAAAACCCTTTTTTTTGTTAGTATTTGGTTGTTCCATCGCTTTTAAGTTTAGCCGCCAAAAGAATTGCTTTCAGTATTCGTGGGTGTGTACCGCAACGGCAAATATTCGTTATGCTATTTTTTATATCTTCTTCGGTAGGGTTTCTGTTTTCTTCCAGAAGATGAGCGGCTGCCATTATAAATCCAGGTTGACAGTATCCGCATTGGGGTACCTGAACATCCAACCATGCCTGCTGTACTGGATGTAGGTGATTTTGGTCGTCAGATAGCCCCTCAATCGTGACTATATTTTTTCCCTCTGCCAGTCGCGCGGGATATGAACAGGAGCGAATCAACTCACTATTCACACTAACGGAACAGGCACCGCATACCCCCATTCCGCACCCAAACTTGGTTCCCTTTAGCTTGGCTTCATCCCGAATAAGCCATAACAAAGGCATATCAGGGTCGACGTCAAAGGCGGTGGCTACACCATTAATCGTGACGTTTAGTTTCATCATTTAAAACAAGTTGAACGAGATAGCAAACGCGTTGGCGATGCATGCCGCCTTTTGCAGGCGCACATTGGCCAATGAAAACCCTACCTAACCTCAATTAGGGAGTTGATGCTACGAAGGTCTTATGGATGGAATTGATGGAGTTAGTCTAAACGACTTTTGTTGTAGCCAAAAGTGAAGGCTCCATTACTCAGCTACATTGTTTGGGTGGTAGCCTATCCGCTACTTACCTCCGTGCATTTTTTAGGGTACGTCTAGTCTAAAAATTGAGCTTTGATTTCTTTCCTGTAAGCATTGGGACCAATTCTAAACGCCTTGCATAAATTGCTTTTGCGTCTTCTCCTGTGCGTCTTCTCCTGCTACATAATTTACCTGATCTTTCCCATCGGTTAAAGCTTCATAAACCACATCCGCTATTTGGGTGGCATCCGCGGCAACACGCATCATTTTATCTACGTTTGCAAAGAGTTTATCTTCCAGTCTTTCGTAGTCAGAGGACGATACTGTCTTTGTCCAGTGAACGTCCAGTGAAATCGGTGGCAATAGCGCCTGGGGCAACTGTTTTGATCTGAATATTGTGCATGGCTAATTCAAATGGCATACTTTCGCTCCATCCCTCAACCCCAAATTTGGCGGCATGGTATACGCTATGCAAGGGAAAAGCTAACAGGCCACCCATCGAAGTTGTACGCACAAAAACGCCCGATTTTTTTTCTCTGAAATGCGGAATAAATTCTTTGATTACCCTAATCACACCCAACAGTTTGGTGTTAAGCTGATTGACAATCTGGTCATCGGAGAACGATTCTAAGGCTCCCATTAGTCCATAGCTGGCATTGTTAAACACCGCATCAATTTCATGCAGGCTGATTGCTTTCGCTACCGTGTTTTTTATTTCGACCGGGTTCGTAACATCGAGCGGCAACACTGTCACATTCGCGAGTGGGTTCAGCTCTTTTTCGTTTTCCGGAGATCGCATCGTTGCGATAACGTTCCACCCCTTCGCTTGAAATAAGTTAGCGGTTGCCTTACCTAAGCCAGAGGAAGCGCCTGTGATAAAAATGGTTTTGTTCATGTAATTAACGGTTTGTATTGCTCGGACAACCGGAAGTTCTTTAGGTTTGTCAGTTTGATTGTACTATACTAGACTGTCTGATCTTACTCATTGAAAGACAGACGAAGTCCACACAACTGATGTATTGAGGTAGAGTAAATGTGGATGAAGCCTAACCAAAGTAGTTCCAACAGGGTTACTTTCGATCAGTTAAACGACGCCCTAAATTCCAGAGGGCTCTGATTCGTCTTGGCTTTGAAGAGCTTATTAAACGATTGTGGACGCTCGAAGCCTAAGTTATAGGCGATTTCGGAAACCGATAAATTACTTACCGTTAAGTATTCCTTTGCTTTTTCAATCAATTTTTCGTGGATGTGTTGTTGGGTAGTTTGTCCGATGAGCGATCTGAGTGCATCACTTAAATAATTGGGGGATAGATTGAGTTGATTCGCCAAAGCGTCTACGGTAAGGACCCCTCTTTTTAAGCCCATTTCTGAATTGAAATACTCACTGACGAGACCTTCGGTTCTTGTCAGCAAATCGACGTTTACCGCCTTACGGGTGATAAATTGTCGTTGGTAAAAGCGGTTACTATATTGAAGCAAAACATCTATTTGCGCCTGTATAATACCTTGTGTATGAGGGTCAATATGCTGATATTTTCCCTCTATTTTTTTAAAAATGTCAATCACATTATTTTCTTCTTTTTCTGAAAGATGTAAGGCTTCGTTTACAGAATAGGAAAAGAAGCGGTATGCTTTGATACTTACCGATAAGGAATGTTTTCCTAAAAAATCAGGATGAAACATGAGCACATAACCAGATCCGGAACTTTCATTGAATGTATTGGCGGTTTCCACTTCAACCGATTGAACCTGTTTCGGTGCCGTAAATACCATTGTTCCCCGATCAAAATCGTAAAAGTTTTGGCCATACTTTACTTTCGACTGATTGTTATATTTCAGCGAAATCGTATAAAAATTAGTTATGAATTTTTTCCAGACATCAGAAGTTATGGCGTGTATCTCCGAAACATGTACTATACTGACCAACGGGTGCAATGGTGGGGGAATGGATAGTAAGCGATGAAATTCAGATAAAGAATTAATGCTGTTCATGTCTGCTTCCGTTTTGGAAATCATGAATTTGGTTGCCTTAATTTCTTTGCTTCCAATACAATAGCCAAAAAATGACTAAAGCGACTATTTCGATCAACAACCAATAAGATTGTTTGGTAAAAAATCCATCTAACGCAAAGCCTATTAATCTTGCTAGGATAATACCGAGTGTAATCGATAGTAATAGAGCGCTAGCTAGTAAGTTCCATGAGACCCAGTTAGTATAAACGATCATGAATCCACCCATACCAATCAGCACCCCCCATTTTACTCTTTTTTCTATCATCTGATAGGCATTGAGGGATGTTGAAAATTTACCAAAAAAATCCGGCCTGATTGCTAATAGAAGACCTGTGACCAGCAAACCGACGCCCGCTAGTTTCAGTAAAAAATTCATTGTAGATAAAGTTTAAGTAGAAGAGGCTATTGCTGATATCATGTTTACGCCAATTTGGGATTAGCTATTTTAAAAAAAGTTTTCGTTTCTCTAATGCTTTGGGTTGAGCATATAAGTAAGCTTGGCTCTCCCCTTTGGCGATGTGTTTTTTATTGCTGACAGTGGCTTTACACTATAAATCGAAACCTTCCCAATGTGAATCCAATGCGCTGACTTTGTCACTAATAATAACCAATGAGGATTGCCCAAAGAAATAGTCAGCTAGATGAAACGTATCAAACAATATTAAGTTTACTGGCAAATAACAGTTGCTTGCGTGAGTTTGAACGAAGTCCATGTGGCATCTTGTACTAATCCACAGCTTCCAGTAAATCTACGTTTTCCTATCTGCCTGTGTGGCATCTACAGCTGAATTGGGTATAAGGTTAGCCATTAGTTTTTCTGCACTGTTGGCTTCGGCAGTGCGTTGTTGTCCGATTGCATTCTTTAATCGCTCGACTTGCCTTGGTTCCTACCAGGCTTGCGATTGCCTTAATTCTTTACTCCTAGATTAAAGCATATGCACTATAGCTACTGCTCACACAACCCGATGCGACGATGCGGTTATCGTCAACAAACACTAAGCTTGTAAAAAGCTAGGACACAGCGAATGGCTTCAACCCTTATATGCAGGATCTTCTCATTAACTTGATTGGCCCCCACTTCCCCCTTGGCGAGAAGCGTCAAAGGTTAAAGCAATAAATCCATTATAGCAAGTTGATTGCCGTATAGGCTAGCCGTTTGCTCTTTTATACTGCTTCCAAGATGTACGCTAACCATGGCAGGATACTTTCTTGTATAATCATAATTCTCAGGAAAGTGTAAACTATCCCGTTACATCCCAGCTTCTGTATTTATAACTTACTTTTTTCATTAATTCCTAGTTTTCCTATCAACAATGCAAAATTCGGATAGTATAAAAAACGAAGTGTTTCCAAATTACGGTTCGTTGTTTCCAAATAGGGGGTGCTCATTAAACGCCCATTTCTCGACGCATAAACATGAAGGTTCCTTCGTCTCGCGTGGGAGCGATTAAAGAGACGATGGTTTTCGTTTCCTCTCAGGCATGTGTCACAGACTCAGAAGCTACAAAAGCGGCGTCAGCGGATCAAAAGTCGGCTGTCAGTCCATCCGTTGACTAAGCAACCCACTCATGGTTTTCATCACCGTACCTCTAACGTCAACGGCTGGTTATCCAGCGTAACAGAAAACATTTGTTATCCTAAATCAATTCTGTTAGTTATAGAAGACTGATTATGCTGAAAGCAACCTACATAAAAAACGATTTAGATGATAGATTTATCCAACTTCTCCGCCAACCTACCCTCCACCCAGCCTCAATGGGTGAAGCGTTTTGCCCAGCTTGGCCTGGCGGCCAAAGGAGTTGTTTACTGCCTGGTTGGTATACTAGCGTTTATGGCTGCTTTTGAAATCGGCGGCAGTTCGGAACGTAATCTCAACAAACAGGGGGTCTTTCGATTTATACTGGCTCAACCGTTTGGGCAGATTTTGCTGGCACTGGTGGCCGCCGGTCTGGTCTGCTACGCCCTCTGGCGGCTAACCCAGGCTTTTCTCGATAACGAGCACAAAGGGACCGACGCCAAAGGCATCGGTCGTCGGTTGGTGTATGGTTTCAGCGGGTTGGTCTATGGATTCCTAGCCTATGGTTCTTTCCGAATGATATTGGGTAGCCAGGGTAATCAGGGCAGGGAGAATTCGCGCCAGACCCTGGTTCGGGAGCTACTACAGAAACCGTTTGGCCAGTGGCTTGTCGGTCTGATTGGCCTGTGTATTATTGGCATCGGGTTGTACCAGATCTACCGGGCTTTGTTGGGTAAATACCTTAAAAATGTCCAGACCTCTTCCATCAAAACGGAACTGAAGAAGATGATCATCCGGTCCGGGAAAATCGGCTACATCGCTCGGGGAATCGTCTGGGGGCTGATCGGTTACTTGTTTATAAAAGCGGCCCTGGAGGCTAATGCCAGCAAAGCCGGAGGCAGTAGCAGTGCTTTTGTCTTTCTGGAGAAAGCCAGTTACGGATCCTATCTGCTTGGTGCCGTAGCGCTGGGTTTATTTTGCTACGGTCTATTCATGTTTGTCCGTGCCCGCTACGAAGTCATCAACACCAGTCGTTAAGTTACCTGGACGAGCAGGGTAACCGGACTGAATCACGCAGATTATAAAAATAAATTTGCCGTTTTGGCGCATCGTATGCTACGGATAGTAGTCGACAGTTACTAAAACAGGCCCTTCAACTATACGCCCAACTAAAGAAGCAGATACACTAACGTCCTTTCGTCTCAGAAGGGAGGCAATATCGTTGATTGCGTTTCCGTCAATTTCTATTTGTTTGACCTTCAGTCAATTCTGGTCCACTAAATAAGCAGGGTTTTCTGAGATTACACCAAAATGCTTAAAAATAAAATATGTTCCCATCTTTGAACTAGTGTTTGATCAAAGTAAACGCTTGAGAAAAAACAAACTGACTCGGTATGCTAATTGGTTTTTCATACCTGTCAAGGGACTTTATTGATTGCTTCAGCCTGGACAACCTGGAGCCAGAACTTCAAAAAGGTGGGTTCACCTCTTATCGCTCACCTAAACCACGAGCGGGAAGTGTTGAGGGTTATCCTATCGGGGCTTTAATGGTATGTTAGAGTTGTAATATATAGAGCCGATGAGATACTTTACATCCGCTAAATCTTAATATAACTTATCTCTTCATAGAGGAATCTTTATAACTCAACCGCTCTGCATCGGACTTCACGAGGTAAAGTTGCCCAATTCGTAGCCTGCTTAGTCGCGTACGCACGCCACTAATACGAACTCTTCAAGGTAGCGACTAGTTGGGGGGACTAAACAGTCTTACTATTGGGTCAAGCCTACATAAAGCCATTGTGCATGTCGATAACAACATTCATTACTTTTTGCTACTTTGGCCGGAAATTCTAGTCGTGTGAACAACGATAATCAATTGGGCAAGAAACGGACAGACGCTTTCCCTGAAAACAAAAGGCTCCGCTCTACTGAAAAACATGTCGCCAACGCTTTTCAGAAGGCTAACACGGGGCTGGTTATTATCCGGGCAAATGGTCGGTTCATACACACGAATAATGCCTTTACCGCCCTAACGGGCTATTCAGTAAAGGAATTGCTTTATCACTCGCTAGAGGCCTTGCTTCACCCGGAAGATCGGATTGATTATCAGCATCACCTGATGAATCTGACGGGAGGGTCGAACACCTCGCTGGCCATTCAGCTTCGGTGTCTGCACAAAGAAGGATATGAACTATGGGTCAAGATTCATACCACAACCCTGCAAACGGAAGCGGGAAAGGTAACTAGCTTATTTTCTCTCGTTGAGGAAATTACTCAGGAGGTTGGCCTTCGACAAGACCAGCAAAAGTTATTGGCCTTGGTCGCCAATAACCTCAATTTTATGGCTATTGCCAGCCTGGAAGGTCAGCTTACCTATCTCAATGAAGCGGGACGACGACTGGTTGGACTCGGGCCAACCGAGACGCTGGCTGGGGTAGTAGTGGCTGACTTTTATTCACCCGAACACTATCAGCTGATTCAGGAAGTAGCCGTTCCTACCTTACTCAAACAGGGGTACTGGACAGGCCGAGTGGAGCTCAAGCATCTTAAAACCGGTGCACCCATCCCTTGTCAGGCTAGCGGGATTCGCATCGATGATCCGCGTACAGGCAAGCCCATCGGTCGAGGCTTTACCTTGCGCGACTTACGGGATGAACTAACCGCTCAGGAAACCCAGCGAAAACTGCTCACCCTGGTCGATAACAGTATCGAGTTGATGTCCATTCTGGAATTGGATGGTAAAAATTCTTATCTCAACAAGGCGGGTATGGACCTGTTGGGCTTCGAAGATGCCCAACAGGTCCAGCAAACGCCCATCGCGGCACTCCATGCTCCCGAGCATTTTGCCCTGGTAGAGCGGGAAGTACTCCCCTGTGTAATGGGCCAGGGACGATGGTCAGGAGAAATGCGGGTGCGACACCTCAAAACGGGCGAGATCTTCCCGGTCTTTAATAATACCATTCGAATAGATGATCCCTATTCGGGCCAGCCGATAGCCGTAGGGGCCGTTATGCGAGACAGAAGGCCGGAACTGGTGGCTCAGCGAGCCCTGGAAGAGAGTGAATTATTCGCCCGCAATGTGTTTCATCGCTCGCCAGTAGCCAAAGTGGTGTTAGTTGGGCCCAATCGGGTGATTCGTTCGATCAATGAAAAGATGCTAAACATCTTGGGGTTGGATATGACTAGTGTTGGCAAACCCTTTCAGGCAGTGGTATCAGAAGAAATACGGATGGCGCTGAAGCTGCCGCTCAACGACGATTTTACGCGGAGCGATACCTATGATCAGTCAGAAATTCGATTCCCCCTTACTCAAGCAGGTGAGTGGGGCTACTACGATGTGCTCTATAAAGCCTTGCACAATACGGATCAGGAAATCTACGGTATCATCCTGACGGCCTCTGACGTTACTGCTCAGGTGCTGGCTCGTCAGAAAGCCGAAGAAGCCGAAGCCGCGCTACAGGGAGCCATTGAACTGGCGCAACTGGGTACCTGGCAAATGGATTTGGTGACGGGCCGGATCGATTATTCCAGTCGGCTAAGAGCCTGGTATGGTCTAGACCCTACAGAGTCAATTACCCCCAGAAAGCGACCGCGGCTGTCCGACAAACAGACCTGCCGCTTATTCAGTCTCTTATCACCAAAGCTATGATGCTGGGCTCAAGTGGCGAATTTACAGCTGAATATACCGTCGAAGCGGGCGCAGCAGGCCAGGAACGGATTCTTCAGATGCAGGGTAAGGCATATTTTGGTGAGACTGGCAAGCCCTGCCGACTTAGCGGTACAGTGCAGGACATTACCGCGCAACGCCATCTCCAGCTCGCCCTGGAGCAACAGGTCCAGCAGCGGACCGAAGAGCTGCAAGTCATCAATGAGGAGCTAGCGGCTAATAATGAAGAACTAACCGCGGCCAGTGAAGAGTTAAGGTTAGCCAATCAACAACTTGAAGAAACGAACCATCTGCTGAGCCGGACCAATCAGGATCTGGAACAGTTTGCCTACATTGCCTCGCATGACTTGCAGGAGCCCCTACGCAAGGTGCTTCAATTCAGTGATCTACTCATTCAGCGCTATGCTCCCCAATTAGGCGAAGGTCGGTTGCATTTGGAGCGGATGCAGCTAGCGACAAACCGGATGTCCCAATTAATCAAGGACTTATTGGCTTTTTCCCGCATATCAACTCGTGCTGCACCCAATAATCCAGTAGCCTTAAATGAGGTTTTGGACCGTGTGCAAGAAAGTTTAGCCGTAGCGATCGATGAAGTAGATGCGGTGATTACCGTAACGAATTTACCAACTCTGGCGGGCGATGCCCTTCAATTGGAGCAGTTATTTCAAAATCTTATGGGCAATGCCCTCAAGTTTAGTCAGTTTAACCAGGCAGACGGAAAACCATCTTGCCAAATCACGGTACGAGCCTATCAAGTATTGGCATCGATGCTTCCCTCTGCGCTTAAACCGACTAGCTCAATTGAGTCTTACCATTGTATCGAGGTGATAGACAACGGAATCGGTTTTGATGAGAAGTATCTGGACCGGATTTTCCAGGTTTTTCAGCGATTACATCCAAAGGATACTTTTGCTGGTACAGGCATTGGGCTGGCAATCTGCCAAAAAGTAGTGGCCAATCACCGGGGAATGATTACAGCCAGGAGTCGCCCGGGCAAAGGTGCTACGTTTCAAGTCTATCTGCCAGCTTAGCCTGGTGTGTTACCTTGATCTGGTATAGCTTGATAGGCAAATGACAAGCTTATATTAGCCTTTTAAAAGATGTAATTTCTTTGATACCAGTTCAATACAACCCGTTACCAACGACACCTGTTCGCAAGCAATGAGCGAGCGCTTACTAGTTACTTATACCAATGCTGCTGCCGGCTCCCCGCCCTGCCGGAAACTAGTTGGAGTATAACCCGTGTATTTCTTGAAGTGCTTACACAAATGACTTTCATCCGTATACCCAAATTCGTCCGCTAGTTGAGCCAGGCTTACCGAACTGTACAACAAACGCGCTTCCAGTAGCTTGATTTTGTGCCGGGTGATATACTGTTTCAACGATTCACCTGTGTGCTTCTTGAAATACAGGCTGATGTAAGCTGGTGAATAGTGAAAGACACGGGCCAACGAGTCAATACTAAGTAGTGCTGGCTGATGAATGTGTTGCTTGATATACAGTAAGATCGCCTCCACTGAATCCCTGACAACCGGGCTTGAGGGTGGGTGCTGAAATAGATTACGGGCTAAAATGAGCAACATACTGCGGAGCAAACTATCGCGCATTGGCTCAAAATAGTGCGCTGGTTGCCGTGCGTTTTCCGCTTCCAGCACCTCCCGGAGGTAGTTTAATTTTTGCTTCTCCAGTGGATCGGTCACGAGGGAACCACGACTTTGCGAGGACGTCGTCAACAGCGTGGTTATGACAGCTTGCCAGGTAGCCTCCCCTTGTGCGTGCTTTTGAACTGATTCATTGAAGCGAATGAAGCTAAACTCGGTTAAGCCCTCAATGGTAAAGTGATGGTAATCTTCTGGCCCTAACAGAAACACATCACCTGCCCCGTAGCTATAGGTACTCCCATTGATGTGGTGATTACCATGGCCCCGGAGCACAAAGATGATCTCAAAGTAGGTATGCTTGTGGGTCGCATGTGCCCACGTACTGGCCTCAAAATGATAAATGCTAAAGGCTGAGTAGAGAATATAGCGTTTCATTGAGCTGTTGGTCGAGTTGTGAATCTACCAATGAAGCATGGATTTTTACAACTCTTTTCCCTTGAGCTAACTCTAGTTTTGCGACTGTTCACTAATTGTTGTGCAAAACAAGTCAGCACTATGAAATTAATACCTACATTATGGACCTGTTTATCAATTTTTCTCACGTTACAGGCGACCGCTCAATCCCGTGATTGGACACCTTTACTGGATAAGAACCTGACTCAATGGGAAACCTACTTAAGTTATGCCCACAAGGTTGGCTATAATGGAAAAATACCAACCGATGCAGCAGGCAGTCCGGTACAACCCATCGGGTATAACAAAGACGAGACGGGGGTATTCTCGGTCATCCGGGAAGGGAGTGGTCCAGTCCTTCGAATTAGTGGGACAACCTATGGGTGTTTGTTCCCCCGCCAGACTTACGAAAACTATCACCTGACACTGCAGGTCAAGTGGGGTAAGCAAAAACATGATCCCCGGAAAAACCAGCTGCGTGATTCGGGCATACTCTACCATTCAATCGGCCCAGCAGGAGCCGAGTACTGGCGTAGCTGGATGCTATCCCAGGAATTTCAAGTCATGGAAGGGCACATGGGTGACTTTTGGTGTCAGGCTAACTCGGCCATTGACATTCGTAGCTTCCAATCCGAAGGTATTATGAACCGGGTGGCCGACGAGAAGCAACCCTATGGAACTTTCAAAAAAGGGCAAGATTCTTATTGTATGCGGTCAGCCAACTATGAAAGTCCAATGGGAGAATGGACCACCCTGGAACTGATTTGCTTCGAAGGCAAGAGTCTTCATATCGTTAATGGCCATGTGGTGATGGTCTTGAAAGACTCGCGGTATACAACGGCTGATGGCGGGGAAGTAGCCATGAGAAGGGGAAAAATTCAGTTACAAAGTGAAGCGGCAGAAGTATTTTACCGGGACATACGGATCAAGCCACTGACGACCCTGCCCCAAGGGTATGCCGGTTTGTTTAACGAGTGAGGGCTTCTCCTCTGTCGTATTCCAATACACTCAGCAAACGGGGTTCATCATGAGTTAGGTTAGCCACTTTTGTCTTTCTATCCGCTCGTTTACAAACCGTTTATCTAGTCTCATTTTGGAGCGATTTATGAGAATATAAAAACTAAGCTCGCAATCTGTTTTTGAAAGGCATAATGGGGCAAGCAACATTTTGTGTAGCGCAGTAGGCTGTGATGCAACCAACCATTCACTCGTTGCATCTTCTCGGAAAAGATCCTGAAAATGATGTTATTGATGAAACATAACACGGCCGCTTTTTAGTAGCTTGTTTCTGGAACGACCAGTTAATAGCCCAGCAAGTTTCTAGGAAACGGTAGTCAATTACATGAAAATTTTTGAAGAGGATTACCGGTAAATGAACCCCTATTTTTTTCATAGTAGCCTTTATGAGCTGACCTGCCTGGGAGTCCTATTTTCGGGGCTTACGCTCGCAGGGCTGGTAGGATTCGCTGAACGGCCTGACCAATCCGCTAACCTGTTTTTGAGTTTGGCCCTAGGGGTGGTCGTCGTAAAGACCGGAGGGATTTCAGCGGCTTTTTTACCCGCGCTGGGGCCGCTGTTATTTTTTTATACCAGGCAACTGACACGTCCCCAGTGGCGGTTCCAATGGAAAGATACGCTGCATTTTTTCCCCTTACTGGTGGGGTATTGGGTGCCGGTCTGGCCCATTTTGATTTCGGTCATCCTCTATCTGTACTTATCGCACCGACTGATTCAGGATTTCTATCGCCGTCTGCGACCGGTGCTCATGGACAGGCCACGTTTTGCTTTCCGGGGGCTGAATAAAGCCCTGGTCCTACTCGGCTTGGCCTGCTTGTTCACCTTGTTCAGTAATACGTTCTTGTTGATGGTTGCTTTTGTGCTGATAGGGATGGCCGTGGACGTAATCCTGAAATCGGATAGCCCGGCCAAGCTGATAATGCCAATACCTGATCGATCAGAGGCAAAACAGAAAGGCCGCCGACTAAAGGAAACGGTGGCGGCAAACCGTCTCTACGAAGATGCCGAACTGACATTGACCACACTGGCGCAGAAACTGGCGATTCATCCACATGAGTTGTCCCGAATCATCAATATGGGGCTGGAAAAGAACTTCAGCGATTTTATTAATGAATTTCGGGTTCGTGAGATTATCCGGAAAATGCGTGATCCGGCCTATGATCGGCTTACCTTACTGGGTATTGCTTATGAGTCGGGGTTTAATGCCAAAACGAGTTTCAACCGGGTCTTCAAAGAGATGACCGGCAAAACCCCCGTAGCCTACAAAAACAGCCTGAAAAAAGAGGTCCCAATTGATGAGTTGGCACCTCCGTGGCCAATACGACCGGTACTATTGCATTCAGAAAGCTCGCCAACCAAGGCTACTGGACCGTTAAACCGCACGATCATGATCCGCAACTTTCTCAAAATCGCCTGGCGAAATCTGAAGCGCCAAAAAATATCCACCAGCATTAATATCGTTGGGTTAGCCATCGGATTGGCTACCGGCATCCTGATCATGCTCTACGTGCAGGATGAATTAGCTTACGATCGCTATAACCAGAAAGCAGACCGAATTTTTCGGGTCGGACTCAAATTCCAGTTAAATGGAAAGGAGCTTGGCGGACCCAGTTTAGGTCAGAATGCCGCCCGGGATCTGCAACAGGCGTTTCCGGAAGTCTTAAAAGCAACGCGCATCCGCGAGTGGAATGAGTTTGTCAGCTACGGAAAAACCTCATTCCGACAAGATAATCTGCTGCTTGCCGATTCAACGTTTTTTGACGTATTCACCATTCCGTTTCTAAAGGGAAATCCAAAGCAGGCATTGACGGAGCCAAACACGGTGGTATTGACCCAAGAAACCGCCCAGAAATACTTCGGCAATCAGGACCCGATTGGGAAAGTCCTGTTATTCGGTAATGACAAGACACCTTATCGGATCACAGGGGTGGTTAGGAATGTACCGACAAACTCCCATTTTCACTTTGATATGCTAGCTACCTTAGTCGGCCGTGATGAAAAAATAGATTGGCCGGGATGGCTGTATAATATTAACTATCAAACCTATGTGCTCCTGCCCGAGCAGTATGCGTATAAACAGCTGGAAGCTAAACTTCCCCAACTCGCTGAAAAACAGATGGGAAGTGAGATACAGAAATGGCTGAAACTTACCCCGAAACAGTTTCGCGAGCGGGGCGATGATTTTGGGGTTTTTCTGCAACCACTCACCGACATTCATCTGTATTCCAAGGCCGAGTCAAGCCCAGGTGGGGCTATTATGTATGTATAAGTACTGGCGGCCATTGCTGCCTTTATGTTGCTGATCGCCTGTGTGAACTTTATGAACCTGTCGACGGCCACAGCGGTTCGTCGTTCGCGTGAAGTAGGCGTACGGAAGGTGCTGGGTTCGGTGAAAAGCCAATTGCAGCAACAGTTTCTAATCGAATCGATCCTGCTGGCGATGGTCGCGCTACTGGTTGGCCTGGTGTTGGTCGCTCTGGCAGTGCCGTTTTTTAACCAGCTGACGGGCAAGACACTTTCGATGGCTTTATTGACCCATCCATTTGTAACGGCTGGGTTAGTTGCGGGTACGGTGCTGGTGGGGCTGCTAGCAGGTAGTTACCCGGCTTTTTACCTGTCTTCCTTTAAGCCAGTAACTGTCCTGAAGGGAAAGGTTACCACTAGACCAGGTAGTTTTAACCTGCGAAGTGGTTTGGTCGTGTTTCAATTCTTTATCACCATTTCGATGATTATCGCTACGATAACGGCAGACCGGCAACTACGTTACATGCAAGCGCAGAAAGTGGGCTATGATCACGAACAAGTATTGGTGATTCACGATACGCATATGCTCCGAAACAACGAAGCCGTATTTCGCGACCGGATCATTCGATCTCCGCAAGTGGTCATGGGGAGCATTTCAGGACAGGTGCCTGTCGGGAGAACAAACATGGATAACACCACCGTCAGAGCTAAAGAAAATCCCGACCAGGGTGTAATGACCCGGTTCTATTTTGTTGATCCATCGTACATTCCTACACTGGGCATGCGGATGGTTCAGGGGCGTAATTTTTCAAAACGTTTCCCTTCTGATTCCTCCGGGTTTATTCTGAACGAAACGGCGGTACAGGCGCTGGGCTGGCAGAAGAATCCGATTGGCCGAGAGCTGATCGGTCACACGGATGAGCATGGTGTGCATATAATTTACCGGGTGGTTGGGGTTGTTAGCGACTTTCATTTTGAATCCCTTCGGCAAAAGATTGGGCCATTAGCCATGTTTTTGGGTAGAAATTCAGGCAATATCCTTCTCAAAACCCGTACGAATAATCTTCCGCAGTTGCTCGCTTCCCTCAAGCAGCAATGGGAGTCCTATTCGCCCGGCGCTCCGTTTTCCTATTCGTTTCTGGATGACCGGTTTGAGCAGGTTTATCTGGGTGAACAAAAAATAGAACAAGTATTAACCCTGTTCTCCAGTCTAACGATCTTCATCGCTTGTTTAGGGTTGTTCGGATTAGCCACCTACACCGCCGAACAACGCCGGAAAGAGATTGGCGTGCGGAAAGTGCTGGGAGCATCGGTCGTCAGTGTGGTGAGCTTACTCTCCAAAGACTTTCTCAAACTCATCCTGATTGCTTTGGTATTAGCTTCCCCCATTGCCTGGTGGGGTATGACGCAATGGCTAAAGGAATTTGCCTATAAAGTTAGGCTTGACTGGTGGATTTTCGCTCTAGCTGGCTTGCTGGCGATTGTGATTGCTTTGCTGACAGTAAGTTTTCAGAGTATCAAAGCTGCGTTGATGAATCCGGTCAAGAGTTTACGGAGTGAATAAAAGACTTTCTTATGTCGCTCAACCACCAAAGGCACTAAGTGTCTTTGGTGGTATATGGGCTTCTATGTATTTTAGGATATGAAGCAGATACATGAACGCTGTTTCGTCTCACGTGTGAGGGTTATTGTGAGACACTATATTTTAGCAATTATTCAACTTAGATAGTGGTAAAAAGTCTATAATTCCTGTCGGGAGATAGTCCAACTTGTTACCATCAGTCACCCACCGTAACACTGGCTACCTTACTGACCGGTAGTGTCGTGACCAAAAGAGCCATCACTACCAGGATGAGCAGGTTTGCCCCAGAACCATACAAGAAGGCGGTTTGATAATTGCTTTTTGCCAGTACCGAGAAAAATAAACCGCCTATGGACGCTATCCCAAAGGCACCGGCTGCCTGTTGAGCCGTTGAATAGATGCCTGCCGACGCCCCGGCAAACGGGGTGGGTACACTGCGCAAGGTGACATTCAATAGGGTTGAATACGTAAAACCAGCCCCTGCCCCGTGGATCAGTAAGACCAACCCGATAACTAATAGCGAAGGGGCTGAACCCGTAAAGAATACCAGTTGCAGTACGGTCGATACGGCCATCAGGATGACTCCTGCCAATACGGTTTGTTTGCCATTCCGGCTCACCAGTTTCATTGACCATAGGGAGCAAAGCAGCATACACCCGCCCCATAGCACAAAGCAGCCGCCGGAAACTAAAGGCGACAGACCGTATCCGTTCTGAAAGAGCAGTGCCGACATGAGCAGAAAGGCACTGTGCATGATAAAGCAGCAGATAACCGCCCCGATGCCACGTGTAAAGTCAGGAATCAGAAACAGATCCATATCGATCAGGGGTTGTTTCTTTCGTCTCTTTTTTAGTTGCTGATGCCGATAGAAAGTCACAAATGAGCCGACCGAAAGCGCCAGCAAGACCATACACCAGGCTGGCCAGCCAAGCTCGCGCCCCTGAATTAAAGGGACGATAAAACAAACGAGGGCTCCGGTCAACAGAATCACCCCTGTCAGATCAAACGATTGGTTAGCCTCGGGCCTAGTTTCCGGCAAATACCGAAGGCCCAGCCCGACCGCTGCCAGACCAATGGGCACGTTGATAAAGAAGATTAACCGCCAGCCGTCGATCCAGAAATGAAATGATGTCAAAAGACCGCCCAGGAATTGACCCAGCATACTGGCCAGCCCCAGGGTGATGCCATACCAACCAATGGCTTTCGTTCGCTCGGTTGCATTGGGAAATAATACCTGAATGAAGGCGATCGTTTGGGGCACCATAAAGGCGGCCGCAATGCCCTGTAGAAAGCGGGCTGCGTTCAAAAACAACGGGCTGTGTGCCAGGCCACACAGCGCCGACGCCAGCGAAAAACCCAGCATACCGGCCAGAAATACTTTCTTCCGACCTAAATAATCACCGCTACGTCCACCCGTGACGAGCAGACAGGCGTACGCCAGCAGGTACAGGGCAATGACCAGTTGCAACTGCGCTTCAGACGCATGAATGCCTTTGCGGATGGCCGGGATGGCCACATTGATGATAAATACATCAATCACCGATAGCAGTGGCGCTGTTAGAACTAACAGCAATGAAAACCAGTTGGCGTTTTTCATGTGTTGTCAAGCCATCAGGGTTTGGCAACAATGTAGATAATCATTTCGGCCCGGGTCACAAAGCCCATCTGCTCATAAATCCGGAACGCCCGGGTATTGTCGGCCCGTACATGGAGGTAAGGAATTTTGCCTTCTGCCCGAATCTGGCGGATCTGGCTGTCAATCAACCGCCGGGCGTAGCCCTTGCCGGTATGGTCCGGGTGCGTACAGACAGCGCTAATTTCCACATGCGTACCATTATCAAACCGACGACCCGCCATAGCCACCAGTTGATCGCCGGCAAGAATGCCCTGATAGCCGCCCAGCTCAATCGTCCGGGTAGGAAGGGCCCAGGGGGGCTGAGTGTAGTTAAGGCGAGCATCTGGGGAACATTGGCCTCGGTTAAGTCAATCAGGCTGTCCTGCTCCGCGGGGGTCGGTCCTTCATACAGCATCTGAAAGCCATCAATGCGGTTGACAAGCACCCAGGGCGATGGGTCAAGCTGGGGCTCATGGGTAAACAGGGCTACCGGTTGCTCATACGGAATCGTATCCCGTAAGACCTCAAAATGGACTCGGGTGTTATCGGCTACGGCCACAAACGGCGCAACCTGCGGTGGGTAATATTTAGACTGGTCATTGCCCAATGCAACCGATTGATTGCCCGAGGTTAGGGCCGACCAAACCGGGTTATCCAGTGGATGAATCATCGTGGTGGTGATTGAATGATAGATAGGCCTAGGCCTGCTGTCTTAGCTGCTCCTGAATACGTTGAATTGTTCCTTCTTTATCCTGCTTCAAGGCCGAGAGCAGTTGAGCGTTCAGCCCCGGCGGGTTATAGATTGACCCCCACAGGCCGATTTCCATAATGACGGGTACCAGGGAAATGCCTTTCTCGGTCAGTCGATACACAAACTTTGACTTTTTATCGGCGGCTACCTGCTTGGTCACGAATCCATAGGTTTCCAGCATGCTGAGCCGGTCGGCCAGGATGTTGGTGGCGATCTGTTCGTCGGAGTTTAGAAACTCGCCATAGGTCAATTTATGGTTCAGGGCCATGTCTCGGATGATTAGCAACGACCACTTATCACCCATAAAGTCGAGCGTGTAGCTCAACGGGCAGCCTGACCTGGGTTTAATTTCTTTCATAAAAAATAAATTATATTTGCTTGCAAATTGCAAGTAAACTACTCTACCTTTGTTTACTTGCAATTTGCAAGCAAATCTAACAGTAATTTTAACGCCAACAAAACGATGTCATTAGTAAATGCCTTTGAGTGGCGCTACGCCACCAAAAAATATGATACCTCAAGGCCACTGAGTGAGGAGCAGGTAGAGGATCTGCTTCGAGTGGTGCAGTTAGCACCTTCCTCTTATGGCCTGCAACCGTATCAGTTCATCACGGTCACGGACCCAGCCAAATTGGAGCAAATCAGTCGGGCTGCCTCTGGTCAGCCCCAAATTACCACAGCCTCCCGAGTGCTAGTCGTGGCGGTGGAAACCAACATCAACGAGGATACGGTAAAGGCGTACATTGATAAAGCGGCCATCGTTCGGGAAACGGATCGCCAGAATCTGGAAGCCCGCGAACAATTTGTCAACGCAAAACTGAGTGGCTTGTCTCCAGCTCAGAAAGTAGAATGGGCGGAAAAGCAGGCCTTCCTTGCGGTGGGTATCCTGGTGAGTGCCGCAGCCGAAGCTGGTATTGATGCCTCCCCGATGGAAGGCTTCGATCGAAGTCAGCTCGATCAGATTCTGGACCTGCGGGCAAAAAACCTGCAATCGGCCCTGCTCTTTGCGTTAGGCTACCGCTCAGCGGACGATGAATTTGCTAGGATTCCCAAAGTGCGCAAAACCAAAGAGGAGCTTTTTACCACGGTGTAACATGCGCATCTAATGAGTGATTCGAAAATTATACTGCTCGTTGAAGTGCCGGTGAAGGCCGACAGTCTGGAAGACGTCAAAACGCTTTGTGCCCGAACACTTGTTCCAACCCTGGCTGAACCAGGCTGCGAAGCCTTCTATCAGACAAGCAAACCGGATGATCCGACCACACTGGTGTTTTTTGAGGTATTTGTCTCGCAGCAATCACTCGATCAACACCTGTCGGCTCCGTATACCAAAGCCTTTTTTGCGAGTATTCAGGACAAGTTGGCTGGTAAGCCTATTTAGTACAATCCTTCAAAGCTTGTAAGCCTGTTCCGAAAAGCAACGCCACGTTGACTACAGACCAACCAACAGCACTCAAAAAATAAATCAATCTAAAACTCCTTATGCATCTGACAAACAAAACCGCTCTGATCACCGGTGGCGGATCGGGCATTGGCTATGCGATTGCCAGACTACTGAAAGAAAAAGGAAACCAGGTCGTTCTGGTTGGGCGTAATGCCGATAAACTACAGAGAGCGGGCCAAGAACTGGGGTTGCTACCCTAACCTGCGATGTCAGCAACGAAGCCGACATTAAGGCGCTGGTAGCGCACTTGAACGAGAATTATCCCACGTTGAGCGTATTGGTCAATAACGCAGGGGTCGCCAATTTATACAGGTTGGGTGAAGGAGCTGATGCGTATCAAAAAGCCCGGCAGGAATTTGCCGTCAATTATTTCGGTCCTGTTTTATTGACCGAAAAACTCCTGCCGCTGCTCAAACAGCAACCCAAAGCGGCCATCGTCAACATAACGTCTAATGTGACGTTTCATCCGCTGCTCATTTTGCCGACGTACTCCGATTCGAAAGCGGCTCTGCATTCCCACACGGTAGCCCTGCGACTAAGCCTTGCGAAAGACACGCCCATTAAACTCTTTGAGGTCATGCCCTCGCTGGTTGATACAGAAGCGACGAAAGACATGGGCGGTCACACCGGTATGGCACCACGGGTTGTCGCCGAAACGATCATCGAGGGTATTGAGGCTGACCAATACGAGATTTATGTCGGTGAGACGGCCAGCCAACGGACAGCCTACCTGGCTGATCCCCTTGCAGCCGTGAATGCCTTCAACCATGGTTTTTAAGTCTGTTATTAAGAAAAATAACATGAATATATCCAATAAACAGTCCTGATCACCGGTGGTGGTTCAGGCATTGGCTTCGAAACGGCCAAGCTGCTTAGCCAGAAAGGCAATAAAGTCCTGATTTTGGGCCGGACGGCCGAGACATTACATCAGGCTGCCGCTCTGTTACCCAACACGATTGCCCTACCCTGCGATATTACGAAGCCGGACGAGGTCGATAACCTGTTGGCGCTACTGGCCACCGACTATGCTGACCTGAGTGTGCTGGTGAATAATGCCGGTAAAGCCTTTGTCTACACACATGCCGAAGGTGTGGATGCCATAGAGAAGGCAAGACAGGAAATGGACACGAATTATTTTGCGTTGATCCGGTTGACGGAGAAATTGTTGCCTGTCCTGAAAAAACAATCCGAAGCGGCCATTGTCAATGTGAGTTCGATCGTAGCCTTCACGCCAGCGAGCATTATTCCTGCCTATTCAGACAGTAAGGCCGCCGTTCATTCCAATACATTGACGTTGCGGCACACCCTGGCCAAAGACACATCTATCTGCGTGTTCGAGCTGATGCCGCCAACCGTCAATACGGCGTTTTCGAAGGATATAGGTGGAGAAGCGCATGGTATGCCTGCTGAGGAAGTGGCGCAAGGGCTGATCAACGGACTGGAAAGCGATACGTACGAGATTTATGTTGGTCTGACCACTACATTTCGGGACTACTTTTTCGCCAATCCTGCCGAAGCCTTCAACCTGCTGAATATGGCCTAGAAAGCAACGTATTGTCTATAAAGCGTGTTAACAAACCAAGAGATGTTATACTTGGTTTATTACCACGCTTTGTAGTAGCTTCCTCATCCCAGCTTTTTATACTGAAGGGGCACTTCTAACTCTCTTTCTAACGTGTTAATACTCGTATGCTACGAATACTATACTGGCTGACAATTACTAAAAGGGGCGTCTTAAAATACGCCCGATTTTTGAAGCAGATACATGAAAGCTTCCTCGTCGCAAGCGGAAGCATATGCATGGCGTTTTTTCGTCTCACTTGGGAGCGTTTTTGTAAGACAAAGGTGTTTCTGGGCTTAAACGCTTATCCCTCCAATATAGACTTACTAGTCAATCAATGATACGTCCGTTTCGGTACAGCAACTGTCCATTTTTGGACAACACGGGATTCACTGATGTGCTGAAAAAGCCGTTTCATGGCCATTAAGCCTAATTAAACAGACTTGGTAAGGTATTTGTACGACAAAGACTATACTAATTAGTATCACAAGTAGTTCAATCGCTTTTGATCATGAAACGACCCTTTTTAGGTGAGTTGGAAGAGATCGTCTTGCTGACGGTAGCCGCCCTGCAGGAAGGTGCTTACTGTGCGTCGATCACCCAAACCATTGACGGGCAAATGGCCCGTAGTATCAGCTTTCCGACGGTCCATACCACCCTACAACGGCTGCAGGAAAAAGGATTTGTCACTTCCCAGATGGGCGGGGCTACGGCCGAACGGGGAGGCCGTCAGAAACGCCTGTTTACCGTAACCACAGCCGGCCAGCGGGCCCTAATCGAATGTCGACAGCAGCGGACCCAGTTGTGGGACCAGATTCCAACGCCAATTCTACAGCTATGGGGCGCTTAACCAACGGCAACGGGCCTCCCCACTGGGCTGCATGGCTACTGAGCCGGTTCAGTCCACATGGCCTGAAAGATGAGCTGCAAGGTGACCTGCTGGAGATGTATACCTACTGGCTGAAAACCGTTGGTGTATCCAAAGCCCGTTGGCGATATACACTGGCCGTCCTGCGGTTGATTCGACCGTTTACAAGCTCGAAAATGGGCCAAAATTTCAAGCACACAAACACCCAGTACCGGACCTCTAGATCGATCGTTCAAGCCGCTATGCTACCTACTTATCTCAAAATAGCCTCTCGTAAACTGATTCGCAACAAGCTCTATTCGTTCATCAACGTAGTGGGCTTGGCGTTAGGCATTTGTGCCTGTCTGGTTATTTATCTGATTACTCGGTACGAATTCAGTTTTGATAAGTTTCATCCCGACCTTGGCCGCATCTATTGTGTGGATGCGGTCGTGTTTGGGGGCGTTGGCATAGCGTACCGGGCCCCATGCCAGCGGCTATGCGCCAGGAAATGACGGGCATTCAGACGGTGGCTGCCTATCAGACCTATGGGGCCAGCGTAACGATACCATCTAATCAGGCCCAGAAACCGAAGCACTTCGATGACGACGGTAGTATCGTGATTGCGGAACCCCAATACTTCGACATTTTTCGCTACCAGTGGGTAAGCGGAAATGCCGAAACTGCCCTGAGCAGGCCCAACTCGGTTGTGCTTACCGCCGAAAGAGCCCGACAATACTTTGGTGATTTCGACCCGAACAGCATCATTGGTCGGACGATCTATTATCAGGATTCGCTGATGGTTACCGTAACCGGGGTTGTCGCCAATTGGCCCGGAAACAGTGATTATCCGTTCAGCCAGTGGATCTCGTATGCGACGATCCGGGCCAGTTTTTTGAAGACAGACATTACATTGGATCGCTGGGATCAGTTAAATCGCTCCAGCCAGGTGATCGTTAAGCTGGCAACGAATGTAACCCCTGCCCAGATTGATGCGCAATTTATCCCCTTTGCCAAACGGCATTATGGCCCCAAGCCGGGATTTACTGCCCAGCTCAAACCGCTGTCGGGTAGCCACTTTCATCCCGACTATGGGGGTGAGGGCAGAAAGGCCAGTTTACCGGTCTTGTACGCGCTGATGGCGGTGGCCGGATTTATACTGGTTCTGGCCATTGTCAATTTTGTCAATTTGTCGACCGCGCAATCCACGCAGCGAGCGAAAGAAATCGGCGTTCGTAAGGCGCTGGGTGGTAACCGGTCGGGCATCGCTGCGCAGTTTTTTACCGAATCCCTCTTATTGACCGTAGCCGCCGTGGTGCTTGCCGCGCTACTGGTCAGGCCGGTGATGAACGGGTTGGCCGATTTGATTCCAGCGGGCGTTCCTTTTCGGGTGGATCGTGCAACTGTTTTATTTTTTCTGTTGGCAACGGCGGTGACAACCCTGCTGGCGGGGTTTTATCCCGCAAAGGTGTTGGGCCGCTATCAACCCGCATTGACCCTGAAAGGGATCACGGCGATAGCAGGTAGTGGAAAAGGAACGCTGCGCCGAGGATTGATCGTCTTCCAGTTTACGATCTCACTGGTGTTTATTATTGCGTCTCTCGTTATGGGTTCGCAATTGCGGTATATGCTGCATACGAATCTGGGTTTTCAGACGGATGCTATCATCACACTCGGTGGTCAGCCAACGAACCCGATGCATAACACAACGATCGGGTCGGACAAGACGAAGGGGCGGCTACCGGCTAAGGCCGAGACGGGTAAGCTTGCGGTACTGGCAGAGAAGATCCGACAAGTAGCTGGTGTACAGCAGGTGATCCGACAGTGGAAATCACCCATGGACCGGAAGCATAGCGGATTTGGCGGTGGTGGTCTAAAAAACAGCCCGGAGAAACCTATCGATCTATCCTTTCATTTCGGCAATCAGGATTACGTCTCATTTTATGGGATGAAGCTGGTGGCGGGGCGAAATTTGATGCCAGCCGACAGTGGCCGGGAAGTACTGATTAGTGAGCGTTGTGCGCATGCCCTGGGTTTTGCCGATGTGAGTCAGGCAATCGGTCAGGAGCTGGTGGCCAGCCCTGTCGAGGTCTATCCGATTGCTGGGGTGGTGGCCGATTTTTATGAGAACTCGTTTCATCAGGCAAGCTGGCCGATCGTCATCCGACACGACCCGGCCAAAGAGACCGTCCTCGCCGTCAAACTAGCGGCCAAGGGTATGGTCGCTGGGGAGATACAGACGCTCATCGACAAACTAGCGGCAGAGTGGAAGTCGGTCTTCCCGGAGAAGCCGTTTGCTTATTCATTTCTCGACGATAGTATTGCCACGCTATATGCAGACGATCTTCGAACCGAGCGGTTGATCAACCTGGCGATGGGGATGACTATTTTTATTTCATGTTTAGGCCTGCTGGGACTGGCCATCTTTTCGACCGAACGAAGGGCCCGGGAAATCGGCATCCGCAAGGTATTAGGGGCAAGTGTGGCGGGGATTGTGGTTTTGCTTTGTCAGGAGATTGTCTTATTGATCCTGATTGCCTTGCTGCTGGCCAGCCCACTAGCCTGGTATCTGATGCATGGTTGGCTTGAGGGCTTTGCTTACCGAACAACGCTAAGTGGATGGCTGTTTGTGACAGCGGGATTGGCGGCCATAAGCATAGCGCTGCTGACGGTAGGCTTTCAAAGCGTTAAAGCGGCCTTGATGAATCCGGTTAAAAGCCTACGAAGCGAATAAAGCGTTCGTAAAACAGCCAACCCCATAGATGGTGTTGGCTGTTTTCTATCCATTTCAACAAACGCCCCATTTCTGAAGCATGTATCTGAAACTTGCTTGAGCTTTTCGCAGAAGATTTTAAATATAGCCTAATTCACCTTCATTCCTACCTAAAGAAGCCGGGAATCCCAAAAATAATCCTCGGTTCTAACCAGCTGAACATGCTGACTGAAGGCCGGATGTTCGGTATTGATGATGTAATTGTACTCGTAGATAATAATCGCTGAAGGAACCTTCAGAATTAGACTTTCCTGACTGGTGTACCAGTCGGACCCGATTGTTTGTAAGGCAGAATAACCCGCTAAAGTCCGCCAGTTGGCAGGAAGTTCTTTAAGGTGAATCGTTCGCATCAAGTAATCGTCATCGGCAATAGAGATGACCATCACCTTATACGAAGAGTTAGGCTGAATAACTCCCCGATGAACTACTAGTTCTAGCGAGGATAAGGAACGCGATGCGCCAGTGTAAATAACTTGCTGGCCTTTGGTATTCCACCGATTCGCACTGCCTGATGAACGTAAGCTCTGCGCATGAACCTCTTTACTAATTCTAAACACTTCCATCCTCTACACATTATCGCCATAGTCCAGAGCCGTCAACCGATCATCGACAAATTTTATCCCGGTGATCGTATTTAGATAGGCATTGGGGCTCTTATTGTCAAAATAAAAGTTGGACCGATTCAGCCACTGGTCGAATTCTTTTACTGAGCCGAACACCTGAATACCATGTTTGATCAGGGCTAACAGCAGGAGGACCTGTTCCTTGACGTTTTCCTTGAAGGTGGTTGGCGGCTTTTTGTATTCGCGGAAGGTTTTTACGCTCACATTCAGCCAGTCCAAGATAACAGCATCGTTAAACTCGGTCAGGGTCTTAATGGCATTAACATGCTGCCAATTGACCTCTCTGGTGTAGAGCAGAGAAAGGATTTCGCTATCATTGATGTGCCCAGGCACATCTCTCAACAGTAGATTTTGGGGTGATGGAGCTCGTTTCATCGGCTGTTTGCTTTCGGCAAGAATGTAAATTTAGGTAATTTTACCTTTACTGAGAGGAACAATTTCGCTTTATGAATAATTCAATGAATCGAGATGCGAAACGTACGCATTAAGTTGGACAGATATTAAAACCAGCAAAAAATGACACAAAAACTACATGAAGCTGGCAGGAGCCTTAACCAAGTTAACGGCTAACCAGCTTTCGCTTGTGATTCTGGCCCCAACGAATCATCGCATCAATCACTTCCTTAAGCGTTTGGGCATAATCAGTGGCCGAATATTCAACTGTAACCGGTTTGGTCGGGCAAACTTGCCGACTCACCAACTGATTGAGCTCCAACTCATGTAACTCTTTGGATAAGATCCTCGGCGAAATACCCGACGCCCGGACCAACTCGCCAAATCGTTTGGTACCTTCATTTATTAAGATGGAAAGCAGCAGCAATTTCCATTTGCCGTTGACTACATACAACGTGTCCTGAATCGCGGAATGCACAGTAGTGCAGTCGACCTCTGATTGATGAGCCATATACTTACTATCCTATTTGTTACTAGTTACCTTTCTGTAATTAGTAACAAATATACCCTACTATAGCTCCACTTTTATAGCTGAATTAAATCAGATCAGAAATGGACGCATTTAAAAATAAAGTAGTTGTCATTACAGGAGGCAATAGTGGGATTGGCTATGCAACCGCCAACGAATTTAAATCACGGGGAGCTAAGGTTGTGATCACGGGAAAAAGAAAAGAGGCTTTGGCTAAAGCCTCGAACGAGCTGGGCATACAAGGAAAACTCACTGATCAAGCCAATTTGGGACAGATTGATGAGCTAGTAGCGGAGGTGCGCGATTCACTGGATAAGGTCGATGTGTTGTTCATCAATGCCGGTGTCGCCTTCTTTTCTCCCATTGAATTTACGTCTGAAGAACATTTCGACACCATGGTGAACGTCAATTTCAAGGGCAGCTTTTTTACCCTTCAAAAATTCATTCCTATTCTAAACGACGGGGCTTCAGTTGTCTTTTTGACTTCGGGTAATACCGCCCTGGCAATGGAGAGTAGTTCGGTTTATTCAGCCAGTAAATCGGCGGTTAGTCACTTGG
Organism: Spirosoma sp. KNUC1025; assembly: GCF_045160025.1. Classification (GTDB taxonomy): domain Bacteria; phylum Bacteroidota; class Bacteroidia; order Cytophagales; family Spirosomataceae; genus Spirosoma. The sequence continues at coordinate 321,284 of NZ_CP087141.1, forward strand.
CCAAAATAGCCGCCAAGGAACTAGCTCCCCGCCAGATCCGAGTGAATACAGTCAATCCCGGGCCTACACAAACCGAAATGCAAAGCAAGTTTGGCATGGATGAAGCGACACTAACTGGAATGAAAACGCAGATTCTCAGTCAGGTGCCCTTACGGAAGATGGGAATAGCAGAGGATGTAGCTAAATTGGTCGCCTATCTTTCCGATAATACAGTAGCCTCGTTTATCACAGGTGGGGAGTTTTTCATTGATGGAGGGATGGCCTTATAATCAAAATCTTATCCAGTTCAGAAATAGGTTGTCAAATTTCTACTGCCTTTGATAACTTATTTCTGAGCGACACAAATGGGCAACCCTTTTAGGGCGATCAATGGAAGGTTGTACTACGAGAACCATCCCAGTACTATCAGATGAACCTCCTTATCGCATAAAGTAAGGAGGGTATTTTGAGGAACTTTAAAACAGGATTTAGAATAAAGAACGACTGTCGCCAATCGGCTACTCTGTCCATAAGTAGTATTTCTCTAAGAAATAGCTTAGTACAATTATTGATAAATTTTCCAATCGAAAACGTAATTTGAGTCTGTTCAGAAATCTACTTTTTTAACTCCAGGTCAACAGGATAAATCGTAGATTCTGACCTTGAAACTGACGGGCTTTTCCAACAAAGGATCGCTGCTACGCTCAATGATAGGCCAATCGCCGAAACACCTATAGAAAACCCAACTTTTACCTGACATGCATTGGCTCCATCTGGTGCATAAGCAAAGAATAGACCGCCTATGAGGGCAACAAATACGGCGGCACTAATCTGCAGTGTTGCACTTACCAGGCCGGCGGCCAGTCCTGAATAACGCGCATCGACCTGATCTACACTTAAGCCTACAAGGGCAGGTAGGGCAATGCCTTGTCCCAGCCCAATCATAAACAGCGGAGCGGGTAGCCACGCGGGGATATCTGCCAGAGCGCAAATTGCTGTCACTAACAAGCCGACAAACTCCAGTATAATGCCGAATGCTGCAGTGCGGGCTCCGAATCTACCAGCGATTTGGGGGCTGCACCAGGGGCCCAGAAAAAAACCAATACCCAGCGGTAAAATGGCAAAACCCGTTGTGAGTGTATTGTGGTGCAAACCCGATTGTTCATAGACAGCAAAGATTAGGAAAAAAGAGGCCAACGCATAAAAGAAAAAGGCAGCGCCAAGGCTACGACACAACCCCTTCGCCTTGAATAAAGCTGGCAATACCAATGGTGATCCCCCGGCTATTTCCAGCTTTTTCTCGTATCGCCAGAATAGGTAAAGTGTCGGTACACTTAACATCATGAGTCCCGAACACCACCAGGGCCAATTGTTTTCTCGTCCTTCGATGAGGGGAACGACGAGTGCCAATAGTCCGGCGGCAAGCAGAAATGCGCCGGAAATATCAAGTCTCGCCGAACGTTCAGCCCGGTTCTCTCGTACTAATAGGAAAGCCGCAGGAACGGCAAGAATGATAATGGGTATGTTGATCAAAAAGACACTGCGCCATCCCAATCCCAGCAGATTGGCAGATACCAGTACACCGCCCAGTAACTGACCGCATACGGCAGCCAGGCCAAACGTCGCACCATAGAGGCCAAGGGCGCGGTTTTTCTCATTCGCCGGGAAAATGGCGTGGATCGTTGCAAGTGATTGTGGCCCCATTACGGCTGCGGTAACTCCCTGGAATAGCCTTCCAATGACCAGCATAGTAGACGAGGCTGCCAATCCGCATAGTGCCGATGCTAGACAAAAGCCGAGCATTCCGCTGATAAAGGCACGCTTACGACCGAAGATATCTCCCAGTCTTCCACCCAGTATAAGCGTAACTGCATAGGCGGCTGCATAAACCGAAACGACCAGCTGGGATACCGCCGGAGGTGCCTGTAGATCCGTTCGGATAGCAGGAAGCGCTACGTTAACAATAAAAAAATCAAGTGGAGGTAATAGTGTTCCTATGAGTAATACAGCCAGAGTCAGCCACCGGTTAGGATCTGGAATAGCCTGTTTTGTGCCTTCTTCCATACGCTCAGAATTTGTATCCTTTTTTGGTACAAATATCTTCCAGGGCTCATAGGCCACTTATATCCGTTTCGAAGCTTTTTATACGAAAATCGAAGGTGACCGATGTTAGAGCGTTTACAGCCTATTACATGGCTAGTAGAAGCAGAAAGTTAGAATCGACTGCAAATAGTAGCAGGGATTGTTCAATATAGTTTGTTCAGGGTGTCGCTGGGGAATGACAAGCTCTGCGAAATTCAGCCGGTGTAAGGCCGGCATTCTTCTTAAAAAACAGGCTAAAAGCAGGCTGTTCGGTAAACCCGGTAACATAGCTGATTTGCTGTAATGTCCAATCGGTTTGCATAAGCAAAGCTTTGCTTTCTTCCAATAGCCTGTTTTTGATATGGGTACTCACATTTTGTCCAGTATGTTTTTTAAGGAGCGCATTTAGGTGGCTTGGATGCACGGCCAATGTCTGGGCAAATTCCTTTGCCGTCTTAGAACGAATTGGCAATGCACGGCCTGCCATAGAAAATTCACTTTCGAGTAACTCGAAAAACTCGTAAATGTGTTTATATTCCTTACTGATAGCATCGGGCCGCACCGCAATGGCGGATTGCTGACTGGCGGACATGATTAGTTGAAGATAGGCCTGTAGGACGTCATGATTGAATGGATCTTTGCCATGTTGATCCCGATGCATTTGAACAAAAAGACCATCAATCCGGGACACTTCCTCCGGCAATAGTTTGATTACATTTCGACCACTCGCCAAGAACAAACTGTATTTACGGATCATATCCCTCAACGCTGGATATTCATCCATGAATGTTTTCCTAAATAAACAAAAGTGGCCGGTAGCATTTGGGTGAGGTGCCAGGTTCTGCCACGATACAATTTCGTTCGGATGGATGAACACAATCGTTGGCTGGTTTATTTGGTACGTATTGGTGCCGATGATGAAAATACCCGCCCCCTCATTAATGAAAACGATCTTGTAAAACTCGCGTCTGCTCGGGGATAAATAATTTCTACAGGGCTCATGAGAACGGTCAAAGACAAGGATATCTTGGTCAAACAAGGCGTCCCTTCTAACCGGCATCATATCCGCTAAGTCCCTCAGGTAGTCGATTTCCTTTAATTCTTTTGTAACGGGTATCAAAGCATCAACATGATTTATGGAAAGCACTACGCAAACCAACTAATTCAAGATCGAGAAATAAACGTGTGTCCCTAGTGACCAAGGGAAGCAAGCTGAATGTAATATACCTGTTTGTACTGAACACAGAATTCTGACTTTTTTTTCCATAGTAAGAAAAACACATGCATTATAGTTTTAAAATTACGCGAATACCCCGGACAGCAGGTTTAGAAAAAAAATTGCATTTTTGAATCAATCGTTTCAGAATTTAACTACCTTTGGCCCGAAGGAATTAATACGTATGGCACGCACCCTTGCATTTGACCAGCACGAAGCAATCGAGAAAGCCCTGGATGTCTTTTGGCAAAAGGGTTATCATGGGACCTCTATGCGGGATCTGACCGAGGCCATGCAAATCAATTCAAGTAGCCTCTACAATACACTCGGCGACAAGCACCAGCTCTTTATCCATTGCGTCAAGCAGTATACCCTTAAAAGAAGGTTGCTTTTGGAGCAGCGCGCCAATAGCTTCAAATCGCCCAAAAAAGCGCTCGAGAGCTTTATCCAAGACGTTGCTGATGTGGTGATCAAGGATGCGCAAGGCTGCTTTGCCATCAAGACCGCCTTTGAGGTTTCTCCGGCAGACAAGGGTATCCAGGCCTTGCTGAAAGAGGACAATGACTTTACCCACCAATTTCTGAGCAGACTTATCCGGGAAGCCGTTCAAAAAGACGAACTTGACCAGGACTGCGATGCTGCCCTGGTGGCCGACCACATAATCAGTACCTATACGGGCTGGTATGAACTCTATATCCTGCACCAGGATCCGGTGAAGATCAAGAAGCTTGCCGCTTATCTGGTCCGGCAACTGCTGCGTTAAATTTTTTTGAGCTATTCTGAAACGACCGATTCAAAAAATAAACAAAACAAAATCCCAGATTGATTGCCACGAGCCTGAAGAAGAATCAGCTAAACCCAGCATAAATTTTGAAACAATCATTTCATAATTAACAACCAATGGAGTACCAACAAGTAGCCAGCTTAGAGCTGGAAGGAAAAATTGCCCTGGTGACAGGCGGGACAAAAGGGATCTTCAAAGCTATTGCCCAACGATTAAATACCTCCGGGGCCACGGTCGTCGTGACGGCGCGAAGTATTCCGCATCAGGTTGTGGAAGGCGGGCACTTTATTGCGGCAGACCTGTCCAGGGCCGATGAGGTCCAGAAGGTCGTCGCCCAGGTCCAGGCCCAATTCGGGAGCCTGGACATTTTGATCAACAACCTGGGTGCCAACACGGCACCGGCAGGTGGGTTCAGCGTACTTAGCGACGCGGACTGGGACCATGTGCTGCAGGTCAATTTGCTGGCTGCCGTACGGCTCGACCGGGCCTTCCTGCCCGGCATGATCCAGGCAGGCAGCGGAGTGATTATTCATGTCTCCTCGACCAGCGGTATGTTCCCGCTTTGGGATACGACGATGGCCTACAGTGCGGCCAAGGCTGCACTCAATGCCTACAGCAAGTCACTGGCCAGCGAAGTGTCGCCTAAAGGCGTGCGGGTTATTACGTTGTCGCCCGGGCTGAACAATACCGGGGCGATGAGAAATTTCCTCGAGGGACTAGCGGCATCAGCAGGCATAAGTACCGAACAGATGACCAGTAGTTTACTACAACGGGTGGGGGGCGTGCCCTTGGGCCGGATGGCTGACCCGGCAGAGACGGCCGAGGTAGTTGGATTCCTGGTCAGCCCCAGAGCTTCCTACATCACAGGAACGAATATCGCGGTGGATGGCGGCAATTTACCGGTCGTTTAGCTCGGGTAGAACCGGCAGGGTGAATCTTGCCGGTTATTTGCTTGCGGTGGCGTACAAGGATTTGTGGTTTCCATTTGATAAAAACAACTCTCCAATACCGCTTCGGCAAGATCTCTTCCCAATCCACATGAACTGCCGGTGATAAACCAAACGTTTCTCATTGCTTTCTATTGGCCACAAAGTTGAGGTCAAAACAGCATTAGTTACATTGCTGAACCGCTCATTGCTGCTTCGTTAAACTGCCCATTTATTGACTGGAGCATGAAATGGTAGCCAGGCTACCCTCGTGTACGAAACGTTTGTACTAGTTTTGCAGGCTGGGATAAGCCTACGTATCGCTGAAGCAACAATAACCATGATTCTCGACCATAAGCAATACGATCTATTTGGAAAGACGCTCATCCGGAAGATTGTGCTGGAGCCGCCCTTTCGCTTCACGTTTCCGCTGGCAGACTATGCCTGTTTTTTGTATATACTGGAAGGCGACATTCAATACAACCTGGACGAAGAAAAAGTAGCCGTTCCGGTAAAACACTCGCTGCTGCTGCATTGCCTGGATGTTTCCACCGAGATTGGTAATCCGGCGCCGGGCAGCCACAACGAACTGGTCATTGTTCATTTTCACCCCGACATTTTAAAAGAGATTTACAACCGGGAACTGCCCGCCTTGCTGCAACCAACTCAAAGAAAGGTGTCCAACCAATCCAGAGACGTGATCAACAACGACTTCCTTATTCAGAAATATATGGAAGGGCTTCTGTTCTATTTTGAAAATCCTTCGCTGGTCAATGAAGATATATTGGTCCTGAAACTGAAAGAAATTGTCCTGCTGCTTTCACAAACCCGGAATGCCGAAGCGGTACACGTGATCTTATCGCAGCTTTTTTCGCCGGCTGCCTATAGCTTTAAACAAATCATTGAGGCAAATCTGTTTTCGCACATTACGCTCGATGAGCTGGCACAGCAAACGAACATGAGCCTGTCTTCGTTTAAACGTGAATTTGCTAAACTCTACAACGATACGCCTGCCAATTACCTTAAATACAAAAAGCTGGAAAGAGCTGCCGAGTTGCTACGGGTTTCTGAGGAACGCATCAGCGATATTGCCTTTAGCTGCGGCTTTCATGATCTTGCCAATTTCTCGAAAAGTTTTGCCGATGCTTACAAGCTATCGCCAACTGCCTACCGGCTGAACGGAATTGCCAAATAGTTGAACCAAATCACAAAAAGAACGTGGGTCTTCTGATTCAATTTTGCCTTGTCAATAACGACAATCAATTGAAAAAAAAGAACCATGAAACGTACAGCAAAAGCACACTGGGAGGGCGACCTGAAAGAAGGCAAAGGTGAACTGACCACCCAAAGCGGCATCCTGACCAAAACCAATTACAGCTTTAAAACCCGCACCACCGATGGGGGAGTGGGTACCAATCCCGAAGAGTTGCTTGCCGCTGCCCATGCGGGCTGCTTTACCATGGCGGTGGGTGCTGCCCTTGCCCAGAAAGGGGCGAAAGCAACAGCCCTAGACACGGAAGCTACTATAACCATGGAAGGTCTTGGCATTGCATCGGTGCATCTAGTGATTACCGGTGTGGTACCCGGTATTGAAGCTGCCGTGTTTGACGCCATTACAAAAGATGCCGAACGCAACTGTATCATTTCCAAAGCGCTGAATGTCCCCATCCGTTCAGAAGCGCACCTCGTTTTTTAACTAGCCTGCACCTCTACTCTTCATCGTATGGGACTATCTAACGTAGGCATCGTTCACACCATCATTGGTATTATTGCCGTGGTGGCAGCCATCGTATCGTATTTACGGTTTGGGAAAATAAACTTAGCAGCGGTGTGGGGTAAACTCTACTTCTACACCACCCTGATCACCTCACTAACGGCATTGGGTATTTCGAAGCGGGGCGGCTTTAATGCAGGTCACGGGTTTTCCATCCTGATTGTTGTTCTGGTATTGATTGCTTACTTTCTTTATGTCAAGAAAAAGGGCAATAACCGCAGCCGGTATTTCGAAAATTTTCTCCTGACGTTCAGCTTCTTTCTATCCTGGCTTCCCACAGTGAACGAAACGTTTACAAGGGTTCCCCTGGGGCATCCGTTGGCAACTAATCCCGGCGATCCGGTTATTGTAAAAACACTGCTGGTGCTGTTTATATTGTTTGTCGCCGGTTCTGTTGTGCAGTTTTTGAAACAAAAGAACCTCAATAAAGGGTCAAGAAGGGCTTACAATGAAAACAGCGTTTAAGACGGTTGCCAACCAAGGGATTGGTTATTATGTTTACGCAGGAAGCCGCAACCGGGGGATCTAATCCTAATTAAACGAGTATCAGACAAATCCTTCTCATCTCATGGGGGAGCCTTTTTTGAGATTGTTCTATTGGCAGTGACTAGTTGGCGTAGTTGGCTTATTTGTCAGCTTCATTTATAACAGGTACCCATTTACGGCCTAAATAGCGATTAAACCAGTCGAGGCTTCGTTCACCGGCATTCTGTATAAATTTTGGCTCACTAAACGAGTGGTACTGGCGCGGATAGGTCACCATCTGCGTGGGAACACCAAGTCGTTGCAGTGCTCGATAGAGTTGATACCCTTGTTCGGGCGCTACTCGGGTATCCGCCTGACCATGAATGATCAGCGTTGGGGTTTTGGCCTTTTTAATGTTAAACATGGGGGATTGATCCGCGTAAATTTTCGGATCTTCCCAGAAGTTCTTCCCAAAGTAACCCCTGGCATAGTAGGGAATATCGGTGGTGCCTACATCACTCATTAGATTCGTGATGGCGGCACCGGCCATGGCGGCCTTGAAGCGGTTGGTTTTGGTAATACTCATGGCCGTTAAATAGCCCCCATAGCTCCAGCCTGATATCACTAAGCTATCCGGGTGGGCCATGCCCATCGAAATAACTTTATCCACCCCCTCATCAAATCCTGATAAGGACCATCACTCCAGTCCCGATAAGCGGCTGCACGGAACCCATGGCCATACCCGCCACTACCTCGGGGATTGGGCCATAAGACAAAATACCCCTGCTGGGCAAAGGCCTGAATGGGAAAGGGAGCACCTGGACCGCTTAGTCCGGGGGCATAGTTGGCCCCAGTATACGCTTGACTCCAGTAGCCCAATGGACCCCCGTGAATCATCACTAACAAGGGGTATCGGTGACCAGCTTGATAGTTAGCCGGGTAGGTCAGTAAACTTTCGATGGTATACTTGCCATCCTTAGCCCGCCAGTTGATGAGTTCGGTACGGGCCAGGGGTTGATTGGGCGCATAATCGGCGTGAATATCGGTTAGTTTGCGTCCGGTTGAATTACCCAAACTGGCCGTATATACTTCCACGGGCATCTCGGTAGCCTGATACACGTAGGCCAGATCGCCTTTTGCATTCAGAAAATGAGCCTGCTGAATCCCTTTATCGGGTACAGGTACTGGCTGTGGCGATTGACCACTGACGGGTAACAAATATAGCCCGGTACGAGTGCCTAAGGCTTCACTGACCACAACCGACCGACTGTCAGGTGTCCAGCCCAACAGCGTCGCCTGCTCATTGGGTGTGCGGGCTAACTTTCGGATTTCTCCTCCGGTGGCTGGGATACTATAGACACCCGTGGTCACCACCACTTGATTAATCGGATCAGGTTGGCCCCCTTCGGACAGGAAGACGATTGAGCCTCCATCGGGGGAGTACAGGGGTTCGGTATCGGCACCCTGGGCGGTCACCAGTGGCCGAATCGCCCCCCCTGGGCGTCAACAGTCGAAATATCCTGCCGGTCCCAGAGTTCAGGCCAACTTTGCGGCTGGTGAGAAAAGACCAGGTTCTTGCTGTCGGGCGACCAATCAAAGCTGGTTACATGAAAGTTTCCGTTGGTCAGTTTCTTTACCGGATACGGGTCATCCTTCTTCTTGGTCAGGCTAACGGAGTAGAGATGAGCGTTACGAAACTGGTCCATCACTTCCCAGTCCTTTCGTTCTCGGCGCTGTTTCTCTTCCTGGGCCGTGGGCGGATCACTCATCGTGAAGGCAATGTGCTGGCCATCGGGTGCCCAGCGGTACGGGCCCACATTTCCTTTTTGGGCGGTGATGGCCTGCGTTTGTCCGTCTGCCAAACGGACCAGGTACAACTGATTTCGGCCATCTGGACCCCGCCCTGAGGAAAAGCTGAGAAACTGTCCATCGGGGGAAAATCTCGGATAGTTGCAAGATTTATCGCCAGCGGTCAACTGGCGGCCTTGCTTGGTGTCGGTAGCCACCAAATGAATTTGTGATAATAAATCAGACTTTTCCTCCTCCACTCGTGGCGTCGCTACAACATAAGCTACCCATCGCCCATCATTGGAAATAACGGGGCTACTGACTCGTTTGTAGTGAATCATGTTAGCCGGCGTCCAGAACGATTGGGTAAAGGCAGACGAGGCACAGCCTGCCGCCAACATCAAAGTAAACAAGTACGATTTCATTCAAAAAGAGGAAGGGAGCAGGCAGCAAAATAGGCATTAGCCGTCTATTTACGAATATATCGCGTTTGAATACGTTTCCTTGCCGTAAAAGAAATTTCGAAATCGTCTCTCAAAAGCCCCCCATTAAAGAGACTCGCTTCATCTCATGAGGGAGCCTTTTCTGAGATACTGTCATCTGTTGCATTTTAGTAGGCTATTCGATCTTTTAGAAAATCGAAACGGTCTCACGAAATGAGTGTACAAATTTCACCCCCTTTTTAGCGGAGCAAAGGCGGTTCTCAACCCAAAAAGTTAGCCCTGAAACGGGAGGGTGATTCGCCTGTTTTGATCATAAACAGTCTACTGAAATACGCCGGGTCCTCATAGCCTAGTTCGTGAACAATTTCTTTGGCCGTCAGCGCCGTATGGACCAACAGTCGTTTGGCTTCCAGAATGATCCGATTCTTAATCACCTCATTGGGCTGGGGAAGCCTCAGCCGGTTGAATTTGTGGGTGATCGTTTTCGGAGCCATGCACAACAAGTCCGCGTAATCAGCTACGGTGTGCTTCGATTTATAATGCGCTTCGACCAGCCGGGTAAATTTGCGAAAAAACTCCAGATCGCTTTGCTGATCGGTTACGGGCCCCGCCAAATGCTGACTTTTCCAGGAGCGCGTCGCACGGATTAGTAGTTGTTTGAGGTATGTACGGACCATTTCTTCCAGTGAGTTGTCGTCCAACCTAAACTCCTGAATCAGTTCATTAAACAAGTAGCCCAGGTAAGCATTTTCCTCGTCCGAGACCTCTACGTTAGGCATGTTTTGGAAGTTATTGAACAACAAGCCGTCGCAGGCCACCTCCTGGTCATGAATCTGGATGCAGTAAAAATCGCGGTTGTAGAAAATGAAATAACCGCTTTCCACGCCCGCTTCTTCGATTTCCAGGTATTGATTGGGGCTGATAAAGAACAGCGTAGGCTGCACCGTCTGATAAATCGAAAAATCGACCCTGAGCCTAAAGCCGGTCGGTAAATATAAGATTTTAATGTAGGGTTTGAAGTCGGGACCGTTGAGGGTGGCCATCTCCTGACCACTCACCGGTAGCAATCCGAGTGTCTTTACATGATTACTGAAAACGGTGCTAGGCATGGTTCTTTAGGGGTAAGGATAGAACTGGCTAAATTACCTGAACGAGTTAAAATATCCTGTGGAGCCATAACTATTTCCTTGGCTCCACAGGATGAATCAGGGGATTAGCTCCGGGCAAATTTTTCGAGTTCGGTGTTAAATTTATCCATTTCCTCCAGGAAAAGGCCATGCCCGCTCTTTTCAAATCGGACCAGGTAAGAACCTTTGATCCCTTTGTGCAATTGTTCCGACAAGGTAAAATCACACAATTTGTCGTTAACACCGTGAAATAACGCGACGGGAATGTTGATTTTTGATAATTCAGGGCGCAGGTCCAGGTCGCGTAGTGCCGTGATCGCTTGGGTGGTGGCGTAGGGGGAGGCATCCAGGTTGATGCTTTCCAGCCAGTTGAGAGTTTCCGGGGTGAGTCCACCTTCCTGCCCTTGAAAGCCTTTGCCAAAACCGGCGACCAGTTGCTGCCGATTCGTTTTGGTTTGCTGAATTAGATCCGCGGCACCCTGATCGGAGATGCCGTACGGATAGCCATCCCGTTGTTTCCACGATGGGCCAGTGGCGCCAAATAAAGCCAGCTTACGGATATGGGCACTGTTATATTTGGTCACATAGTGGAGGGTTACGGCACTGCCCATCGAGAAGCCGCCTAATACGGCCTTCTCAATCTTGAGTTTTTCGAGCACCACTTTAATATCGTCAGAGAACGTGTCAAAGTCGTATTTACCATAGGGCCGGTCGGATTTACCAAAACCGCGTAGCGAAATGCCAATGACCCGGAACCCTTTTTCAACCAAGTACTGGTATTGATATTCATACATCGCATTGTTAAGCGGCCATCCGTGGATGAGCACCACTGGCTGGCCATCGCCCAGGTCGATTACGTGGAGCTTCACATTCTTTTCGACCTCGATGTATTCTTCTCTTCCCAGGGAGGCCGGTTTGCGGGTTTGTGCGAACAGGGATTGAGTCTGGATCATGGTTAATAAAAAGCCGATGGTGATGGCAATAGTTTTCATATACCTGGTTGTTTACGGGTGAAAAAGAATCAGCGAACAGCTCGCTAATTGGTCCTGTTTTGATGAGGCAAAGTTCGCCGGAGAAATGACGAGGGAGAATGGATAAAGGGCTAAGCGGCTGGTACATTTTTCCCTGGAGCCGCGTCGGCTACTGCCCCAACCAAGAAAAACAGCTTTTGTCAACTATAACCACCACTACTTGATCCTTACTTGGTATAGAAAATCGTAAGCTGCTTCAATCGCTGTTTAACCCGCTTACTCTTCATGGGCTCGAACCGGGCCAGCTCGACTTGATCTTTAGTGACGACCACATAAAAGGGCTGGTTCAACTGGGCGGTGAGGTGATAGATCGTGGCCAGTTCCGCGATATCCTCAGACCAGGCCGCCATCGCATATAAGGACGGGAACGGCGTCGTCGAAAGCGTTCGGTAAACGGCTGGTGCCAGGGTTATCGGCATCGGTCGACCGCTTCGAAAACGGGTCCTTTCCAGTAGTGAATCCCTGTATGTATGGTCGGGTACGTTCGTCGTTTGCCAGACACCTTTGGTGAAGCGTGTCGGTTCAACCACAGCCTGTGTTTCGGCCGGGTGTGGGGTAATGTTCAAAACGGCATCGACGATGTGCGTTGCCTCATGCAGGAGCACGTACACGATAGCATCCAGGTTGCCCCCTTCGACCCGTACACGATATAGCCCATTCGTTGTCGGTTCGAAACAGGTATTTTCCTTCCCCGTTGCCCATTCCGTGATCGTCTCATCCAGTAAGCCCGCCCGGAAGGTGATATTGAACATTTTGGACTCGCTACCTAAATCGAGTAATGAGGTCAAAGCCGTGTTTGGCATATTGTCCATAAAGCTGATGCTGTGCAAATGCTGGGTCAACAGGCGTTGATGGACGGGTGGTAACCGCTCAAAGGCCTTCCGTACCTTTTCTTTTTGACGTGGTGTCAACGCGCGGTTGACGGGCTGCATGCCGGCCTCGCGGAACAGGGTAAAAACACTCTCGGGCGCGAGTTGAATGCGTTGAAACAAGGCCGTCGTATCAGTGGGCCCCTGCTTCTGGGCCCACCCAGCCGATGAGAAAAGTAGGATTAGCCAGGTAGAAATGGGGAAGGGAAGTCGGCGGTTTACAAGCATGTTGACTCATTTAGGTTTGATCACTAATGGATTCTCAGCAATATCCCTATACGTGTATACCTGAGAACCTCATGCATTGGCCGTTTATCTACGTTGCTCGTTGTTATGAGCTGAGTAGATAAACGGCTAAAATCAGCCACTCCCTCTTAACCCGTAATTTTCAATGATTGTATTAAATCATCCGCTATTTTTAAGTGATACGTCAATATGATCGGACTTCCGGGAAAACTGCCTGAAGTTTCTGTTTTCAACAGGCTTTCCGTTTCTGTTTGGTCAAAGCTGACAGGCGTCATTGTCGCCTTGTAACGCTCGTTGGAATCCGTAATCCAATGTTCAATTTCTTTTCTCCCCATGTGCGTTTTGCCTTCATCAAAAACAACGGCTGTTTCGGAAAAACAAGCCGCATAGGCAACGCTATCAAAGTTGTTTTGCGCTGTTACTAAATCAGCTACTACCTTTGGCAAGTTCATTTTTTATAGTCTTGAGGTTCTTAAATAGTGGGGATCGTTCCACCGTCAATTACAAATTCCGTCCCTGTGAGATAATTGGCTCTTGGTGAAACCAGAAAGCCGACTAATTCGGCCACTTCTTCGGGTTCTGCCGGTCTTCCGAAGGGTATTCCACCCAGTGCCTTCATAACACGTTGTTGCGCTTCATCGACAGTACTATTCGCGTTTCTGGCAATTTCGCCCAGCCAGGCTTTCGATGCGGTCGTATTGATCCAGCCTGGCGAAACAGTCAGCACTCGGACACCCTTAGGGGTAACTTCGTTCGATAAACTTTTACTGTAGTTTCTCAATCCTGCTTTGGCGGCAGCATATGGCAACGTAGAATCGTAAAGCGGCAGTATGCCCTGGATCGAAGCGATGTGAATGATGACACCACTTTTTCGATCGATCATCTGTGGCAGAAACCCTCTGTCCAATCGGACAGGAGCCAGCAGGTTAGCCTGTAGCGTCGATTCCCAATGGTCATCCGTTAAGGCGACAAAACCGCCAGCAGGCGTAGATGATCCACCGAGGTTGTTGACCAGGATGTCCAGCTTCTCGTAAGTTGACAGCACTTCACGGATCACTTTTATGGCACCTTCTGCTTTGCTGAGATCAGCGGAGATAAAATGCAGCTGGTGGTTTTCATTTTCCGGTGCATTTCTGGCGGTAATTATTACCGTTGCCCCTGCTTGTAAAAGCTTTTCGGCAATGGCTCTTCCGGCTCCTTTTGTCCCGCCTGTTACCAAGGCAATTTTGCCGGATAACTCCTTGTTGAAATTAAACTGATCCATTTTATTGTCCCACTTTGAAGCATTAACTATAGGACAAAATTGGGGTGTAAAAGCAGTCTGGACAAGTACGGTATTACGATTCATATAGGGATAAATTATTCCCCTATTGTACAAACTGGTACATACATTTAAGTTTGCCATATGTACGAGCGAAAAATACTACCGAACTTAACTTGTGGGCTTGATCTGATCGGTGAAGTGCTGTACGGCAAATGGAAAATCCGTTTGCTCTGGTTTATTAATGAAGGTCATAAACGCCCCAGCGAACTGCAACGCAAAATCCCCGATGCTTCCCGCCGGGTTTTGAATATGCAGTTGAACGAGTTGGAAGAACACGAACTGGTTACGAGAAAAATTTATCCCGTTTTACCGCCCAAAGTAGAATACAGCCTTACCGAATTTGGGAAGACTTTAATCCCCGTGATTGCTGCCTTAGGGCAATGGAGTGATGAACACGAAGCCCGGTTGCGGGATGTGATTTTGAAAAAAGCAGTACGTTCTAGTTTGGACAATATCCCTACTTAGTTGATCTGTTTAGTAACGGTAGTCCATTATTAGTTGGTAGACGTAACAAATTTTGTCACACAGAACACCCGATTTATTGACACGCCGTCGTCTCAGGTAGGAGCGTTTTTAGAGACGATTATTTTCTAGTAAATGTTCTCTCCGGTTAGTGGCATACGCCTTATAGTGTCACTGCCCCATCCATTCCAGATGGCCTCTAACTATGGAGAGTTCATTTGACAAACGACCAGATTGAAATAGTAAATAAACACTATACGTTGATCCTACGGCTTCAGACTTCATATACCTGTTCAACGATTCATCCACAAGTAGGCCAAACGTGTCCAGCCGGTGCGGAGCAACCGCACGGAGGCCATTATCTCCTTTCTGCATAATTATTCTTCTTTAAGCAACGTTATGGTGATAACTTGACAAGTGTCAGTTATCTTAGTGACGTTTTTATATTATCTCTCACTATGGCTACTAAAACTGTAACGACCGGTGCTCGAACCGATTTTTTACCGCAAACCCTACGGGGTGAAAGTCGGCCTTCCCTCATCAGCCGTATCCGCAAGGGCGAAGCCCGCAGTCGGGTCGATGAAGTGGCTAGCCGCATTGGCCTGACCGATAAAGAGATGGCCCGCATCCTTAACCTATCCGAACGCTCACTGCATCGGCAAGCCGGGGACAAGACCTTGGACTCTAACAAAACCGAGCGCCTACTGCTCCTGGAACAGTTGATCGAACATGGACTGGCCACCTTTGATGATCGCCAGGCGGTGTTTGCGCGCTGGCTACGCACCCCGCGCCCTTCCCTGGGGAACGTAGCACCGGTGTCCTTGTTAGATACCATAGCGGGCTTTAGCTTCGTTGACGATGAACTAAGCCGCATTGAAGAAGGCATGATCAGTTAGTAGCCATTGTAAGTTTCATGCCTCGTGTATATCGTTTAATCAAAGAGCGTTTTCTGGATACGCCCCTAGCGGGTGGCTCGGCCAAACGGGGCGAGCGCTGGAACCCAGTTGGCGTTGATGTGCTCTACACCTCGAGTTCCCCTGAACTAGCTTTGGTGGAGGTGCTGGCCAACTTGATGCCTATTCGTCTGGATGAACTACCCACCTACTACTTGATTACCATACACCTACCCAACGAGCAAGCGCTGAAGGTGTACCGAGTGGATCAGCTACCGCCTGACTGGAACACGCCAGTGCGAACCACGCAGCTACAAACCTTTTTGGGCGAGTGGTTAACAGGCACTCGGGAACTGGCCGTAGCCCTTCCCTCAGCTGTTGTTCCCTTTTCGACTAACGTTATCCTACATCGCAGTCATGCGGCTTTCGAACAGGTAAGTGTTGAGTCGATCCAACCCTTCACCGTCGATGGTCGATTGGTATTACCCACCAACTATGGTCCTCTCTCAGAAAAGAGCTGATGGAGCAGCGAACGAAGAGTATGTCTTTTGATAAACTGATGATGTAGTTAGGTAATAAGCTCCTTAAAGGACGAGCCCCATCGTCCTGACATATTTTTTAACACTTCAGATACAAACGGTCCCGCTTCTGACTACCGACTGCCACGCTTTGATTAATTGTCTCACAAATGAGCGTTTCAGGAAACGATATAGTTTTTAGTTACTGAAGTCAGCTCTGCCCCTACCAGAATCGCCTACTAGCGGGCTGATCTAATACTGTAATCCTAAAACCTTGGCTACCCAACCCAGCGCTTTGATGGCCACATCAGGCGGGCTTTTAGCAATAATCTCGGCTCGATAGTTGTTCATCAGAACACTCATATACAGCATCGTTCGTAGATCCATCCGAAAACCCTTTCGACGCTGGTCGGTGAGCTTATCGAGTACTTTACAGACATCCTCAAAATAGTGTTCCATCTTCAAGGCAGGCTGATGCGTGTTGAAGACGCGTACGATCTGATCGGTCGGGTTGCGAAAACAGTGGGTAACCCCTTTGGGAACTGAAAAATAGTCGCCTGTTTTGGCCGCCACCCACTTGTCATGGATAAAGAACTCCATGTCCCCCTCTAACACCTCATAGGTTTCGATGGCTTCGGGGTGGATATGCACCAAGGGGTCCTTCATGTTACAACCCGGCAACAACTCCCAGTGAAGATCTAAGGACTCGCCTAGGGTATCGGCACTGGTTTGTAAGACAGTGAACTTCATCCCGACGGGGGTCATATCCAAGATTTGTCCATTGGTAGCCATGCTGAGGGTTAAGGGTTTAAGTTCGTGAAAGTAAGCAATGAGTGGTTAAAAACCCAGTTGCTTCCATCGCTAATCTTGTGCTGTCCCGCTAGTTCATTTTTCTTTTAACCGTCCCATTTTTGGAGCAGATCCATGAATACTCTGTCGTCTCAGGAGGGAGCCTTTTTGTGAGAAAGAAGCAAACGAGGCAACCAAGAGTAATAGGTTGATTGATACTTACCCAACCAACTGATTAAACGAGTTGCTTTTTAAACCCGAGCGGGCTGAGTCCAACTTCTTTTTTAAAGAGTCTTGAAAAATAAGACGGATTGTCAAACCCCAGTGTAAAGGCGATTTGGGAAATACTCAGTTCGTTTTGCTTGAGCTGGTTTTTGGCTTCGCCTATTAGACTAATGTGAATCAGCTCAATGGCCGTTTTGCCCGTTTCCTGCTTCAGCAGATCGCTCAAGTAACGCGGAGATACATTTAGTTGGGTGGCCAACTGGTGAACCGTAGGTAATCCCTTGGTCTGTAGTAACCCATCCTTGAAATAAACCCCTAACGCCTGGTTAAACTTAGACACCGTTTTGCCCGACAATTCGGCCCGGTTGACAAACTGTCGTTTGTAAAAGCGTTGACAATACGTCAGCAGCGAATCTAAGTGAGTCAAAATGATCAACCGACTATATTCGTCGGGATTACTGTAATACTCGTTCTCGATCTGGGTGTACAAGCCCCAAATTATTTGTTCTTCCCGTGGAGAAAGATGCAACGCTTCGGCTACTTCGTAATCGAAGTAAGAAAAGTGGCCAATCTGCTCGTGCAGTGGATGGCCATGGAGATAATCCTCATGCCAGAACAAAAAGAAACTGTCTTCCTCCACCTCCAGGTTTCGGAACTCAATCCGTTGGCGGGGTTTGACAAAAGATAGTGAGCCGTTGGTATGATCATATGGTGTACGGCCGTACAACATGACACCCGCTTTAAGTTTTTTGAACATAACTCCGTAACAGTCCGTACTGAAGGCCTCCCCATCCAGGGGGCAGCTTTTTAGACCCCGCTCCAGGGATAGCTGGGGATGCTCGGGTGGAGCCATGCCCAGCTCCCGGCGCATGGCACTGAGGGTGTTGAAATGACGCATGAGTTCGCGGAAAGAGCTTGAGTTGGTAGACCGGGTAAATCTACACCCAAAAGCGATGTAGATTTACCCGGTCTTGTTTATTAGACGCCCTGAGCAGCTGTCGTGACTTCCTCCCAGGCATCCCACTCGGCAAACCGGCTGTTATAACCTTGTTTAATCAGGGGATAAGCCAGTTTGCCCAGTAGCAGACGGAGCGGGGGCTGTTCGCTTTCGATGAGTTGGAGTATAGCTGCGGTAGTGGCTTCGGGCTGCCCGACCGGCAGGTCAGCATAGCCAGCTTGCAGACGCGCCTTTAGAGGCTCATAAGCGGGTAGGGGTTGGGTGCGTACCGCCGAGGAGCCAGCATAGTCGGTGGCGTAGGGAGCAGGCTCCACCAGGCTGACATGAATGCCAAAATCGCTGACTTCTGAGGCCAGCGTTTCGTTTAGGCCTTCCACGGCAAATTTGGAGGCATTGTAGAGCCCCACATTAGGCCAAGTGATCAGACCCAGCACGCTCGATACCTGAATGATATGGCCTGATCCTTGTTCGCGCATGATCGGTAGGACGGCTTGGGTCAACCAGAGCAGACCAAAAAAGTTGGTTTCCATAAGATCGCGCGCCTGTTGTTCGGAGGTTTCTTCGACGCTACCAAAGAGGCCATAGCCGGCGTTGTTGATCAGCACATCCAGATGACCAAACTGCTGGTGAGTTTGTTGAACGGTCTGGATAGCGGCCTCTCGGTCGGTCACATCCAATTGAATGGGCAGCAGTTGGGACCCAAACTCGGCTTTCAGCTCCTTCAGGCTGGCCAGATTTCGGGCAGTGGCCGCTACCTGATAGCCTTGTTGCAAAAAGGCTTTAGTCCACAGTTGGCCAAATCCGCGGGAGGCACCCGTAATCAAAATGGTTTTGCTCATGACTTTTTTGTGTTTAAAAGTATGAAGCAAAGTTGGGGCTGGGTCGGGAATCTGGACGGATACAAAAGTGGGGAAAGCTAACACATTTTGACGTAGCGCTAGGGACGAGCGGTCACTCTTTCAGCACGATTTAATGCCTTACCAACAGCGTCGGCAAGGCGTCCTTTCCTAGCCATAGCTCCATGATTTCTCGTCGATCTACCAATTGACTTATTGGCAATAGTGTCTCTTAAAACGACCGAATTATTTATACCTAATCGTCTCAGGTGGGAGGGTTTTATCAGACACTAATTTCTTAATAGCTGCCCAAGGGTTCGCAACCGTGGCTCAACTAGTTGAGTAAGACGCTAGTTTGCCTACAAACTGACTGTCTAAAAAAGCTTGTAACTTTTGCAGAAACATGGTCCCGTAGGATATGGGTTCAGTCGGTATAACCTACCTTTAACGCTGAGGATTATAAACGATCCTTCCGCCATCATCCATGTTGGACATTGTCAAACACAGTCTCTGGACTCAATTTGGGGCAAGTATTGATTCGCTGAAAAACGCGATCGACATGTGGCCACAAGCGTATTGGGAAACGGATACCCGTTTTTTTTACATTGCCTATCATTGCCTAATCATGTTAGATTATTATCTGACCATTCCCTACACGGGTGAGTTTCCCGCTACCCTGCCCTTTACGTTTTCCGATCCTGGGGTGCAAGCTAAAGGTGTTTTGGGGGATATGGTTCCCAATCGGATCTACTCGAAAGCGGAAATGCTGGCTAGTTTAAATATAACTCGAGAAAAGTGCAGAGTTTTTATCGAAGGCCTGACGGAAGAGAAGATGAGGGAGCGTTGGATCGAAGGACCAGAAGAATATGATATGAATTACGCGGTGCCTGAAATCCTATTCTACAATATGCGGCACGTTCAACATCATACTGCTCAACTCAATATGATTTTACGTCAGAAGCTCAATCAGTCACCGGGCTGGGTGTTTCGGGCTGACGAAAATTGATCGGCCTTCTGAAATGATTTCCCCTAGATCCTAGTTTAGCAAGATACAGTTGAAAGATCTCAGTGGCAAGATCCTGTTTCAAATAACGCCCTACTCAATAAGAAGACGCATATAAGCTCAGATGTCTCGCATGGGAGCGTTTTCGTGAGACCCTGATCTTTTAATATCTGTCCAACTCAATCAATCACATACGGCTTTAGAGCCTGGCGGAATGGAATGAATGACGAAATTCTAGCGGGGACGAACTAGTCTTGCTCTTGAACAACTTACTAAAAGACTGCGGGTGCCCGAACCCCAATTCATAAGCAATCTCACTGACCGATAACCTACTTGTGGATAGCAGCTCTTTCGCTTGGTTAATCAGCCGCTCGTGAATATGCTGTTGGGGAGATTGCCCGGTTAGCGTTTTCAGCAAATTGCTTAAGTAGGTAGGGGATAGACTGAGCTGATTGGCCATATAGCCCACCGTTGGTAAACCGGTTTTCTGCAGGTCACTACTCATAAAATAAGCCTCCAAGACGGCCTCAAATCGGTCAAGAAGTTCACGATTAATAATCTTGCGGGTGATAAACTGACGTTGGTAAAACCGGTCAGCATAGTTGAGCAACACCTCCAGTTGAGCAATCGTAATTTTTTGGCTGAACTGATCGATGGGCATCTGGTATTCCCGCTGAATCTGCTGGATAATGCCAACGATGGTGGATTCCTCCGTCTCTGACAAAAACAGGGCCTCCCGAATGGAATAGTTAAAATAGTCGTACTGCCGAATCGATTTGGCCAAAGGGGTATGCCACAAAAAATCAGGGTGAATCATCAACAGCCAACCGGTATGCTCGTGTCCGTCATCCGCCCTAACCCGAAGCACTTGACCCGGCGCTAGAAAGACCATGACCCCTTCGTCGAAATCATACACCTGTTGGCCATAGTGCATCCGGCCCTTGAAATTCCATTTTAGCGCGATTGAATAGAAATTAGTAACAAGGCTCTTAGGCGTCTGGGTCCACTTTGGGTTGATATCATCAAACCGGACTACACTAATCAAAGGATGGGCTGGTTTAGGCAAACCCGCCAACTGATGATAGGCAGAAAGGGTATCAATGCGGTGAACTGGCTCGGTTGGCATAAGTAGACAGGTTTATTGCTGACGTTAAATTGACTACAGGCTGACCCTGAGTGTTATCGATTATATAAAAACGGTAATCCTTGTTTGAGGCTAGTTGGTTTTCGACCCAGCAGCTTTTCCAAATCAGGGCTTACAATGTCTTCCTGGCCATTGGCAATATCGGTTATAAAACCAGTGATTCGACGGGCCACTACATCCGGCAAACCTCGCCCGATTAATTGGGTTTCAAACGTGGTTGGTTCGGCTGGCGTGTAGGTTACTGGTTTGCCAGATAGGTCGGTCAGGACAGCCGCTACGTCATAAAACGAATACGATTCCCGGTTAGTTAAGTGGTACGTTCTGTTGCCTTCAGCAGTAGTAGCCAAGGCATTCGCTATGGCTTCACCCATTTCGCTTCGTAACGCCAGAGCAACTCGACCCTGCCCGGCTGGGATATGAATACCCCGCTCGAAAACAGCATCCCCCACAAATTGGGGAATAGCGTCCATGTACAGAATGTTCTCAAACAGGGTGTAGGGTAGTCCACTGGCTTTGATGTAGTCCTCGGTCTGAAAGTGGCCTTTCATTAATTGGTTGACTAAAGTTGCTGGGTCTTTCAGCGCCCGGCTCGTATAGGCGATCCGTCGAATACTCGCTTTTTTAGCTGCATTGACGACATTCTGGTGTTGACGCACTCGCTTTTCTTCATCTGTACCCGCAATCAAGAGGACTGTCTCTATTCCCTGCATGGCGCGGTCAAGGCTCTGGATGTCGTCGTAGGTACCAATATGTATGGTCACCCCCTGTTTAACCAGGTTGACGGCTTTCGTTTCATCCCGCACGAAGGCGGCAATCTGGCTGGCTGGCACTTTTTGTACCAGTTGATGAATGACGGCAGTACCTAGTTGGCCTGTGGCTCCCGTGATTAAGATCATACTCTTATGTTGATTCAATTTGGTCAAGACAAAGGTCCACTATAGCCCACCAACTCTCGTAGCTAAATTTATGGTTATTGTAGCCGAATTAACGATCAGGCAAACCGATAGTGGCTATTCCTGAGTCAGCAGGCATCAGCTTAAATTGACCCACCAACTTTCCAACAGTTTGGGAGCACTATCTTTACCATCTCTTTAATCGCCGTATTTAATAAACAAATACATAAAGCCCCCTACGTCTCACTGAGGAGCGTTTAATTAAGAATTTACACCCCCAATTAGGTTGACCGGCCAAAATACCATGCAGAACTAAAAAACACGGGTAAACCGCTATCCCTTTGTTTCATTTTAGAGGCCAAGTTGTACCGGATAGGTGTAGATCGGGCAGGTCAGATTTATATTGGTTTAGCGACTGGATAAACATCCCTATTTTTTAAGTACATTTGGTGAACCACTCTCATTGGACTGTATTTTATGACCGGTACCAAAAACGCTACACAGGCCTGTAAACTCTTTTTTCTGGCTCTGGCAGGCCTATTCATGACTGGTGTTGCCCTGGCACAAACGACCGGCACGGCCATTACGCTAGGGGTAAAACCATTCATACCGTGGGGAAACTACCCGCCGTGGGAACACCCATAAAAGAGGTCACCTTAACCGGTGTTGATCTGAAGGATAATTCGTTAGCGGAGTACAAAGGCAAATACGTAATCATGAACATTTTTCCCAGTGTGAACACCGGGGTTTGTTCCAAATCGGTACGCAAATTTAATGAAGATGCGGCTGGGCTAAAAAACACCACCGTGCTGTGTATTTCCAAAGATCTGCCGTTTGCCCAGAAAGCGTTTTGTGGGGCGGAAGGGATTAAAAATGTGGTGATGCTCTTGGATTTCAGAACTGATTTTGGAAATTCTTACGGGGTACAAATCGCCGACGGACCGATGAAAGGTCTGTTAAGTCGTGCGGTCATCGTGGTGAATCCCGACGGAAAAATTATCTACGAACAGCAGGTGCCAGAAATCGGACAAGAGCCGGATTACGCGGCCGCACTGGCGGTCATTAAGTAGGGTTTATGGGAGAAAAAGAGCCAATGGCTTCTGATCAGGGAAACGCTCAAGGCTCCTTTCAAATCGTGACGAACACCCCCAATTTCACGCCCTAATCACCCGAATGCTTAGATGATCGGTCAGGATGGCCATGATCCTGTCAAAATACGTCTCTCCGGAGCCGGCCTTCAGCGCTTCTAACTTGTTTGGACGCCTTGCCGACCTCCACAGCTCCCATACAGTAAATCATTAAAGGCGTCGAGGCTCTGACTGATCCGCCAGCTTTGGTCGACCATCACTACCCGATTGATCTCTTCATAATAGGCAATGTCACTGACGGCGTTTCCGTCGATCTGGATCCGTTTGACCATCGTTCAATGCTGAATCTGTGCCTAACCAGGCTATAGTCAACTTAACTTGATTATCTTGACGTTGATGCCGCCACATGGACATTAAATCCTGATGCGGCATATATGGCCTAGGGACAATAAACATCCCAGGATAGGTTGGTACCAGTAAATGCCTAGTAAAAGGAGTAGATACAGGAATATTCCTTCGTCTCAATTACGAGCGTTTTTGCGATAAACTAACAAACGCAGTTAGTCTTATACGCATAAGCTAGGCAAACAAATTTACAGAATGATAAATAGGGGTTGGCAACCGGTATGAATTATCAAGCGGTTGCCAACTTTCACTCGGTACGCCGGTTAAACTAATGGAAAGGCTGCTATAAAGTAGCAGGTACAGCAATTTTGGTTAAAACAAGCGCAGCGATCTGACGGCTAGCGGGTAGTATTCCATCGGCACCCGTCCAGGGGCGGGCCTTAAAAACAGTAGGGATTTACAAATGCATCCTCTCCAGTGACAGTAGAAGTAGCCAACTTTTTGACGATGCCTTCAGGACTCTTTGCTTTATTAGATGATATCTCGGCCTTGGTCAAAGCAAGTGCCGCCAGTTTAGATGATGTGCCTACTCAAGTAGCCAAAACGACCGGAAAAGTGTCGGGCATCGTCATTGATGATACGGCCGTTACCCCCAAATACGTGGTGGGGCTTGACCCATCCCGAGAGCTGGCTATTATTTTTCAGATTGCTAAAAAATCGCTGATCAATAAACTCCTACTATTAACTCCAGCCGCCTTGTTGCTTGGCTACTTTGCCCCTTGGGCTATTACGCCTATTTTAATGGTAGGCGGTGCTTATTTATGTTTTGAGGGCTACGAAAAGGTCCATTCACTAGTTAGCCACCAGGGTGGAGACACGGAACGCGAGCCGGTAAACGAGATTACTCCCGAAGCACTGGAGAAGCAACGAGTGGGGAGTGCCGTTCGCACAGATATCATTTTGTCGGCCGAAATTATGGCCATTGCCTATAGCCAGGTAACCGGCCAGGCGATTGTGAACCAAATTGCCGTGATGGTGGCAGTGGCCGTTTTTATCACGGTGGCCGTTTATGGGTTTGTTGGCTTACTTGTCAAAGCCGATGATATAGGGTTGCACCTGGCTGGTGGCAAGTATCCTCCTGTTGCTCAAAAAGTGGGCCGTAGCGTTGTAAAATTTATGCCGCATTTTTTGAGTTGGCTGGGATACGTAGGTACAGCTGCCATGCTTTGGGTCGGTGCTGAAATCATTGCGCATGGCCTACCGTTTACCGCTCATTTGTTGCATGATTTAGAACTGGGCTTGTCCTCAATGCCGGTAGTCGCCTGGTTTGCCAAGGCCTTGGCCTGCGGAGTTGGCGGGCTTATTTTAGGGTTTATCATTGAGAAGCTTGTAAGTTTAGTAAAGAAGGTCTTTTTTTAATTCAGGCGAATGTCACTAACGCAGTTTGCCACTTGTTAAAATAAGTCGTCCACTTAAACGCCCGAATTAAAGATAATCCCTCGTCTCAATTTGGAGCCTTTTGTAAGACATACATTTTAACATCTATCCCCCCTGCGGACCGGCCTTCAGTCGCATACGCATTGCCACAAACTAACATGATTTTACGGGTTTACCGATTAATTAACCAGGCATTGGCCTAAGAAAATAGTGCTTGGTTGGCTCGTACCAGAAGGGGTAGAATCACCCCACCAGGACAACCTTTCGTTAAGCATTTACGCGTTTGGCGGTCGCTTCGAACGTCGATAAAGTACCTTTCAGATTATCATCATCCACTTTGGTGAGCTCAATGGGCACCTCCCCGCCCTGAGACGAGTCAAAGGACATCATCAGCTTATCGCCCTATACAGTTTTCTTACGTGTTGGGGTTCATAGCTATTCGACAATGACCCGGACCCGATCCAGATTCTGGATGCGGGTAAACCGTGTTGTCGCATCGCCTTCCCGTTGAGCCGCTACGCGAAGGGTTGGGAAGTAAGTACCTGGTTTGGTAAAGGTGTAGGTAGACGTTACCCGGGCATGAGAACCGGTTTTATCGGATGGCTTGGGTTGGGTTGATACGGGGAAGACAGCCGAGGTGTCGAAGTTCCAGCCATGAAGATCA
This sequence comes from Spirosoma sp. KNUC1025, assembly GCF_045160025.1. GTDB lineage: Bacteria > Bacteroidota > Bacteroidia > Cytophagales > Spirosomataceae > Spirosoma. The sequence continues at coordinate 346,593 of NZ_CP087141.1, forward strand.
CTAATGGTAAAGTCACTTGGTAACCCCTCAAAATTCCAGACCGCCTTCACGACTTGACCCTTGTTTTTAGGCACGTCAACCTCGGCGGTAAAGCGAACCGCTTGCCCCACTTTTACCACCGCCCGTTTGCCCCCATTGGCCAGCACGTTAACCACCGGCTGAATACCTCCGCGCTCGTCTGCTGAAGGGGGAATGACCACCTGTCCGTCGACAATCGTATAGCGGGTCGTGGCGGCAGGTTCGATGCCTTGCTCAACCCAGGCACATAGGTCCAGCAACGCCTGCTGGAGGACGCCCAGATAACTTACTGTCCGGGTGGGGTCATCCTCAATGGCCACATCCCCGTGTAGGGCGTGGTCGGTGTACCAGAGTCGAAAATGCTGATTGGTTTGGTCGCCCAGATTCGCCTGTACCCGGGCCCGGTACCAATCCGCCTGCCACCCGAACGCTTCCCGATCCCAGCGTGATTCGAGTAAAATCATCTTTCCCTTGAACTTACCCGTCGGCAATACACCAGCCGCTCCCTGGGTAAACAAGGGTCCCAGAAGCATGGGGCGCTGGGGGTAAATCGGTTTTCCAGTGGCATCCCGGAACTGGTCGTATACCGCATACTCTTTACCGGGTACCTGGTGTCGGTGATAGGTTTGAACCGCCAGGAAGTTTGAATTGTCTACCTGTACGCTGTCACCCGGCTTTACCAGCGTCAACAGCGCCGGATCGACCGGGCCAAGAACGACCTTGTCACCCGAAATTTTGGTAAGCTGTAGGCTCTTACCGGCTGCAGCCCCGCTTTTAATGAGGAGGTCTCCTCCCAAAAAGTCAATAGAGGGTAATTGGTTTTGCAACTGAAACCCAACGGGCATCGCTCCTTCCACCCCGCCCAGACTTTTCCAGGCAGCATCGGCTGTGCCCCGGTCCTGCGCCGACATCGCCTTCGTTAAGCCTGACGCCACGGCCTGGTCAGGGGTGACCCCGGCCTTTATGATACTTTTCTGCTGGATACGCGCTTTTAACAGAGAGGCCGGTGCGGTGGCTCCCAAATAGCCAGGGGTACTCCAGAAATCCTTCTCGAAATAGGCTCGATCGATGCCAACCACACTTCGATACAGCACCAGAAACCCGTGGATACCCATGGTCTTGTAGCCAAACCACGACTGGGGCGGAAAGCCCATTTTGGTGACCTCCTGCAACGCTTCTTTTTCTTCGGGATTCAGCCCTGCATACATATCGCCACTACCACCCGGTTCGAGGGCATCGATGATCTGAGGAAATTTATCGTGCAATATCCGCATGGCATGCATTCGAACCGTAAAAACGTTGGGAATGGCCATGGGTGAACCCAGCACATAGGGCACGACCCCATCCCAAACCCCCTCCGTATTCTCGATACCGCCTACCGTCCGATAGGCGCCCCCGCTGCCCCCGAAGGCGTAACCGAACGGACGCTTCCCTCCGTAGAGTTGGGCCGCGATCACCCGGGAATACTGCGCTGATGCCGCATTGGCCCGGTAGGCGCCAATGCTCGCATCCCGAGCTTGTGGCCGGGCAAAGTCAATCTTGCCGCCTTCATTGGTTTCAACAAAATAGGCTCCATGCGAGACCGCAAAGCCAATCTTGTCTTCCTCGCCGGAGGCACCCTGGGACAAATTTTCATTGTCGGGAAAGGGCGTGATATACTGGAAAAAGTGACCCTGGTAGGTTTCTTTCGGCGGGAAGTAAAACGAGAAACGGGCGTCCGTCCCCATAAAACCACCATGTACGTATCGGTGGCGTACCGGCTTTTCCCGCCACTCGTCCCTATCCACGTAAGGCTGGCTAAACAGCGTGTCTTTGGTGGTGTATTGTTTGGCGAGCACCGCGCTTTGCTGCGGCAGATTATTTTGCGCCTGGCTAATCGAAGAAGCAGCCATTGTCAGGCAAAACAGGACGTAACGAAAACGGTTTGATGGCATAGGTACTGGCATTTCAGCAGTTTCGAATTAGTGAGAAGAGCCTACTGGCAATGTGGCTACAGGGGTTGTCAACGACGCTTGTATATGCTCATCAAGGGCTTTAAGTCCGCCGGGTGTGCAAAGACTTCGGATGTACTGACCGATCGTTTGGATCATTAAGGCTTGGGCCGATAAACCGAACCGGTTAAACGCCCCGACCCGAACAACAGCCTGGTGAAGTACCAGCACACTTTGTAAAGCAACGGGGGAAGAATGTCGTCTCTAAAGGCCCCCTGGTCTATGGCCTGGTGAATGACGGCCAGAAAGTACTGCTCAAATTTTGGTCCAATTACGGCATTCACCTTTTGTTCCAGCTCGGGGTAGTAATCGTGCAGATCTTCGTAGAAGACTTTATTAATCTGGTACTCCTTATCAATGGCCGTTTGCCAGATCGTGAAAAACAGACAGGCCGCGTTTTCCCCAACCGGAAGTTTTTCCAACAGCTGGTACTGCTCGCCATGGTAGCGATACAAGACCGCTTCAAGGAGCTCTTCTTTATTTGTAAAGTACTTATAAACCGTTTTGGTGGAGATAGTTAAGGATTCAACGAGCTTCTGGATGGACATTTGCCGAATGCCATATTGTAAGCACAGCTGTAAGGATGCCTGTACGATTTGGTTCTTCATAGAATCTGGCTATGGAAAATATTAACCTATCTATATTTTCCATAGCAAAGGAAACGGAAAATATTCTTGCAAACAAATTTTCCTTAAGATTTTGAGTAGCTTTTTGGCTGCTATTGATGTGCATCCAGTGCGCATCGGCATGCATGAACTTGAAGGCGATTCTTCGTGCAAGAACAGCAGGCCTTACTACCAATTTGACCTACTTTCAAGTGTTTTTGAGACTACTGGATGTCACTTTTGGTAATCTCGCGAAACGCCCATTTCACGGTGACTGTGTACTGACCTTATCGGACAAAAATCTTTTTAAGTTCAAAAGTCTCAAATTGCCGTCTCTCGAATCAAAGTATCTTTTACTAGGGTACCCTTGAGTTTGTGAGACTATTTTCCCTAATCTTTATTGGCTTTTTGACGGATGACCGCTCGTTGTGCATAGGAAAAAAAGTGCTAAATAGGATCCCTTCTGTTTCAGGCTGCACAATAAAAATCTGCAACTACCGTTTTATAATTGTTATACTTCTTCAGCCCCACCGCTAAACCCGGTGGGGCTTTTTCATTGGCCTATTGTTTACCTTTATGGATATGGAACCCATATCTGATCAACCTCCCTCCCAGCCTGATCCAATAGCGATTCAGAAGCAGCGCGTGGAAGACGCATCTGATTTTTTAAGTATTTGTGATCGCTTGTCGACTGGCTATGACAGCGGCTACTACTGGGAAGATGTACAACGAGCCCTCCGGATTGCTGCCGGTGTAGAGAAGTGGTCGGAATGATTCTCCCAAAATCAGCTCCTGATATACTAGAATTTCAAATATTCTCTTTAAGGAATATTGATTACTTAGTGTTTTATGACGTTTTCACAAAGTGCCTCCGAAAATGCTAAAACTAGAGTTTTAGCCAATTTTACATTTTCTAAACGCTGGTTCAGAAATAGTTTGCGTTACTAGATGCTTCCTTTATATGTTCGATCACGTTTTCATGACGGCAATTGAAAGGACGATCGTTAACCGTAAGGCCAAAAAAGGGAGAGACACACACCACCTCCCCTAAGCTGAGGATGCCATAGGTGGCCGTTGAAACGAGTTTCTCACAATGTCTTTCTAAATCCTACCCGGCTGTGACCGGTCGGAAAGAAGTTTTCCTGCTCATAAAAAATAATATAGCCTTGCTTGAGATAAAAAGGTGGCGCTTCGTAACCCGCTGTCCAGGTATAGACATGCTGGATGCCTAGCCCGTGCAGCCTGGTCTCAAGCTTGTGCAGTAGCCTGGCCCCAATGCCTAGGCCGCGATAGGGTTTTTCTAACCA